>JBDNIH010000044.1:0-8668 GCA_041688385.1 Bacteroidia bacterium
GTTAGTCCATAACGCAGGTAAAACCGGTTAAATAGCAGCTCAATTGCCCCAGTCACACCACTTACAAAACCCGCAAAGAATCCGACTAAGTCAAGTATATATTTGGGATAGGGTTTTTCTTCTTTTTCAATTTTTGCTTTACTTCTGAATACTTCAACAACGTTCGTAATTAAAAATACCGCCACAAAAAACAGTAAATATATTGGGTTAACCTATTTCATTAACCAAGCGCCCAAGAGTAGGGCTGGAATAGAAAAGGGAACGAACCAATAGAAGATTTTCCAATTTATGGCCTTCCTAAATACGACTGTTCGCGAGGCAGAACTCGTAAATGTTCCGGTGGTCAGTGAAAATGGAATGACCGAAGTAGGTAAGATGCTATTCAGTAGTGGTATACGTATTAGGCTTGTTCCCCCTCCACAAATTGTACTAATCCAAAAGGCAAATATTGCGGCAAAAAGAAGAAGCGTAATTTTTAACAGCAGTATTTGAGTATCAATTTTAACCTAGACAAGTCAAACGGCTTACAAGTCTATTCTGCTTACCCTTTGCGCATACAATGTACGCTCCGACACAGGTGCATGCCTGCATATTTTGCTGTTATGGCGCTGTGAAGTTAGTGGTTGCTTCTAGTATAAAATAAACTGGTTTTTTCGCTTTCTATCAAACGTTTAGGCCATTTATACAGGTGAAATCTTTCTATTTCAGGAAAGGGGTACCACCATGTTTAGCTTAAGGGGCTGGGATTTGCAGCAGGACATGCGTTTAGCTGTGCCAGCTTTTTCGGCAGTGCTATTCGATCCGCTCAAGCCAATTTTTCGCAAGGAGGAGATGTTCATTCTTTTTTTTGTCATCCATTTTATCAAATACCTTGATGAGCATGCCAAGGCGCGGATTTGACAAGAAAAAATCGCGTTGTGTATGCATAAAATGCCAGAAGAGCGCATCCCATTGTGCACACCAAGGGCCTTTTTTGAAGTCGCTCATCTTTAAAACATAGCTGCTGCCGCTGATGTAAGGTTTAGTGGCCATAAGACCGCCATCGGCAAATTGACTCATACCGTATACATTTGGCACCATAACCCAGTCGTAAGCGTCGATAAACATTTCCATAAACCACTTATACACCTCGTCGGGATCAAATTCGCAGAGCAGCATAAAATTGCCGAGGAGCATTAGGCGCTCTATATGGTGACAATAACCAGTGGCCAATACTTTGCGAATGGTTGTATCGATGGGCGCAATACCAGTGGTGCCGTTATAAAAGGAATGGGGAATTTTTCGGTGAAACTGCCAATAGTTCCGTTTGCGTTCGTAACTGCCTTGATGGACATACACCCCGCGGATAAATTCACGCCAACCTATAATTTGGCGTATAAAACCTTCCAATGAGTTTAAGGGAACCGTATGGGATAAACTATGTGCTATGGCGGCAGTTACAATTTGTTGGGGTGTGAGCAGGCCAACATTCAACATTGGCGTAAGTAAACCATGATGTAGGAGGGTTTCGTCGCCAAGTATGGCATCTTCGTAGGCGCCAAATTCCTGCAAACGCTGTTCTAAAAATTGGGTCAACCAAACTTTACTTTCTTGGTGTGTTGTTGGATAAATGAAGGTGTTCGAAATTATCCCATAATTCTCCGCGAAGTGTTTTTCTACATAAGCGATGGCCGCTTGATAATACACAGAGCTGGACGGGAATTGAACGGTGGGTACGGCTTTTCCTTTGGGATATTTGAGTCTGTTTTCTGCATCTAAACTCCATTTTCCGCCAAGTGCATTGCCAGATGTATCGAGTAATAGCTTTAATTTTTTGCGCTGTTTGATGTAGAAATCAGTGTGAAAATACTTGGACTTGGTTCCGAAATACGAGGCTATTTCTGCTGAATTATTAATGTATAAGGGACTTTCCAGTTTTAATACCGAAAGTTGATGTTGCTCACAGCTGAGCTGAATTCTTTTCTCCAGCAAATGGTCGCAAACATCGTAATACTGTATTTGGCTGACGCCCTGTTGTTGTAAATCCGCAAGTAATGCGCGGATATCATGGGTTGGTTCGGTAGCGTTGATATATTCCAGTTGCAGTTGCTTTTCTTTTAAAAATGCGGCATAGGCCTGCATGCTGGCGCGGTGAAAAACTAATTTTTGCTTGTGGAATTTATATTGGTTAAAGTAGAGGTATTCTTCTACCAAATAGATTTTATCCGCTTTTTCGAGGGCAGTGGTTACCTCAAAAAGCTGGTGCGGAAAAATAAGAAAGACGGATTGTTTACCCATGGCTCGCGGCATTGCCTTTTTGGCTGCGACACTGGTCACTGCAATACTTTACTTCCTCCCATACCTTTTCCCATTTTTTACGCCAGACAAAAGGCCTGTTGCAAACAAGGCACAACTTACTGGGCAAATTTTCTTTTTTCACATGACGCATTTTATCTGATTTTGGCGGTGGAAATGCAACGGATTTGGGCGAAGCCTAATTTTGCTGCTCCTTTTTATCTTTTTTTGGTTTGGTCGCCCGTTTGGCGTTTGAAAACTTGTTGTTGCGGGTATGTGTTTGTACAATGCGGGCGTTTTCTTTCTTAACGATTTCATTTTTGCGGTGGCCCCAAATTTTTTCTCTCGCATTTTTACCCGTAGTCTCGAGGTTAATGACGGGCAGTGGATAATCCTTACCCAGCTGGAACTGACAAAACTGTTGGTCCATGCTGGTCATTTTATAGGGCTCATGAATAAATGCGGTGGGCACATTTTGTAATTCGGGCAGCCAGCGTTTTATAAATACACCGTCGGGATCATGTTCCTGCGACTGTTTAATGGGATTATATATTCTGATGGTATTTATGCCCGTGGTGCCAGCTTGCATCTGAAATTGCGGATAATGAATGCCAGGCTCGTAATCTAAAAACAATTGTGCGAGATGGTAAGTAGCCGTACGCCAATCTTGGTAGAGGTGGTGGCAAAAAAATGATACAAGCATGGCCCGCATGCGGAAATTAATCCAGCCGGTTGCCTTTAAGCACAGCATACAAGCATCTACTAGCGGAAAGCCCGTCCGACCATTTTTCCATGCTTCAATATGGGCTTGGTTTGTTGGGTGCTCCAGTAATTCGTAACCCGTATTTATACATTGTGTTTCGTAGTTGCAGTCGACTTCGAATTTTTGAATAAAGTGGCAATGCCATTTTAAGCGGGTGAGTGCATTTTTGAGGGGTGCGGCATGGGGAACAACTTTTAAGGAGGCATAAATAAACTGATAGGCTTGCTTTACGCTGATATTGCCCCAACTGATATAGGGAGACAGCCTGCTGCAACTTTTCCGGCTTTCGGTGGGCTTGCTGATGTATTTGCTGTAGTTCCGCCCACGCTCTTGAACAAAACTCGTCAAATATTTGAAGGCATATGTTTCTCCTGCGGGTTGAAAAGTTTCGGACGTATGGGCCAGCTGAATTTTCAGTGCTTGTGAAAGTGGAAAGTTGTTGTTTGCGTTCTGTATTTTATTTGCGGTAAACGTATTTTGAATGAGGGGTTCATGCATGGTGGCAAACCAAGTTTTATCCCAGTCTTTGCGGTTTTTTATGCCGCGAATTATACCATCTCGCTGAAATTCCTGCCAGGCGATATTGTTTTTTATGCAAAAGGCACCCACGGCCTTGTCTCTGTTGTAGGTGATTTGCGTGCCACTTTCTTGATAACTAAACAGGTTTTTAATGGTGTATTGTTCTTGGAGGGCCGTGAATACCGTCAACGCTTCTGCGTGACAAAGGGTTACCGCGCCGTTGTAGGCGTGCAGCCGTTCATTTAGCTTGGTAAGCGATTGAAATTGAAACTGCAAATGCCGTAAACTGCAGTCTGGATACTGCATCAAGCTTGGCTCGAAAAGGTAAATCAGCAGGTAAGGCAAATCACTTTGTTCGGCATGATACATAGGTAAATGATCCTGCGAACGAATATCTCTTTTGAGCCATACGACATTAATTTCTGCGCTGTTTTTCATAAAATTCGTGAGGAATACTTTATTGAGCTTCCAATGAATTGTGTCAACTATTTTGGCTTGCGTTTAATCGATATGACACCGAGCGCTTTTGGAAAGCGTTTTTTCACGATAGTCAATAAAAAACCAGTTCAGCTGCTAATTTTTGCTAGTAACCTTCCCTTAGGAATAGGTTTACTTGTCGTTGTTTATTAGAAAAGGCGTTTTCCCATCCGTAATTATAACCTTACTGTTGGGTGATTTGGCTAGCTCCATAAAAGCTTCAATACTTCTTATTTTAATTATTTCGTTCGTTAATCCCTCTGAAATAATCTTCTGTGCATCACTGGTTCCTTTTGCTTCGATTATTTTTCTTTCAGCCTCAAGTTTTGCTTGTCTTAAGGTAAACTCCATACGCATTACATCTTGTTCTGCTTGAAGTTTTAGTTCTATGGAAGCGCCTAAACCTGGCGGTAATTGTATGCTTTTCATTAAAACGGCATCGATTTGTATGCCTTGGCTCTTGAGTGTTTCCATCATTTTTTCTTTGATGGCCTGCTCAATATCAGCCCGCATCCCAGAATGTAAATCCTTGGCGAAATATTTTGCACAAACATCAGCTGATGCTGAACGAAATACATTGCCAATAATGGCTTCATATTTTAAGCCTAGATTTTTTATTATAAAGGGTACTTGGTCAGGATTTAATTTGTAAAGAATCGAAATCTGTGAATTAATGCTCAAGCCCTCCTTACTTGGAAGATTTAATGAAAGTTCCAAATTATTGGTTTGAATAGATAAGGTTACAACCTTGCTTACAAACGGATTATAGAATACTGGACCGGCATAATGAACCTTTTCTGATAAACGTCCTAGTTTTTGTTTAACCCCAACCTCTCCTGGTCGTATGACAGAACAACTCGACAATACTATACCTAATCCTAAAATTAAAACGTTTCGATTTTTCATGGCCTTACTTGTTTTTTAGCAGTTGTTTAATTTTTTAAAATAACACATCTACATGAAAAGAACAAGCGGTATACGTACTTGTTTAAAGTTTTTCTAGCTACTCTGCTTTTATATTCCGGCCAAAAAGAACACGCGCTATCCGCAGTGCTTAACTGAAGTATAAGCTAAAAAGGAGCGGCATTTAGTCGTTTTTGCGCTTTCTGAAAAGGGCTGTACCAATGACTGCTGTATTAAACAACACAGTAGATGAGGAACACACCAATGGCACATGCAAAGGGGGAAATCAATTGAAAGAGGCGGGGTTTTAAAATATGTGCCGCCCGTACCGAGAAATTATGATGCCGCTGACGGGGTACAAAGTAGAGCACAACAGAGGTGCAGAGCATGAACCATCCAACTATTTGGAAGACTTCGGGATACTTCGCGTTTTCGGCAGCTAAAATTAGCGCAACGGCCGGAATGAGGCGTAGCGTAATCTCGCCGTAGTTTATTACGTTGGTACTGCCGGCTTTGCGTAAAATGGCGTTTGCTTTTTTAGGCGCAAAGAGCATCAATACACCTGCGGCAATAAAGAATAGGCCAAACAGTATCGTGATCCATTTGGCTGTAGTTTCTATCATAATTGTCCTTTTTAACGGCTATGCTGCACGTAAACAAGATTTCCCCCCAAGAACCGGAAGTTCACAAAGGCACCGGTCCAACAGTTGTTCCTCTAAGAACCGGAGGTTCCGCGAAGGCACCGGTTCCACAGGTGTTCCTCTAAGAACCGGAGGTTCCGCGAAGGCACCATTTCTACGCTGTTTCCCCCCAAGAACCGGAGCCTGAGGTTCCACGAAGGCACCGGTTCAACAGTGATTTTTGGCTAAACGGGTTTAGGCTTCTTCTCAGCTTTGAAGTTAGTGCGTTTGTATGCTTTTCGTCCGCGTGGCCTACTAAAATTCGTTTCGGCTTTATATCATCTCTATGCAAGTTGTCGACAAGCTCAGTTCTGGTAACGGCAGCTCAGACGCATTTGGCGCGATGCTCGAGATTTGATTGGAGCGGGTTTCGAGCGGGCTTGAACCAGACCGTATTTTTCAAAAAATTAGCGTGAATAACGACGCATTTTAATGGCACTGCACCGGGTGAAAAGAACGCGTAGAGCAGGTTTGAAATACGGGATGAACAGTGCTGCTGTTGATGGATTATTTCTTTTTTTTACCCTTAAAATACCGTCTTAAAAAAATACTATGCTGCGCTGCGGCCAGGCCGTCATCTAACTTGAGCATGGCGCTATCTAAGGTTTGAATGGTTTGTTTTAGATGTGCCCCTGTCTCCTCATCGTACAAAAGAATGCCGAGGGAGCTTTTCGGATTGCGGCCAGCCACTTTTAGGTCGTTTATCATAACGTTGGCTGTATCGGTCAACTCTTGCAATTGCACGACCGTTGATTTTAGGGCGGCAAAAACGAGGGTATCGTTGGTGAGCTCGTGGCCAAGAGTTCCCTTTTTATGAAGTCCCTGGCTGAATGTGTTGAGTGAGCCAACCAACTGTTCTGCTTTGGCCGCTGCCTGTTGCAACGAAAGACTGGCGGCATTAAGGTGGGTGTACATGGCCTCGTCTTTTAACAGTTTGCCGGCGGTGCCCTTGCCGTTTAGCAGATTGGCGCTGATATTTTTAAAATCGGTGGTGATAGCCAACACATTGTTGTTATTTTCCTGCAAGGTGTTAATCATGTCTTCGGAGGTAAATGTTTTTTCGACCCCGAGTGTATCGCCGTCTACCATGGGCGGGACTTCTTCGCTTCCCCCATAAATCACCAATATTTTGTTGCCGATTAATCCGTCGGTACTCAATTTTACAAAGGCGTCTTTTCTAACCTTGGGCAGTACCTTTTCGTCGACTTTAAGCACTACGCGGACTTTTCTTTTTCCATAAAATTTAATCGAGCTGACGGTGCCTACTCTGACGCCAGAAAACCAAACATTGCTGCCTACCTGCAGGCCATTGACGTTGTCGAATTGTGCGGTTAATTTAGATTTCCTTTTGAAAGTTTCGTGGAGATTGCCAATCATAAGTACCCCTCCGAGCAGGAAGGCCAAGCCTAGAAAGACAAAAATGCCAACGACTACGGTGCGTTTATTTTGGGAATTGCTCATAACTTATTGTATAAAATTGTACTGATAAAAATGTCTGATCTGTTCGTCCTTGCTGTTGAATACGTCCTCGAATGTGCCAACGCTGCTAAATTTTCCATCCAAAAGCATGGCCACCCGGTTTCCGGTTTCACGGGCACAGGTGAGGTCGTGTGTGATAATGATGGAGGTGGTATTGTAACGTTGCTGCACTTCTTTGATGAGCTCATTGATTTCGCTAGAGGTAATAGGATCTAAGCCGGCCGTGGGCTCGTCGTACAACATAATCTCCGGACGAAGGATGAGGGTGCGCGCGATGCCGATGCGTTTGCGCTGCCCACCTGATAAATCGCCAGGCATTTGGTTCTGCTTGTCTTTGAGGCCAACGGCATCCAATACCTCATCAACAGCAGCAGCGACTTCGCCTTTACTGAGGTGTTTTTTATTCATCACCAGCGGAAATTGGATGTTCTGCCGAACACTCATGCTGTCATATAAAGCGCTGCTTTGAAAAGAAAAGCCAACACGCATTCTCAATGCATTAAGCTCTTTTTCTTTTAACGCGCCAACGTTTTCGCCCAGCACTATGGCCTCGCCTTTATCGGCCTTGAGCAAGCCAACCAATGTTTTAATTAAAACCGATTTCCCACTGCCCGATTTGCCTAAAATGGCCACATTTTCTCCCTTGTTAACCGCAAGACTAACGCCCTTGAGTACCTCCAGCTCGTCAAACGATTTATAGAGCTCGTGCAGGATAATAACAGGTTCGGCCGTATCGGTGTGTTGCGCTTGAACTTCCATCTTAATAGTATCTTATCCAGTTAGAGACCTGCACAATCAAAATTTCTTCGATAAAAATTAAAAACATGGTCGTTACCACGGCTTGATTGGCCGCTTTGCCAACGCCACGTGTTCCTTGGGTGGCATTAAATCCTTTGTAGCAGCCAACCATACCTATGGTGAAGCCGTAAAAAATGGATTTGGTCATAGACGTAAAAAGGTCAAGAAAGCGGATGCTTGAAAACGCATTTTCAAAGTAGACGATTAAACTGGTCGACTCTTCGCCGCGAACGTTTACGTAGGAGCCCAATAAACCCACCGCTATGCAGTAGTAAGAAAGAATGGGAATGCTAATGAGTGTGGCGAATACGCGGGTGACCACCAAATATTTAAAGGGGTTAATGGCCGACACTTCCATGGCGTCGATTTGTTCGGTTACTTTCATTGACCCTAACTCGGCACCAATGCCTGAGCCTACCTTACCCGCACAAATTAGGCCGGTTACCATTGGCCCCAATGCTTTGACGATGGCAATACCCATTAACGAAGGCAGCCAGGAGGTTGCGCCAAAATCTTCTAAGGACGGGCGGGATTGTTTGGTAAAAACTACACCAATAATAAAGCCGGTGAGTGTAATCAAGGGGAGCGATTTTAGCCCTATTTCAAAACATTGATTGATTACCTCTTGAAAATGAAAGGGTGGCTTGACCGCTTGTTTGAAAAATTGAAGTAGAAATTGATAAGCCTTGTTTAAACCGGCAAAAAAACCGTCGAGGCTTTTTGATAATAGGTACTTTTTGCCAGGCATGGTGTATACTGCTTCATTTTATAAAAA
>JBDNIH010000239.1:0-4182 GCA_041688385.1 Bacteroidia bacterium
CGCCCTCTCCACCACCCTATAAACAGTAGATTAAGATAATTTAGGAATTCTACCGTACCAAAAAACAAGAATGCCTCCTATTTTTAGACCATCAAATGTGAAATCATGAAAAATCTATTGAAGCTCGTCCTGGTACTGGGCCTCGTTTTCTCTATGGGTCAAGCCCGTGCCGATGAAGGCATGTGGTTGCCTATTCAAATCGCCAAACTGCAAGGTAAAATGCAGGAAAAAGGGCTCAAATTAACGGCCGAAGATATCTACAGCGTCAACCAAGCTAGTCTAAAGGATGCTATTGTGCGTCTGGGTGGCGGTTTTTGTACTGCTGAGATTGTATCCGGTGAAGGTTTGTTGCTCACCAACCACCACTGTGCTTACGACCTCATTCAAAACCACAGCTCGGTCGAAAAGGACTATCTCACCAATGGTTTCTGGGCCATGAGTCGCAGTGAAGAGCTGACAAATCCTGGTCTCACCGCTTCAATTTTGGTGCGTATGGAAGATGTCACTTCCCGTATCATGACTGCCCTCGAAGGGGTAGAAGAGAGCAAAAAAGCAGGTGTAATCGCTAAAACGTCTAAAGAAATTGCTGAAGAAGCGAAAAAAGAAGGCGAAGGCTATACCTCCGATGTTAGAGCTATTTTTTACGGCAACCAGTACATTTTATCGGTATACATAACCTATAAAGACGTTCGCCTGGTAGGTGCTCCACCGAGCAGCATTGGTAAGTTTGGTGGCGATACCGATAACTGGATGTGGCCCCGCCATACCGGCGACTTCAGCATGCTGCGCATCTATACCGGAGCCGATGGCTTACCAGCCGATTATAGCGCGACCAATGTGCCGTTGAAACCGAAAAAACGTTTGCCAGTAAGCATCAAAGGGGTAGATCAAAACGACTTCGTGATGGTGATGGGTTATCCGGGTACCACCAACCGCTATTTAACCGCCGCCAATCTCGAGAGTAACCTGACGTATTACAATCAGGCCTTTATCGACCTCTACGGTGCCAAAATGCGCATCATGAAAGAAGATATGGATGCCGATGCCAAAACCCGCATTGCGCTGGCATCAACTTATGCTTCGGGCATGAATACCTATAAATACTTTATCGGTCAAAGCAACGGCCTCCGCAACGATGGTCTGGTAGAGAAAAAGACAGAATATGAAACCAAACTCATGGCTTGGATCAATGCCGATCCAGCACGAACAGCTAAATATGGTACTATCGTCGACGATTTAGCCAAAGACATTGCTGAATTTGGCCCATTGAACCAGCATTATTTGTATTTCGCCATCGGTATGCTCGGCAACGGTGTGTTTAATCACTACAATCTCATGGGCGGTATCAAAGGACTGCTCGACGAGAAAAAGCCAGATGCCGAAAAGATCAAAACCGAGGCCGAAAATATCCGTGGCAAGCTCGACGAGACTTTTAAGGAGTTTTTTCCTAAAAACGACGAAAAAACGTTTTCAGCACTATTATTCCAGTATTACAAAGAAATACCAGCGGCAAAACACCCGAAGCTAATCGCCAAAATTATGGCCAAATACAAAGCCGTAGATGCGAAAACAGCATTCGACAAATACGCAGCCGAAGTGTACAGCAAGTCGATTCTGACCTCCCAAGAGCGCCTGAACAAATTCCTCGATAAACCGAATGCTAAAACGTTGAAAAAAGATCCCGGCATGTTGTTCGCCGAGCAGATGTTTACCGTCTTTATGAGCGATGTAAATCCACCCCGCGCCGCTGTCAATGGTCAACTCGCCGCCAAACGTAAAATTTTCATGGCCGCGATGATGGAGTACGATGCCAACAAAATGTTTGCGCCCGATGCAAACAGTACCCTACGGATGACTTACGGTACTGTACTGAGTTATGTGCCTCGCGATGCCGTATTCTACAAACATTTCACCACCGCCGACGGTATTCTCCAAAAGGAAAACCCTAAGGATGAGGAATTCATCGTGCCTGCTAAATTGAAAGAGCTGCTCGTGAAGAAGGATTATGGTCGTTATGCCACCAATGGTGTGCTTTACACCGGCTTTATCTCCAATAACGACATCACAGGTGGTAACAGCGGCAGCCCGGTAATTAACGGCAACGGTGAACTCGTAGGTATTGCCTTCGACGGCAACTGGGAATCGATGACCGGTGACCTGATGTTCAGCGATAAAATGCAACGTTGTATTAGCGTAGATATTCGTTATGTAATGTTTATAATTGACAAATTCGCCGGTGCTGGTCACTTGTGCGACGAGATGTTGAAGCCATAAAACAGACTTAATAGTTGTATCAAAAGCCACCTCCGGGTGGCTTTTGATGTTTTTGTACGTGTGCTTTATTACCTTTGACCGCCATGCAGCCACTCGACTGGATAATGTACCTCTACCTGATTTATGCGGGAGTTTACATACTTCTTTTTGTGTTATTCGACTATTACTGGAACAAACCTCTTCCAGAAATGGCAGTTGGCGTGTATTTTCCAACGGTGAGTTTATTGATACCCGTCAGAAACGAAGAAAATCAGCTAGCGGGTCTATTTGAAAGTATTCATGCCTTAAATTATCCGAAGTTGCAGGTCATTTTTACGAATGATTTTTCGGAAGATGAAAGTATAAACCGCTTAGAAGCAGCCGTATCGGCAGCCCGAGCAGGGGGTAAGGATTGGCATCTGCTCAACGGTTTGCAACCAGGAAAAAAAGCGGCACAAACCATAGCGGTGCTAGCAGCGACTGGTGAAATTATTATTTCTACCGATGCGGATTGCCGCTTTCGGCCAGAATGGATTACGCAGCTGACAGCACCTTTCGCCGATCCTTCTATTTTATTGGTTGCTGGACCGGTAATGACTTTGCCAATTTCGTCGCCTACTTTTAGTGGCTTTCAGCAGATAGAATGGTCGAGTATATTGCTGGTGACCCAATTGGCTTTTGGCCTGGGTAAGCCTTTTATGTGTAGTGGCGCCAATATGGCCTACCGACGAGCTGCATTTTTGGAACTCAAGGGGTATGCTGGCAACACCCATCTGCTCTCAGGTGATGATGAATTTTTACTGAAAAAAATACTCCGAAAGTACGGCGCCGAGGCAACCCGATATTTGCCGCAAGGGGAAGTATTGGTGATGACTGCCGCACAGGAGAACTGGTCGCAACTATTTACCCAAAGGGCGCGTTGGGCCTCTAAATGGACAGCGCACAAAAGCTTCAGTCATCTGATTATCGCCTTGGTGCCCTTTGTTATGCAGTTGCTATTTATTCTCAGTCCATGGCTACTATTTCACGGACAAACCGGCGCATTTATTTTTCTGCTGTTTTGGGCGGCTAAAATTTGGATAGAACGCTGGGTAGTGGGGAGTTTACTGACTGGTTTTGACTTAAAACTAACCATTTGGGCTTTTGTGACGACCAGTTTCATTCATCCGCTTTACGCGCTAGGTACAGCCATAAATGTGGTTAAATCAGACTGGGAATGGAAGGGTCGGAGGCAGTCGACTCCGCCCAAGCTTTAGTTTGTGGTGCGCATGCTACGAGGCCTTGCGTTCAGCAAGGAAGGGCGGCGGCGGATTACTTCCACTTTAAGTGCGGATGCATTAAATTTGAATGGCATATTTGTTGCATGGCTCTTTTAAATTTTGAACGTATGAAAACCCATATCCTTTCGCTGTTGATTTTGATTGTTTTGGCCGGCGCTTGTAAAAGCAATCAAATGGGAGAAAAGGTCAATGAGCCTTTCACCAGCAGTAAATATTTCTCGAACAAACGGTATTGGAAAAGCACAGGCAGTGGTACCAGTGCCGACTTAAACATCGCCAAACAAAAAGCCCAGCTGGAAGCCCGTAAAAATTTGGCTTCTGAGGTTCAAACGAATGTAAAAGCCCTCGCCGACCAGTATATGAAACAGCAGGATATGGGTGATCGCGAGGTTTTCGAAAAATCCTTTGAGCAGTTGAGCCGCGAAGTATTAAATACACAATTGGCCAATGCCTCGGTGAGCGACCAGCAAACCTTCAAAAAAGAAAACGGACAGTTCACCCATTATGTCGCGATGGAAGCACACAAAAAAGATATGTTCCGTACCCTTAAACGTATCAATGCTTCTAAAGTCAATCTCAGCGATGTACAACGCACGCAGATCGAGAAAATGATTGATGCCCAGCTTGCCGCTTTGGAAGATTGACCTAG
>JBDNIH010000240.1:0-5072 GCA_041688385.1 Bacteroidia bacterium
ACCATTAGCCTGAACTCTAGTGCTTGTTTGGCAAAATTCAGACGAAACCCGCCATGCAGGTTGACTAGTCCATAACCAGGTGTAGCCCATTCGTTGCGGTCGGTACGGTTTTGAGCTGCAAATAGCTGCAAATCCATGCCCAAAACAGGTGCAGTAAAACGTTTAGAAACAGCTGAAAAACTATATTCGGCATCTAGCATACCTTGAAATGGCGGGGTGAAGGGTAGGGGCACGCCCGAATTTAAATTGGTGAGGCGGGTATAAGCGCCACCCACAGCCAAGTGCAGTGCTTTATGCAAATGGAGTTCGGTGGAAACTTCTGCACCGGTATGTGCCACCGTCCCTTGTTCGTAACGGAAGATTTGTCCGCCATCGGGCAAAAAGCTAAACTGACCAGTTGGCCGCAAATAGATGTAATTGCCGAAATAATTGAAGTAAGGCGATAATTTGAGCTCATACATTGGGGTGCGGTAGCTGAAGCCAAGATCAAACTGATAAGCGCGCTCTGGATCTAAGTTAGGATCGCCCATTTCATGCCGGAAACTGCCGTGGTGTACTCCATTCGAGCTCAATTCAGGTAAGGTAGGGATGCGGTAACTGCTACCGACATTGATTTTAACCTGCCAGCTGTTGTGTGGGTTCCAAGCGAGTCCGGCAGAACCAGAAATATTGCCAAAATTGCGATCGATGATCGGTGCACGTTCGCGCACACTGCCATCACCGAGCATTTCGCTGTAGCCAGATGAACGGAGCTGCGCATAATCGTAACGTAAACCGGCATTCCATTGCCAGGTTTCTACTGGTTTATACTGCCAGATGATAAAAGCACCAGCCTGTTGGTTTTGATAAGCAGGCACCAAGAACTCATAACCCGAAATCTGATGCCGCTGACCGGTAAGATTGACCCCTAAAATTAGGCGATTGGTGCTGTCGATGCGGTAGTGGTAACGCGCATTGGCGGTGCCAGTACGCAACAACATGCCATGGGCGAGGGTATTGCTACTATCGAGTTGGGCGCGGCCATGGGCATGGGGGTAGGAGTGTTCTTGTCGGCGGTTTTGTTGCCAGGCGATGTCGATTTCTAGCCAGTTTTCGCCCAACTTGATGTTATTATTCCAAATGATTTTATCGTGCTGGATGGCCTGATGTGGTAAATCGATGTTGCGGTTGTCGCCATCGGGCACCAGCTGGTAGGCCTGAGGTTGCCCTAAGGCACCAGCAAAATAACCGATACGCTGCGAAAAGCGACTGGCGGTTATTTGGCTAAATCCCCAAGGCCGTTGCACACCGAGGGTGACATTGCCATGTTTTTCCTGTCCTGCTGTGTTTTTAAGTCGCCGATCGAGTAGCGGGAGTCTGAAACGATTGTAACTGAACGAATCTGCTGGCAAGCGGTAATCGGCATAATCCTGCAGTGTTCCTCGAATCCGCCAAACAAACATCCCTTGGTGCCCGGCAAGTTCGGCACTCACACCATATTGGCTATTTACACTGCGGTACAACTGCGTGACTTGCCCTTTTAACTCACCTTCGATGGGGAAAGGCGCTGCTTTAACTTGAACAACGCCACCAATGGCATCACTCCCATACAATAAGGCTGCAGGGCCTTTGATGATTTCTACGCGACCCACGCCAAAGGGATCGATCTCGAGGCCATGATCAAGACCCCATTGTTGACCCTCCTGTTTGATGCCTTGGTCGCTTACCGCTACTCGGTTAAAACTCAAACCACGTATAACAGGTTTGCTGATGCCTATGCCCGTATTGATGCTGTTGATGCCGGGTAATCGCTCTAAGCTTTGCATGAGGGTAACGCCGTAATTTTTGCGGATTTGGTCGGCACCAACGACTTCCACCGATTGACTTTGTCCTTTTTCATCGAGTTTCAACAAATCACTTTCTACAATAATTTCGCGCAATTCGAGGGAAGAGGGTTGGAGAATAATATCGTGTTGGAGATGTGCCGCTCGGATTTCGAGGTCGAGTGTACGTGCCTCGTGCCCTATATATTGCGTATGCAGATGGTAATGCCCAGGACGGAGTTTTTCGAAGCGATAACTTCCCTTAGTATCGGTTACTACCCCTTTTCTGAGCTCATGCAGGTAGATGGTTGCACCGGGCAGGGCTTTTCCAGCAGGGTCTGTCACCCGACCATACAGCATAAACTGGGCGGTGGCTGGCAGATATAAACCTAAAAGAAGGGCTAAGATGAAAAAATAACGCACAATTGCAACGGTGTTGCAAAGCTAACGTATTCGTTGGGAATAGGTTCAGTACATCGAAAATAATGCCTTTATCAACTGTTTTGGCAGTTTTGACACTTGCCTTCGATGATAAAGCTGAATTTTTGGGGCGTGAAACCTGCTGGTAGACTGAGCTGGGGGACGTCTACCTCATTTATACAAACCGTTTGCTGGCATTCGGTACAATGGAAATGTACGTGTTCGTGGTGGTGTATGTGGGGCTCATTGTGGCAAGCGGCTCCGCACAGGGCAAACTTCATGGTGCCGCTGGTGTCGGTTACTTCATGAATAAGACCCTTTTTATTAAAGGTATTCAAGGTGCGGTAGAGGGTAACCCGATCAAAACGATCCGAAAGTTGTTGTTCCAGCTCCGGTTGGGAAATGGCATGCAGATGACTCAGCATAAAATCCAAAACGGCAATCCGGCTATCGGTAAGGCGTAACTGAAAATTATTGAGCAGTTCCTGCGACCGGGTGCTCATGTTTAGCGTCCAGCTCTTTCGTCGTCGATATCAGCAAATGCACCCATGCTGATATAATAACATGCGATAGCGGTCAATCCACTCAGAATTAACATATGTACGTAGTTGAGCGTATTGGGATGAAAAATGCCGGTATAAAAAATGAAGCCAAAAAAAGCGAGGCTCAGTACGGTAAATAGAACGGCGAGTTTGAATTTCATGGCAAATGTTGTTGATGCAAAGGTAGGGCAGTTGAGGTAAAATCAAAACACGGATTGATGGACTTTAAAATTATCATCAATTATTTTGTCCGTTTCAAGCCATTTCTTTAGATTGATGCCATGTTGCATCGGTATTTTAGGGAGGGAATATGCGAAGCGGGCTGCGATGAGGCCGGCAGGGGCTGTTTAGCAGGGCCTGTAGTTGCCGCTGCAGTCATCCTTTCGCCACAATTCGACATTCGTTTGCTGCGAGATAGCAAAGTATTATCTGCCGGAAAACGGATGAGATTACGTGCCCACATCGAACGGGACGCCTTGGCTTGGGCTGTTAGTAGTACCTGCAATGAAATGATAGACGTCGTGAACATCTTGCAGGCCAGTTTTATATCCATGCACAAAGCCATCAACCAGCTCGAAATGCAACCGGATTTGTTGCTCATTGATGGGAACCGTTTTAAGCCCTATAGGAACATTCCACACCAATGTTTGGTAAAAGGCGACGCCAATTATGCCAGCATTGCAGCCGCATCTATACTGGCTAAAACCTACCGCGATGAAATGATGCAGGATTATCATAACTGTTACCCGGATTATGGCTGGGACCGAAATAAAGGTTATCCCACCATCGACCACAGAACAGCTATCGAAACTTATGGCATAACACCTTTACACCGACTTTCTTTTAATCTACGTGCCCGACAGCTCAAACTTTTTTGAGCGTTTTTTGATGTGAGCTTGCGAATCCGAAGCTTATCTTACTGCGTGATAAGGTTCGTTGCAGTATATTTTACGCTTTTTTTATGGGTCATTTTCCGGCCGGCTAATGCGCAGCAAGAAGGTAAATATTTGTTTTTAGGCGGACCGCTCAGAATAGATACTGCGGGATTAAATTATCAGACCCTTTATCCTTACGCGCCCGTACCTTATAACGATACGATAGACTTTATTCACCCCCATTATGGCGCATATCACGTGGATTGTGACTCAGCTGGAATGGATTTGCAATACAGCACTATCTTGACCCGCGGAGAATTTTCGCCCATTATAAGCCAAAACCCTGGAAAATATCTGGATACCAGTGGTGTAGGCAACAGCATGGCTTTTCCAGATCGGGCCAATCCAGCCATTCTACATGCTTTGATTCCCACCAAACAATCCTATCCGGAATATGCATTTGTTCAAAACATTAATCTGGTAACCTATAACCGGCATACTTTTGATGTGACCAGGAATATTCTGCTGTCCGATTCCATTGCTTTTGGATTACATCAAGTAGTACGCCACCACAATCGCCGCGATTATTGGCTTATCGCCATGCGTTCGTTACAAAACAACTGGTACCAGCCCCTCGTTTGGCTGGTAAGTGGTTCTCAACTGAGCGGTCCGGTGAGCCAACCGCCAGTGTATATCCATGCTTACAGCAATCCAATCTTTCTGAAGATGTTGCTTAGTCCAGATGAGCGCCATATTGTAGTAAATACGACCAGAGGTGCTTTTACACTTTTTAAATTTGATAGGAGTACAGGATTGTTATCGGGAAGACTTCCTGTAGACCTGCAACGTATTTTTTATCGGCCACTTGCCGGAGATTTAAGCATCACCTGCATGAACTACAGCCCCGCCGGAGATCGACTTTATGCTTTTACAACGGATTACCGCAGTAGTCCCTTCAGGCATAGAATGTATCAATTCGATTTACTAGAGTGGGACTCGCTCGCAGTTACACGTCGGTTTTACAATTATACTGTACAGGACACAATCTATACCGACTTCATACCCGCCTCAAATAATCGGGTCTATTTTATTCAATTTGAGATCTTATCGGGTTTTATATCATTGGGCCATATCCTGCAGCCCGATTCGATTTGGGGTATTGCCGGACATGAATTAATTACCATCGGCAATAACCGTTCTGTGCCCGAAGTCAGTCAAAATGCCGTATTTAGGGTAACACGTGCGCATTACAGTCATCCCCGGCGGTATCGATTTACGAGTTCCCAAACGTGCATTGGAAGTCCGGTGATTTTTAGGATGAATGAAATCCGAAATATGTCGAGCGTAGCTTGGGATATGGGCGACGGAGTAACTTATGTGGGTGACTCTTTATACGACCCAAGCCACAGCTATACCGTTCCTGGTCGGTACCT
>JBDNIH010000045.1:0-3615 GCA_041688385.1 Bacteroidia bacterium
ATACTCTTCGTCGGTGATCTGACTGAGGATGTCTTGCTCGTTATTACTCATTTTGGGTGTAATCTGTATTTAGACTTATTCTGAATTAGAGAACAAATATAGGTGAAAAAAGGTTTGCCTGTCTGAGATTAAGGCTAGTTCTTAACCGATAATTTGCTTTTCCTGAGGTGCAAATGTGGCACTTTGCTCTCATAGGCTTATTATTGGGGCTGCCTCTTCCAGATTTAGGTCGAGTGTTCAGCTTTATAAAGGTGCAGCTGTGCTGTTCACCTCAAATTATTCCAGGTGTAAATTACGGCTTAGCGTAAGGCATGCTGGCCAAAAATTTGGGTAGATAATAATGGTCTAAACCGGCCACTGCGAGAAGTTGGGCTTGGTCGGGGCGCAGACTTCCATCCGCTTCAAGTAATTCGGGTTTGAGCCAGATTTCTATCACTTCGCCAATGATCAAACAGGTGCCATTACTTTTAATGGCGACTTCTTCGCGGAATTGAAGTCCATAGCGCAACGGCGATTCGGCTACGTAAGGCGCACTAAGAGCGGCACTGTAGGTAGCTGCAATACCGCAAGCCTCAAATTCCGACTGACCAGCCGGGTAACGTGCACTTGTTTGATGAGCGGCTTGAAGCAGCTTTTGGGGAACGGTATTCAGTGTATACTGACCAGTTACGCGAATATTGCTGAGGGTGTGGCGGTCAACGCTATCTGGCCGAAAAACCAGTCCAATAAGCGGTGGATTGGCACCAATGTGGGTGGCCGAATTGAAGATGGCCAGATTATTTAAGCCCGCAGTATTTTGGGTAGCCACCAACATGGCCATGCGAAAACCGCTTAAACCGTTGATTAAGTTGGTTCTGTACTGCTTTTCGGCAGCTGCAATTGTTTCGTTTGTAATATGTAGCATTTAAGTGAGGGGTAGTTTTTTGAGCGCAAAACCATAGGTGGCTAAGGCACGGTCGCGGGCAATTTTGTGGTCAACAATTGGCTTGGCATAGGACAAACTATCAAATTCAGGTACCCAACGGCGAATGTACTCGGCTCGGGCATCGAATTTTTTTGTCTGTTCTTGGGGACTAAACACCCTAAAATAAGGCGCGGCATCACAACCACTTCCTGCGGCCCATTGCCAACCACCGTTGTTCGATGCGAGGTCGAAATCGAGTAAATAGCGCGCAAACCAAGCTTCTCCCCAGCGCCAGTCGATGAGCAGGTGTTTGGTCAAAAAACTCGCCACTATCATTCTTACCCGGTTGTGCATGAAGCCAGTCGCCAATAATTCGCGCACGCCAGCATCTACAATAGGATAACCTGTTTGACCTTGACACCATTTTTCAAATTCAGCCGCATTGTTGCGCCATGTAATGTGATTATAAGCCGGTTTAAAGGCCGATTTTGCAGCGTATGGGAAATGCCACAAAATCATTTGGTAAAAATCTCGCCAGATAAGCTCGTTTAAAAAGGTCTCATTGAGCTGTTGTGCCCGGATAGCCAGCGCTCGGATAGAAATGGTGCCAAAACGGAGATGTACACCCAGTCGAGAGGTAGCTGGTAGGGCGGGGAAGTTTCGTTTTTCTTGATAGTCTCTTATCAAACTATCACGGACTTCCTTGCTCGGAAAATCAAATTGAACGGCCTTGAAACCCATTTGTTCCAAGGGGATTATGGCTTGAGGCTCGCTTGGTCTTAGTTTGTGGAGCAGGCTTTCGCTGGGTCGAGATTGTAAGGCTTCATTTTGTAAGTGGGCCTTCCATTTGCGGCTGTATGGAGTGAAAATGGTGTAAGGTTTGCCATCATCCTTGAGCACTTCGTGTGCTTCGTGCACTACATGGTCTTTAAAGTGCTGAAAAGGAATGTTTTTCATCTTGAGCTGGGCAATTATTTCACTGTCGCGTTGCCGGGCGTAGGGTTCATAGTCGCGGTTGGCAAAAACGCCTTTGAGCTGTTCATCTGCTCCTAACTCCTCCCAGATTTTCGCTGGCTGACCATAGTATGTCGCCAAGCTGCCGCCGTTGGACTGTGCGACTTTGGCAATTTCATTTAATGCCTGGTGAATAAAACTGAGCCGGCGGTCATTTTTGTCTTCGAGCTGATCGAGTATTTGGCGATCGAATATAAAAACCAACTGTACAGGATAGCCCGATTCCAAGGCGCGATAAAGCGCCGAATTGTCAAATAGGCGTAAATCGCGCCGAAGCCAGTGTATGACAAAAGGGGTAGCGGTCATGATGGAGAAACAATGGTCGGGGTGATATGTTCGCCTAAAATGCAAAAAATTTAAGCAAGCCTGTACTGTATCTTTTCAGGTTGACCCTTACAAAATAAGCGCCTTAGCCCGCTAAAGTTCTAACAATCGAATGATGTTCAGTCGCACCTTCGCAAAGCGAGCCCGCGCGAAACGCCACAAGAGCACATTGCAGCCATTCCCTAACGAAGGGCCGTCGGCTTCCTCTTTGTTGCGCTTAAAAAGAGGAGGAATGCCGTTGACTCCTGAGGCGCATTAACCTTAAATTAAACTTACATCCTTTGCTTGCGTATAGGTGGGGTTTTACTAACTTAACCTACACAATGGGATGTTAAATTGTTGTGATTGCTATTGGAATACAAGAAATGTTTTTTAGCTTGAAATCCTAAACAAAAAGTACAGTTACGCAAACATTTTAAAAAGTGGGTTTAACACACACATACACAATTTTTTTGTCGATTGCTGCTAATGGCATTTATGTTGGTTGTAACGACCTCCCAGGAATACATACAGGACTGCAAGAAATACTGACTGCTGTAATTCAACCGCACAATGAAATATTGACTGGTGTAGTCCCGAACACCCCACCGTGCTTCCCTACAAGTTTTTATGATGTGGTAGCCTCCGTGGATTTATTCGACTACCTCGTGACAGGTGAAGTTTGGAATCAATCAACGAATCAATCTATAGTGTCCTCAGCAAGCGAAGGGACCAATTTATGTTTTGCATTTTATCAAGCTTCGACATTTGAAATTATTATTAAAAAGGCGGCTTCTCCAGGCGCTCCCTTTATCGGTAAATCAAATTCAGAAGCTCAGGAGCTGTCATCGGTTTCTACTACATGGTTGGTTAATACTTTCCCTAATCCATCCTCAGGAACAATTAGCATAAGCAGTACACAAAAAATCGGGTACATCCGCATTTCTGATGTTTTGGGTAGAACCGTACAAGAACTTCATCCTGATACTATTCAAGAACTGCATAAAATTGAAATTTCGACTGCTGGTTTATATCATGTTTTGATTTTAAGCGAGACTGGTGAAGTGAAGATGCTAAACGTATTAATTAGAAAGTGAGACAGCTACTCCTCCTATTGTTTATTTTTTCAAGTTTCACCCTGGCCCAAGGTCAGGGTGAAGCCAATAATATTTTAACCAACGATTTGGGGTTTTTACAGCTAGTAAATGGAAATATACAAGCTGTAAATGTTACGGGAGTGCACCACAATGGGTCTCCTTCTGAGGCCTTAGTTGCTTCGGACTGTGAGGGTAATTTATTATTTTATTTTTCTCAACGTCATTTAAAAAACCGGCTGCATAACATCATGGAAAACGGAGATACGATTAATCGGGGCCATAAAATCGGGCCTCACG
>JBDNIH010000241.1:0-17079 GCA_041688385.1 Bacteroidia bacterium
ACTATAGTTTAATTAATGTTTTGTTACTCGGCGAAGTGGAGCGAGAATAGCGCTTAAATTAACTACGTTGACACCTTGCCATATGCGCGCATCAGATGTCGTATTTATTTACTTTAGAAGAAGATTTACAGTGCTTCCTGTATTACTTTCTAAAAGGTCTCACCGCACAGTGTCTAAGGTTTAGTTTGTACTTAATAAAATTCGCTTTTTCGGTCTCTGCTTGCATTTTATAGGATTATTGCTGTTTTCCTGTAAAAAAGCAAATCAAAACCGGAGCCTCCATGTTCAGCTAGTTGAAGCTGGAAAACAAAAGCCGCTCCAAAACTTCAAGGTGGATATGTATTATTCTAAAGCTGGCAGTACACATTTAAATGGGAGTACCTTATTGTATACCACCGCATATACCGGTGCTGATGGAAAAGTATTTGTGGATGGAATTGAATACAACCCTCTTGAATTGAGGGTATATGCGCCGGAATCAAATAAATATTAGGATGCTCGACAGGGAAGCGGTTATTACGTTAGTGTGCCCCTCCTGAAGGGAGACAACCCAGTTGTCGAACTCAACCCCTATGCTTGGCCGGGTTTGCAGGTGGATTTAAGTATCTATACTGGAGAATTTGATTGTGTTGCTTGTAGTTATGGGGTTAATCTAACAGCTGAAAGGAGGCTGATTACCAGTAACAACATAGGTGACACACTCATCACTCAAAGGGCAAAAGGAAATAGCATTAATATCATTTATTATTAGGGTAACAAAAACGGACAGCAAATCAAAACATGGCAGAATACGGTGTATTGTTCTGGTTTTGATACTACTTATTTGGTTGCAACTTATCCGGTTCAGAATTAATAAACGCCTTGATTTATTGACGCAATATTTATTTTCTAAGGGTTGCTCCGACTCGGGTGTTGCAAATTATTGAAAAGCGGAGTTTGCGGCATTAACCAATAGAGTAATTCGCACCATCGTAAATGGGCCTCTGAAATCAACCATTTGATTCAGCCGCCTTTCTCCGTATTTTCGGGCATGCGCCGAATAGAACGTTTTGCCTTCGTTATCGATCACTTCCTGCGTACGGCACCCGAAGCGGAAACGGAGTTGTTTTACGGCACCCCCTATGAACTGATGGTGGCGGTGGTTTTGTCGGCACAATGCACCGATAAGCGGGTAAATCTTACTACGCCGGCGCTTTTTCAGCGTTTTCCCGATGTATTTGCACTGGCGCAGGGCAGCGAGGAGGAGATATTCAAGCTCATTCGCAGCATCTCCTATCCCAACAATAAAACCAAACACCTCATGGGCCTGGCCCGGGTGCTGATTGATGAGTTTGGGGGCGAAGTGCCTTCCGAAATCAATGATTTGGTCAAAATTCCGGGGGTGGGGCGCAAAACGGCCAACGTCATTGCTTCGGTCATCTTCAACAAACCGGCCATGGCGGTCGATACCCATGTGTTTCGCGTTTCGGCCCGTTTGGGTTTAACAGTCAAAGCCAAAACCCCGCTCGAAACCGAAAAGCAGCTGGTAAAATACCTGCCCGAAATGCTCATTTCCCGTGCCCACCACTGGCTCATTTTACACGGGCGTTATGTTTGTGTGGCGCGTAAGCCTAAATGTGCGGCCTGTGAACTGCAGTCGGTTTGCGCCTATTTTCAAATGCAGCAGCCTAAAAACGTTGCCTTAACTTTATTAGATGTTTGATATTCAGCTCAGCGGAAAAACCGCCTTTGTATGTGGTAGCAGTCAAGGTATTGGTCGTGCCTGTGCCGAACAACTGGCCCTTCTTGGCGCCAATGTAGTGCTCCTCGCACGTAATGCCGAGCGCCTGACCGAAGTACGCGATGCCTTACCGAGTCGCGATGGTCAGAAACACGATTATATCTCCGTTGATTTTGCCGATTTGGCTGCTCTTGAAACGGCCGTAAAAGGCTGGTTGGCTGGGGGGAAAACGGCGCATATACTGGTCAATAATACCGGAGGCCCACCGGCAGGTCCTATCAGCAACGCCAGCCCTGCGGAGTTTCTAACGGCATTTCAAAACCATTTGTTGGCCAATCACCTGCTGGCCACTTTGCTGCTGCCGGGCATGAAAAGTGCGGGGTATGGGCGCATCATCAATATCATCTCCACCTCGGTAAAAATACCGCTGAAAGGTTTGGGGGTAAGCAATACCATACGGGCAGCGGTAGGCAATTGGGCCAAAACATTGTCGAATGAAGTGGCACCTTTTGGGGTTACGGTCAACAATGTATTACCCGGCGCCACCAAAACGGTCCGACTCGAAAGTATACTCGAAGGCAAAGCCGCCAAAACCGGTCATAAGCGCGAAGAAGTGGAAGCCGAAATGTTGGCCGAAATTCCGGCAGGCAGATTTGGGGAAGCGAAAGAAATTGCCGCCGCAGTCGCCTTTTTGGCCACGCCATCGGCAGCCTACATCAATGGAATTAATGTGCCGGTAGATGGCGGCAGAACGGGAAGTTTGTAAGCCTATGGAAATCCTCAACTACATCAACGGCCAACTCCAACCTGCGCTGGGCGGCAGCTGGCTCGATAATTATGAACCGGCTACCGGTCAGATTTCCGGTCGTTTGCCCGATTCGGGGGCCGAGGATATTGCAGCTGCAACAATAGCGGCTACGGCAGCCTTTCCGGCCTGGTCGAAAACGCCGGTGGTGGAAAGGGCTGCTTTGCTGAACCGCCTCGCCGACCTAATCGAACGGGATCTCGACAAACTGGCGGCAGCGGAAAGTCGTGATCAGGGTAAACCCGTTGCCCTGGCTAAACGTATGGATATACCCCGTGCGGTAGATAATTTCCGCTTTTTTGCCACGGCCATCCAACATTTTGCCAGCGAAGCCCACAGTACCGATGGGGCGGCAATCAACTATACCTTACGCCAACCAATAGGGGTAGTGGGCTGCATTTCGCCCTGGAACTTACCATTGTATCTGTTCAGTTGGAAAATTGCGCCGGCCCTGGCAGCAGGCAATACGGTGGTGGCCAAACCTTCCGAAATCACCCCGGCTACAGCCTATGTTTTGTGCGAACTGTGCATCGAAGCGGGTTTCCCGGCGGGGGTGCTCAATATTGTGTTTGGATTGGGGCCCAAAGTGGGTCAGGCCATGAGCGAACATCCGGGCATACCGGCCATTTCGTTTACGGGCGGTACGCTTACCGGCGCGGCGATTGCCCGTACTGCCGCGCCTATGTTCAAAAAGTTGTCGCTGGAACTGGGCGGCAAAAACCCCAATATCATCTTCGCCGATGCCGATTACGACAAAGCCCTGAATTCGGCCGTTCGTTCGTCTTTCACCAATCAAGGGGAGATTTGTTTGTGCGGCTCCCGTTTGTTGATTGAACGCAGCATGTACGACCGTTTTCGCAACGATTTTGTCGCGAAAGTGAAGGCGTTAACCGTCGGCGACCCCACCACCAATCCTGATCTCGGGGCTATTGTAAGTCAGACACATTTCGACAAGGTATTGGGCTACATCAAACTGGCACAGACCGAAGGTGGCAAATTGCTCACCGGCGGTAAGGCGGTAAAAGTGGCGGGAAGATGTGAAAACGGCTGGTTTATTGAGCCAACGGTCTTCGAGAATCTCCCCAACAGCTGCCGCACCAATCAGGAAGAAATTTTTGGTCCAGTAGTCACCCTCATTCCCTTCGATACGGAAGCGGAGGCGTTGGCGATGGCGAATGATACCGTTTACGGACTGGCTGCCCAACTTTGGACCGAAAATCTGAGTCGGAGTCAGCGGATGTCTGCGGCGCTAAAATTTGGGATCGTGTGGGTGAACTGTTGGTTATTGCGTGATTTGCGCACACCATTTGGCGGTGCCAAAGCATCGGGTGTGGGTCGCGAAGGGGGATGGGATGCGCTGAAGTTTTTTACGGAGGCCACCAATGTCTGCATCCGCTACTAGTTCAAATCCGGTGAGATTACAGCGGCTGATCGTCGTTGTGGGCATTGGTTTAATGCTTGCCAAGTTTACGGCTTGGCTTATTACCGATTCTAATGCTATTCTCACCGATGCCACCGAAAGTATTGTCAATGTTTTGGCTGGTAGTTTTACCTGGTACAGTCTTTATTTGTCGGCGCGACCTAAAGATGACAATCATCCCTATGGTCATGGCAAAATAGAATTTCTAGCGGCAGGTATCGAAGGTGCCTTGTTGGGTGTGGCGGGGCTATTAATCGCGGGGAAAAGCACCTACAACCTCTGGTTCCCAGAGGCAGTACACCAATTAGATACCGGTATTTGGATTACAGCTGGTGCAGGTTTAGTGAATTTCGCGCTTGGCTGGGTGTCTATTCGCAAAGGCCAGCGGGAGAACAGTCTGCCCGCCGTGGCCTCCGGCAAACACTTGCAAAGCGACGCCTGGAGCACGCTGGGACTGGTTATAGGGCTGTTATTATTACAATACACCGGTTGGTTGTGGATAGATAGTGCTGTCGCTATCCTGTTCGGTGCTTTTCTGGTATACACCAGCTATACCATTCTCAAACCCTCTGTGGCGGGTATCATGGATGAAGCCGACGATGCCCTGCTCAAACAATTGGTCGCGGTACTCCAACAAAACCGACTGCCTGCTTGGATAGATATTCACAATGTGCGCCTCATCAAATACGGTACTACCCTTCATCTCGATGGTCACTTGACCCTACCACGTTACTACGATCTTGACCAGGCCCATGCCGAGCTCGACCGCATCGACGCACTCGTTCAACAAGCCTTCGGCACCCGTATGGAGTTTTTTATCCATGTCGACCCCTGTCTACCAACGAGCTGCACCCTCTGCTGTGTGCAAAATTGCCCAGTGCGTGCCTCAGATTTTAAAAGGCAATTGAAATGGGACTTGGGGTTGATAATGCAGAATAAAAAACATTTTTTAGGGTAATCCTCGAACCTGTGCTGCAGGGTTTTGGGATTTGTAGCCTAATAATAATGTAAAGCGCTGGCTATTACAGAACCGGCGCCTTTGTGAACCTCAGACTCCGGTTCTCAGAAAACGCCGTTTAGCCAAACCCCTATTTAACGGACTACCGCACAAATGCCCAAGCCCCCGTTTAACCGACGACCGTACAAATGCTCAAAACTCCGTTTATCCAACTAGCGAACAAACGCCAAAACTCCCTTTCTTTGCAATAACGTTCCAACCATGAGTACCCAAATCAACACCAGCAACGCCCCAAACGCCGTAGGGGCCTATCCCCACGCCCGCAAAGTCGGTAATTTGCTCTTTCTGAGCGGTATTGGCCCTCGTGCAGCCGGAACCAGCGCAAGCGATCCTCAGGTACCTGGTTTACAACTCGACAAAAGTGGGAATTTTGAGACTTTTGATTTCGAAGCCCAAGTACATTCGGTATTCGCCAATGTGAAAGCTGTGCTCGAGGCATCCGGTGCTGGCATGGCAGATCTGGTGGATGTAACCGCTTACCTGACCGATATGCAGCGCGATTTTCGTGTTTTTAATAAAATTTATGCGCAGTATTTCGAGGGCATTGACCCGAAACCTTGTCGTACAACCGTAGAAGTAGGCGCTTTACCTACTCCCATTGCCATTGAACTCAAGTGTATCGCCGAAATCAAAGGTTAAAATGAAAAAACAAACCGCGGAAAGCCCTGCCAAACCCAAAACGGCACTTCATTTTATCGCCGGATTCGGTATAGGTGGTTTGTTTGTGAGCGCCTTGTGGAAACAACTCTGGTGGCTCGAATTGTTATGTTTAGGGGCTTTTATCGGCTATATACTATTTAATAGCGGATTTACCCGGCGTTTTCAGCGCAATACGAAGTCGCGCTAATCCTGACTTTCAGTTTTTCCCAATAGGGCGCATCAGGGGCATACCAACTGATGCGTGCACTTAGCTTGTGTCGGCTGAGCTGGTTGGCTGCTAATTTTTGTGCGTCCGGCAAAGGCAGATAGCCAAGAAGTTGCCGCTTATGGTAAAGACTGAAGCGGTGAAGACCAGTGGCTTTATCGAAATTGTGTTTGAGCTTAAGCTGTTGCTGACTTTTCAGGCCGCTGAGGTCGCGCTGACCAACCACTAGAAAGGTTTCGCACAACAAACGGCCGTTTTTAGCCGCAGCTGTTTTTTCTCCCCAGCGCATCCAGCGCCAGGCAAAAGGGAGGGAGAGTAAGGCTTCCATGCATTAAGCCGTTTGGATAGTTTGCTCGAAGGAGGCTAAATAAGCAGCTACATCGATTACATCAGCAGGTACCATGTCGAGGATGTCTGGGTATTCCATTTCGTTTTTCATGACTTTTACATTTAACTTGACTCAAAGATGTCGGTATGTATTGACACCTCTTGTCAAGTAGTAAAAACCGCTTAGAACGGGGCTTAAATGGTTGATTTTAACCCAGGGGTTTGACTTTCTGCTGGAGAAAGTCCACAAAGGTCGCTGGACCTTCTAGCTCGATGTCGTCGATTAGACCAAGCACAAAACGGCCTACAGCGTCAAAACCACCTACCTGGCCATCAAAACGGTGGCGCCCATCAGGTAATTTGGTGAGATGAACGGCTGCTGCTGGGAATTCTTCGCGCAACAAATTACTACTGAGTAAACCGAGCACAAAACGCACGGTGATTGGTTCGCGCAGTGTCATGCCGAATACGTCCTGCTTTTTTTCTTCGTGCCGCATTTCGTATTGCCAAGGTATCTGTTCTGCTTTCACCTGACCAATACGTTCGATTTTGAAGAACTTATTGCTACTGCTGCCGGGCTCGTAGCATTGTACCGTGCTCAGCTGGTCGGAAAAGGCAAAAGGCTCTACTAGCCTATTACTTATTTGATGGGAATTGCCCGACTGATAATCCAATAGCATGACCTGTTTTTTGTCACGTATGGCTTGGGCCAATTGCTGAAAGTTGGCGGATACGGTTTGGCGGTGGAGGAGTCCAGCTTGCTGTGCCGAGCCAGTAAGTGCCTGCACCTTGTCCATCAGCAATTGACGTAATGGCCCATCGGTTAAACCAACCAGCGCTTCTTCAAGGGCACCTGCCTCTTCGCGGTTAAAGCTGATGTTTTCGCTGATATCCTCTGCCCGAGATAGCCGGAAGCGTTTCGAACTGGGATTTTGTACGAGTTCAAAACCCGTATCCTCGAAAATGCGTAAATCGCGGTAAACCGTGCGGTATGAAACGCCCACCTTATCGGCGAGTTCCTGAACCGAATAACCCCGTTTGCTACCCGATAATAGGTTTAGTTCCCGGAATAAGCGGAGAAGCTTCCCTGGGTCGTTCATGGGTTGGCGAGCTGTTCGTCTACCCAACTTTTACCCCATTCCTCCAACTCGTTGGCCGACCAGAGTTCAGGATAAAAGATGCGTTTCTGAAAGCGTGGAGGCAAGTATTTTTGCCAGTTGGTACCGCCAGTGGCGGCAATATCTTCGGGGCGGCGTTGCAAATAACGCACCGCAGATTTATAATGGGCCAGCGGCCAATTGATGTTTACTTGTTGATCAAAAACGCGCAGGCCTTCCCTGAGTTTTTCTTTATCTGAACTTTCGGGCAGGGCACGGAAAATACTGTAGAGGTTGTGATTTTTCCGGCTTTGAGCTGAAAGCAATAATTCCGAGCCGTATTTGCCTTCAAATTGCTGTAAAGTCAATGTTTTACGTCCGGTACTGAGTTCGGTGGCCCCTTTTTTCCAATAGATGTAATCGAATTGAGTAGAAAGGTCACTCTTCAACACATTTTCGTTGCGGTGATCTTTATCTATGAGATGAATGAAATCGGTAGCGTAAATTTCAATTTTGCGGTATTGTACCGATTGAAAGCCTGAAGCCGGCAGAAGGGCCATCCGGAAGTTTAGGAACTGCTCTTTTTCCATGCCATCCACCATGATGCTAAACGAATCAATGAGGCAACGGAAATAATTGGTGAGACGATTGACCCGTGCGAAGAGCCAGGGGGCCTCTACTTTGTTATTGGCAAACAGCTGATCGAACTCATGCAAACAGAGATTGAAGTAGAGTTCGGTAATCTGGTGGTAAAGGATGAAAATCTTTTCATCTGGCCAATGGGTGCGGGGATTTTGGAGATTAAGCAATACATCGAGGTGGATATAATTCCAGTATTGTAGATAATCAGTATGGATGAGCCCTTCGAGATACGATAACATATCCTGACCCATAACGGCATACTTCTCTTCCAGCCGTTCTAATTTTTCGATGATCTCTGGCGTCAACTCCATGGGAACGAAAGTAAGGACATTCTAGCAAAAAAAGACCAGTCAACCGAAAGTGCCCCACTGTCTTCGGTCGACCGGCAAATAGGTTGAATGGTGTGCTCAGGTGAAAAGTATCTGACTGTTTTCACCACCGCAGCGGGTGTAAAAATCGCCAACCGTGAGGACTTCCTCAACGCCTTCCCACAAATCTTCTTTTTTGAGATGGAACATTTCCATAGCCAACTTGCAGGCATAAATTTTACCCCCAGAGGCTTTTATGATTTCCAGAAATTCCTCTACGTCAGGGATGTCTAGTTTTTCCATTTCCTTCTTCATCATATGGGTCACGAAATTTTCCATACCGGGCAAACCGCCTACGAGTGTGGGCATATGCAAGGCCGGATTACCTACCGCTGCGACGTGCAGGTTGTTCATGCGTGATTTTACAATAGATTCCAGACCGAAAAAGGTGAAAAACATCTCTGCTTCTATGCCTTCCATACGTGCACCATTGGCTAAAATAAGCGCTGGGTATACGCCGTCGAGCGTGCCTTTGCTTACAACAATCATTACTTTTTTGACAGCTTTGTTATCAGCTGTGGCTTGAGGCATTGTTTGAGTTTCCATGGCTTTAATTTTAAATACAAGAGGCTGGTTTTGGTATGCCCGCGATTTTAGAGGCTTTTTTCAAAGGACCATTGGGAAACAGGGCGTAGAAAGTTTGTATGTCCACAACGCCTGATTTACCTATGCCGCGGATAGAGAGCGCTGTACCCTTGGCTTGCTGTTGCCTGAGGTATTGCAGTACTTCCCAATGTTTGTCGGTGAGTGGTCCAATTTGCTCTTGCTGAGCAATGGCCTCAGCTATTTTTTCATTCCATTGGTTGGTTTGGGTGAGATAACCTTCGGTATTTACATCGATAGTTTCTCCTGCGATTGATTTTTCCATAGTTAGGTGGGGGTTGGTTCAAGTTTTTTGCCGCCTTTGTTCATTTGAGGGGAAACAAAGGGTATGCTGTGACCTTCGAGTAAGAGGTGGAAATAAATCCAGTGAAAGGCCAGTTTACCCATGTGGTTCAGCCGACTTTCTGCAAGCAAAGACAACGGTCCAATATGTGCCAACGGAAAGGTGCCTTCTACCGGTTCTGTTTCGTAATTGAAGTCGATTAAAAGTGCTTTGCCATGACCTGTTTCAACAAAACAGTTGGCGTGGCCGTCAAAATCGAGTTGTACGGGCAAACCCATGAGGTAGCGAATGATGTTCGCAGACAATAACTCCGATTGGAAGTGTGCCACAGAACCCGCCTTTGAAGTAGGTACATTGGTGGCATCACCCAGGGAGAAAATATTGGGATATTGCTCGTGTTGTAAACTGTGTTTGTTCACGCGCAGGAAGCCAAAGTCATCACCCAAGCCGGAGTCGGAAATAACCGCATCACCGAGATTTGTAGGCACGGTGACCAAAAGGTCGTATTCCACTTCTATTTCGTCGTAAGAAATGATTTTTTTATTCACGTTGTCCACCTCACGGATGGCAAAGTCGGTGACAATATGGATGTCTTTTTCTTCGAGCAAATGGCCCAATTTATTCGCCGCACGGGGCTTGGTGAATGCGCCAGAAAGCGGAGTGACATAGGTGATGCTGCTACGGTCGCGTATGCCTTTTTCTTCGAGAAAAGCATCCGCGAGAAAAGCGAATTCTAATGGAGCTACCGGACACTTAATGGGTGTTTCGGTGATATGAACCACCAACTTTCCTCCTGGCCATTGGGATAACTTATCGCGGAGTGCTAGCGCACCATCAAAACTATAAAAATCGAAAACATCCTTGCGCCAGCCTGTACCCAACATGCCAGCAGTTTCTTCTGGAGCAATGTGTGTGCCGGTAGCGATGACCAAAATGTCGTAAAGTAAAAATTGACCGCTATCAAGGGTGATTTTTTGCAGTTCAGGGTCGATATGAACGGCCCGATCTACCTTCAGCTGTATTCCTTTGGGGATAAAATCGGTTTTGGGCCGGTAACATTCCTCGGGTGCAATTTGGCCGAAGGGAAGAAAGAGAAAACCTGGTTGGTAAAAATGCCGTGGTTCAGGGTCGACCAAGGTCAACTTATAACTTTCGTGGGGCAACTTTTTGAATAGGTGTCGGGCCAACATGGTGCCGCCGGAGCCGGCGCCCAAGATAACGATGCGTTTCATGGGAGTAGAATTGGATATAAAGGTCTATAAAAAGATAAAGATATCCAAATATAAATTTATTCTACTTAAGTTAACTTTTAAAGCCTTTAAAACGTGTTTTTATTCAGAAAAGGGACTTGAAAAATTGGCTAGAACAGGCAAAGTTTCATCTTTCATACTTAGTATAGGCGAGGCAATTCCCCATGCTATACCCAGAGCGCTATCGTTCCACAATACGCCACCTTCGCTCGACTGATTATATATTTCTGTGCATTTGTAGGCAAAAATGGAGTCATCGGCCAGCGTCAGAAAACCATGTGCGAAACCAGGTGGAATCCATAACATGGTTTTATTGGTTTCGTTGAGTTCTAACGCAAAATGCTGGCCGTAGGTTGCTGAATTTTTGCGGATATCGAGTGCTATATCCAATACCGCCCCCTTGATTACCCTTACCAGCTTTCCTTGTGCGAAAGGGGGTGCCTGAAAATGTAATCCACGTAGTATGTTTTTGGCCGACATCGATTGATTGTCTTGCACAAAATGAGTGGGTAAGCCTGCTCCTTTAAACTGAGCTTCATTGTAGCTCTCCATAAAGTAGCCACGGCGGTCGCCAAAAACCGCAGGTTGAATAATTTTTAGCCCTGCAATAGGCGTGTCATGGATTTCCATCAATGTACAGCCAGATAAGGATAGATGAGTAAGTATACAATTGCGCCAGCAACATAGCCCAAGAAGGCCAAACCGGAAATCTTTTTCACATACCACATAAAGTCGATACGCTCCATACCCATTACGGCTACACCCGCTGCAGAACCAATGATTAAAATACTACCACCAGTGCCAGCACAATAGGCCATAAATTCCCACATCCAGTGATCCACAGGATAAACGGCTAAATCGTACATACCCATGCTCGCTGCAACCAGTGGCACGTTATCTACGATGGCTGAAAGTATACCGATGATGAAAACGATAATCTTCATGTCGCCTATCGTATTGTTCAGCCATTCTGCGGTTACACGCAGGATATTCATGGTTTCGAGTGCCGAAATAGAAAGCAATATTCCCAAGAAAAAGAGGACACTGGAGGTGTCGATTTTACTCAAGGCATGTATGGCAGAGTAAGGCTTTTTTTCTTCTTCAGTTTTATCGATGTGTATCATCTCCGATGTTAGCCACAAAACACCTAGGCCAAACAACATACCGAGATAAGGCGGCAAATGGGTGACCGTTTTGAAGATAGGTACGAACAACAAGGCACCTACACCCATGATGAGCATGATTCGACTGCCTTTCACTAATTCTTGCTCCTCGGCAGCTTTATGGTCGTAAGGCGCCCGTACAACGCGGCCCTTCATTTGTCGGGCAACAATCATCAACGGTATTACCATACAAACGATAGAAGGAAGTATGAGGGTTTTGATGATGTTTATAGAAGTGATTTGTCCGCCTATCCACAACATGGTGGTAGTAACGTCGCCAATAGGCGACCAAGCACCCCCGGCATTAGCAGCAATGATGACCATACCTGCATACAACTTCCGCTGCACACGGTTGTGAATCAGTTTGCGTAATAACGACACCATCACTATCGAAGTAGTTAGGTTGTCCAATACAGCTGATAAGAAAAAAGCTAGAACACTGATAATGATCAGTAATTTCTGGCTGTCTTTGGTTTTAATGCGGTTGGTGATGACTTTGAATCCTTGGTGTGAGTCAACCAACTCAACAATGGTCATCGCTCCCAATAAAAAAAAGAGGATTTCAGCAATGGAAGCCAAGTGGTGAGAAAGTTCCGTTCCGGCATATTCACGGAAGAGCTCCGAATGACTTATGCCCTCAAAAAGACCTTCAAACTTAAGTTTATCCAGAAAATGGGTAAAAATCTCTGTCGAGAAAATGCTGTCAGGAATGGGGAACAAGGCTAAAATGCTCCAAAGAAGTACAGCGGTTATGAGCGCTGAGGCTGTTTTGTTTACTTTCAGGGGGTGTTCCAGTGCAATGGCCGCATAGCCAAGCACGAACACCAAAATCATGGCAAGAATCATATTTGCATTAAAAATCGAGACGAAAATAGGAAATTATCCACCGTTTCGTATGAAGAAATCGTGTCCTTAAATTCCAGCCAGCAGTTTGAAGGCAAGATTGTCATACCATCGGTTTTGTTGGTAGGGGCCGTAGCCATAAAAGACGCCCACACCCCAAAACTGATCAAGTATTTTGATTCGACTCAAGGTAAAGCCACTTTCAAAATAACCTCTTTCTGCAGTCTGGATACGTACATTCATGGGTTCTGTAATAAAATGCCTTCCAATGTTACTCAGTCTGCCGAAAAGAGCCTTGTTCTCAATGGCAAATTGAGGGGCCTGTTTTTTGGTTCGGAACAATAACGACTCAAAATTATGTCGCCACTGCAGGTTTATAAAACGGTCGTGTACAAAATCATTCGCATCAATGGTTTGAAAAGTATGTGGGACATAAATACCATTTAGACGGCCCACCCCTCGAGCAAAAAACAAAAGGTTTAGGGGAAGTTCACCGCCATTTATCCAACCACCACTGATTTGAAACTCACTCGTACCGGTGTGACGTAGAGTCAACGTTTTGTCGATTTTGAGAACAAGCCTGTCGTAATTAAAATTACCAGCACCTACACTTAAACCTCTGTAGTAGTTGACCGATACAACGGGGTAGCTGGTGCCCATACTGTACTGTTGGCTGCTCAGCTTGACATATTTTTCTCGGAAAGCATAACGAAGCTGTATTTTGAACTCGGTATACTGAAAGTTATTAGGCGCGATGGATGCTTTTTGCGCGTCGGTAAGTTGCAGTGCTTCGGGGCTACTACCCAGATAACGGTAGCGGTACCAAGGTGTTTGTACTTTGTAAATACTGCGTAAGCCGATGGTACCACTTAAGTCGCGCTGATTTAAAAACTGCAGCTTCACTTCATTTTCACGCTGATTCCGGTCAAAATATTGCCTGAAAAGTTGCCACAAGCGCTCTGAATCGGAAGAAAAAAGCGCTGCATCCTGCGAAAAAAAGCTGTAGCCCCCAGATTCCTCCAAGTCGTTTTTATGACTGACGGTCAATGTCCAGTTTTTTTTTCCGTCGAAGTAAACATCTGCATTGGCACCGTACTTCCCCTGACGGTCTTGAAACCCGAAAGCACCATAGGCGCCAACTGAAAAATACCGACTCACTTTGTCGTTGGTGGCTACACTCAAACCCAACCTAAAACCTTCATATCGATTGGCGAGTAACATTTCTTTGAGGCGTAAATCCACAGGCCCGATGGGTAGTCTACCTGTAGTCAGCGCCATAGCAAACCGAAAACGTCGATCTAAATTTAATGCCTCACTCAATGAATCGATAAATCTATAGGTCTCTCGGTCGCGGGTTTCATCTCCTTCAATCCGGTAGTTGTTCCAAAAAGTATTTGGTTGCTCGTGGGCATTTTTTTCAATTTCAATCCCATTCATGCCAATATCTCGCCGTCCTATCGCGGGCTCCAATTCAATATCCCGCAAATAAGACCGGCCGTAAGCAACCGGCTGGATGCCATTTAGATTAATTGTTCCAAAACGAATATCGGTGTGGAGCTGATCGGGAAACCATTTTTGACCACCCACTAATTTGTACTGTTGGCGAATGGAAATCGACATATTTTCGAGCGAATCGGCCGGCCGGGCAATCACGTGCTCTAAGGCATAACCGTGGGTATTGATATATAATAAGCCCTGCATACCCGTGAAATTTTTGCCTTTGACGGGCTTAAAGGAGATGATGTAAACGGTATCGGCACCGTGATAGGTGGTGTCTTCGATTTGGAAAAAATAGCGACTCGTACTGCCGGGGGCCAAAGGATTGAGGTAGCGGGTTTGCAGAATCTCGATGTAATCTTTGTAAAAGCTGAAAGATTGAAGCTGAGAGGATAGCAAGATTAAATCGGGAGACTTAAAACCAGAAGTACGGCTGGCAATGACCTTTTCGTTGTTCAAGTCTGGTGAACGAAATACCCGCTGACTAACGGATTCATTCAGAAAAAAATCCCTCTTTCTAAAAAAATGACCCATTTTGTAAGCGGCAGAATCGAGAAGCAGGGAGTCGTTACCTGCTTTTGTTCGAATCCTTTGATAGGCAATGGTATCAATAACCTGCTCGCCGGTATCAACGCTTACGATAAATTTATTGTAAGCTGTATAGCGGAAACTACTCAGTTTTTCGGGGTCGTTTTTATCCCGATTAGCAATGGCTGTTCGAATAATACGATGTGCTGGGTTTTCACCTGCAATTACTTCTATTTGCGCTAAGGTCAGGTTTTTGCGCATTAAACCTACTTCAACTTTCGAATGACCATTTGGGAAATATTGAAGCAGCTCGTAACCCACATAGGAAAACTGCAGTTTTTGGATAGGTTCCGCAGATGTTAACTCAAACTTGCCGTCGATATCCGTGGTTGACCCATTTCGACTGTCGTTGATGACTATATTTACAAAGGAGAGCTTTTGCCCATTTTCGATGTCGAAAACAACACCTTTGACAAAATACTGCGCTTGAATAGCAGACGTGGGAAGTAAAAAAGAAAAGACGAGCAGTAGTCTTAAAAACATACGAGCATTTCTATCAAATTGGGGCCAGAAGTGTGAAAATAGGCAGACTTCCCCCATTTTGTTGGGATGAGCAATGTTTTTCAATCACTTTCAGGCTTTAACCTTGTTTTTGACTTAATTTCGAGCAATGGCCATCTTTTCACCCGACGATCCCGAGGCAGTGCAACTTGCGGTGCAAGGGCATCTCAGTCAGTTTATTCGGGAGTGGTTTGGCCAGTCAAATGGCACCAATCCCGACACCGCTGAAGGGCTCGCCGAAGCGCTTGCTGCTAAAATCGACTTTGTGCCTGACGCCGAGCAGCAACAATTATTGGTGGCTTTGGCTAGTTATCTGGTGGATGCGGAGGCGGGTCAGGCTTTTATACTTAAAGGCTCAGCAGGTACTGGAAAAACTAGTTTGATGCAAGCCTTGGTCAGCCAACTGCGGAGCACGGCCACGCCAGTATATTTGTTGGCTCCCACTGGAAGAGCTGCCAAAGTACTTGCTCAACGTACCGGCAAAGCAGCTTCTACCATTCACAAGCAAATTTACATGCTCGAAGAACGACTGGATGTGGCCGGTAAAATCAGTGGTTTTAGCTTTACGCTGCGTGATTTTGAAACCGAAGAACCGGCTGTTTTTGTAGTCGATGAAGCTTCCATGTTGGGTTCGATGCCAAGTAAGGAAGGTTTGATGCGTACCAATGGTTTACTCGACGATCTTTTGCGCTATGTGTTTGGTAACAGTGGTTGGAACCGCCTCATTTTTGTAGGTGATCCATTTCAGCTGCCTCCAGTGCAGGAAATTCGCTCGGCAGCTTTAACAGGCGCCGATTTAGCTTTGCGGGGCATACAAAGTCAGGAGTTTAATTTGCGAGAGGTAAAACGCCAACAACGCTATTCGGGCATCCTACAAGTGGCCACCCAACTGCGCGATCAGTTGGAGCAAAAACGACTTTTCGACCCGGTCACCTTCGAGTTACCCGACGATATCGGTCAGTTTCACAGTGTGGATGCTGCCCTGGAAGTGTATCTCGATTTATACAAGCAGGATCCAGATCAGGTTACTATGGTGACTTACTCCAATTTCTGGGCGCACCGCATCAATAAAAAATTCCGCCGACTGCTTCATGGCAGCGAACAGCCCATGCCAGTTCCTGGCGAAAGTATGTTGGTGATACGCAATCACTATTTAAATAAAAGCGACTTCATCGCCAATGGTGAAGAAATTGATCTCATCAGTCACCAAGGCGAGTTGGAGGAATATGCAGGTCTGCAGTGGTTGAAGGCAGAATACGCCTTCGTGGATTTGAACGGCCGCCGCCACATTCGTCATGGCCGTGTGTTGTTCGATTTGCTGAATAGCAAAGAAGCAGGGTTGGCTCCCCCTGCCTACCAGCTGCTGCTCATTGCCCGCAAACATGCCGAAACCTACGGCCCCTTCGACCCCTATTTGAACGCGTTGCAGCTCAAATATCCGTATGCCATTACCACCCACAAAGCCCAGGGTGGGGAATGGAAACATGTTTTTGTATTGATGGAAAAAGCCTACGGTAGCGATGAATTGTACCAGCGCTGGTTGTATACCGCTATCACAAGAGCAAGCGGGAACCTGTATTTGGTTGCACCACAGTGATTAGAGGAGGTAGCTTATGGCGAAACTTGGAGATAAATTACTAACTCTTGGAAGATGCACTGCGAAAACTGAACGTCTAGAAACGATCCAAGCTTTAGTATAGCTCACGTTGGCAATAGCAGTACCCGCGCTTGGGAGCCAATACGGTTTGAATTTGTGATAAACTTGTGGACTTAACCCATATCCAACCACATATTGGTTGCTACTTTGGCGTCGCTTATTTGATGTGCGAGCGCAAAGGACCCCCTTTCATTCATAGCGTAAAATCGGCTAAAGTTAATCGTGGGCGAAAAAGTAAAATTGAGTTGCAAGGTATGCTCACCGCATATAAAAAGGGTGGTTTCTGTCGTTTTACCAAGACATATACCAAAACCAATTGACCATGTATTAGCAATTAAATATTGCCGATCCACGTTAAAACCTTAATTCAAACGATTTGTGTTTGTATACTCAATTGTTAACCTTCCAGTTAATATATGATCATTTTTTTGA
>JBDNIH010000046.1:0-1926 GCA_041688385.1 Bacteroidia bacterium
AGGCGCCCACACTGTAGAGCAACAACCAAAACCAAAGCCGTTTTTTCATAGTGTCAAATATAGCAGTGGATTTGCTGCAAAAAACTGGACAAATAATTAAGTTGCCCTCGTCTTTGCTTTCGCAACTACTCGGAGCCTAAACAAACTCCAAACAACATTTGCCTCGTCGTACCACTAACATCAAGCGGAGAAAAAGCGTTAAAATAACCGGGCAAACTTGGGTTCGTTCCAGTTTATGCAGCCGAGATTAACGCAGGTCAATATCAAATTGCACCAGATCTATAAAAAGCTGTAAACGGCTTTCGATATCCCCTTTTGTCAGCGTTTCGAGACGCTCCGGACCAAATTTCTCGACGCAAAACGAAGCCATGGCGGAGCCAAAAATGATGGCGCGTTTCATGTTGCTAAAGGAAATGTCTTTGGTTTTGGCCAAGTGACCAATGAAACCACCTGCAAAAGTATCTCCAGCACCGGTGGGGTCAAATACTTCTTCGAGCGGCAAAGCTGGTGCAAAAAAGACTTCATCACCATGAAACAACAAGGCCCCATGCTCACCCTTTTTGATTACCAGGTATTTCGGACCCATAGTAAGTATTTTACGTGCCGCCTTCACCAACGAATATTCACCAGAAAGTTGACGGGCTTCTTCATCGTTTATCGTGAGCACGTCTACTAGGGCTATAGTGCGTTTAAGTTCGTCGAGCGCGATGTCCATCCAGAAGTTCATGGTGTCCATTACCACCAATTTTGGCCGGGTTTTCAAACGCTCCAGTACCGTACGCTGTACTGTTGGGGTGAGATTGCCGAGTAGCAGGAATTCACAATCTTGGTAGCTGTCGGGGAGAATTGGATCAAAATCAGCAAGCACGTTCAGCTCAGTAGCGAGGGTATCGCGGCTGTTCATATCGAGGTGATATTTGCCTGACCAAAAAAATGATTTTTCGCCTGCTTTGATCTGCAAACCTTCGGTATCCATGCCACGACGGTTAAAATCAGCGATTTTAGCTGCCGGGAAGTCATCGCCCACTACGGAAACAATTTTCACCTCTTTTGTAAAAAACGAAGCCGACATCCCTGCATACATGGCTGCACCTCCTATGATTTTGTCGGTTTTACCAAAAGGAGTTTCAATAGCGTCAAAGGCAACGGTTCCTACTACAACGAGGCTCATAAGCAGATAAAAATTTAATTTGGCCACAAATATTGCACAATTAATTCTGTTCTGCTAATATTGCAGTCCCTTAGCACAGCGAAGGAAAATTCCTCGGTAGCTCAGCTGGTTAGAGCACTTGACTGTTAATCAGGGGGTCGTTGGTTCGAGTCCAACCCGGGGAGCAAACACGCCCTCATACGTAAAAGTATGGGGGTTTTTGCTTTTGTACTGCCGCTGTTTACGAAGCCAATGCTGAAGTAGACACGCAAATGGCGCGCACAGGATTAGGTTAATGCAGGGTGCATGAAATATTGACTTGCACACTGTAAAAGGCATTCTAGACAAAAGCAGACCAAAAAGAGGCAAGACATTTCCGTTAATAATTGGGATTAGACACAAGGGTAAATGTATTGATTTACCCACTGGAATAGCTTCGAGAGCTGAAAACTTTGACGAAAACAAGCAGCAACTCAAATCAAGTAAGGAACTGCAATTTCAAGTCAAAAACCGCAAGGAGAAGTACCCAAACCTATAAAAACGCATTGAACGCATTAAGTCATGTTCCGGATGTAAATCCACGAATTCAATCGCTGTCCTACAAAAATTTAATGCCAGCAGAGGAAGCAGTAGTATCAGCTCGCGCAAAGGCTAATGCAGTAGGCGTTTACTTCAGAACCTTAAGGGCTGACTGCAACAAGGCATTACTGCAAAAACTGGCACCCCTTGCTTGCTACCCTTTCAAAAAGTTCAAAAGTAAGAAGGAGAAAACTACA
>JBDNIH010000242.1:0-4356 GCA_041688385.1 Bacteroidia bacterium
CTGTATTTTTTCTACTTGCGGTTATTCTGTTATCCAACATCGGCGCATTCAGAAAGAAAGAAACCGCAGCAATGCCCTTTTACTAAATATCCTACTCGCGGAGGTAGCCAAGGAACTAAAGGCAACAGGCGAATCCGAAGCACGATTATACAGCGATGTAACCGTACTTTTCACCGACTTCGTCAATTTCACCGGCATTAGTGAACAGCTCTCCCCCACCGAGCTGGTTGCCGAAATCCACAAAACTTCACCGCTTTTGATGCCATCGTAGAAAAAAACGAACTCGAAAAAATCAAAACCATTGGTGATGCCTATTTAGCTGTATGTGGGTTGCCAGATGAAACCGTTAATCATGCCGAAAAAGTGGTGTTAGCTGCCCTGGAGATTTATGCTTTTATAAAGCAGAGCAATAGTCCTTTTCAAGTTCGTGTAGGCATAAATTCCGGCCTTGTTGTCGCCGGAATTGTGGGCGTCAAAAAATACGCTTACGACATTTGGGGTGATACTGTGCATACAGCGGCACGTATGGAGCAACACAGCGTTCATCATGTACTGTGGGTTATGGAACGGGTTGAGTTTATTCCTACTTGCAAGGCACTCCATCCAGAGGAAATAGCCCTCATCAAAGTAGCTGCTTTGTTCCACGATAGTGGCTTTTTTGAAGTCCCTAAAAATCATGCGCAGATGAGCTGTGAGATTGTCCGTAAGCAATTACCCGGCTATGCTTTCAGCCCTGCTCAAATTGAACCTATTTGCGAAATGATCCTGTCGACCAAAATCCCACAGTCGCCTAAAGATTTTAGGACGCAGGTGTTATGCGATGCCGATTTAGACTATCTCGGCACCGAAGATTATGAAGGTCTGGCTAACCAATTGCACAACGAGCTTCTAGCCAGTAACCTTGAATTAGGGCTTAACCAATGGCTCGAGTTGCAGATAAACTTCCCGGAAAATCATAACTTTTTCACTCATTGTGCCCTTGAACACAGGGAACCACTAAAAAAACTACATCTCAGCCGCCTAAAAAACAACAGGAACGGTTGAATCCGAAAGGCAATTGAACTCTAGCCTACTCTCTTTCGGATAAATCTTATCTTTGGCAGATAAACCCATTTGTATGAAGAGTCTGACCGGAAAAGTAGCACTTATCACTGGTGCTTCGCGAGGTATTGGTTTGGGCATTGCCCGCATATTTGCAGCCGAGGGTGCTGATGTTGCTTTTACCTACTTATCGTCCGAAGAAAAAGCGCGTGCACTCGAAGCTGAACTAACAGCTGCCGGCGTACGGGCCAAAGGATATAAATCAGATGCGGGCAGCTATGCCGAGGCCGAAAAACTCATCAACGATATCATTGCCGATTTTGGCGATCTCGAAGTCATCGTCAACAATGCGGGCATCACCAAAGATGGTTTGTTGCTCCGCATGAGCGAAGAACAGTGGGATGCGGTCATCGATACCAACCTCAAATCGGTTTATAATATCACCAAACACGCTGCCCGTCACCTGATGAAACAGCGTAAAGGAAGTATAATCAATATGAGCTCGGTGGTTGGACGTGACGGCAATGCGGGTCAGGCCAACTATTCAGCTTCTAAAGCTGGTGTGATTGGCTTTACACAAGCCATCGCCAAAGAATTCGGCTCACGCAACATTCGTTGTAACGCCATTGCACCCGGTTTTATCCAAACAGAAATGACGGATGCCCTCGACCCCAAGGTGATTGAAGAATGGAACAAAATGATTCCATTGGGCCGCCCAGGCACTACGCAAGATGTAGCTGACTTGACTGTTTTTCTAGCAAGCGACCGCAGCAAATACATTACCGGACAGGTGATCAATGTTTGTGGTGGCCTACAAATGTAAACCAAACCCCCACTTTTCCCGTTAGCTTTCCACATGGAAATAATCACCGCTGTTTCAGGCTGGTACTGGATATTGAGTCTGTTGGCAGCCGTGCTTTACGCCGGTTTGTTGTACCGGCATGATCAGGTGGCCTACCCTGCAAAAGGTTGGAAATGGGCAGCCGCTACTTTCCGGGCTTTGGTGGTAGCACTAATTGTGCTTTTACTCATCAATCCCTACCTCAAAACAGAACAAAAAATTACAGAAAAACCATTGGTGCTGCTCTTGAGCGACAACAGTAGCTCCTTGGAAAAAACGTCTTCGGCAGATAAAAATAAGCTCAAAATAGGCTGGGAAACACTGTCCAATCAACTAGCAGATAAATCCAGATTACGCAAGCTCCATTTCGGGGACGCGCTTAAAGACGCGCATCCGTTAAGTTACACCGACCAAGCCACAGACTTGAGTCGTGTTTTTCAAGAGATTTCTTCACGTTTCGGGAGTCAACCAATTGGGGCCATTGTAATGGCCACCGACGGCATTTACAACCGTGGTGCCAACCCGCTCTACATGGCCGAACAGCTCGGCGTTCCCGTATATAGCATCGCCCTCGGGGACACCCAAATGTATCAGGATGCGCTAATCCGAGAGGTGCGTGCAAATAGCCTCGTATTTAAAGGCCGTGAATTCCCAATACTCGTCGGACTTGAAGCCCATAAACTGGTCGGTGAGCAGGCCGAAATACAACTCTTCGATATCACCAATGGCCAAAACCGACTGCTTAACAAACAAATCTGGGCTATTCAACAAACCCATGTGTTCGACGAAGTGCGTTTTACCACCGTTGCCGAGCAAGCAGGCATACGAAAGTACCGTGTGGTGGTAAAACACAAGGGTGTAGATGTAAATTTGGCCAACAATAGCCGTGACTTCTACATCGAAGTCATCGACGATGAAACCCGTATACTCCTACTGGCTGCTAGTCCGCACCCCGACATGAGCACCATCCGCCAAGCGCTCGAAAGTGCACCCCAGTATAAGGTGGATGTGCGTTTTGCCAACGACCCTATCCAGCTCGAAGAAACGCCAGATCTGGTAATTTTACATCAGTTCCCAACTACGACATCCTCTCCTTGGCTAAGCATGTTGGAGGAGAAAAAATGGCCAACTTGGTTTGTGGTGGGCAGTCAGACCAGTTTCCCCGCCTTTAATAAAATGCAGAACCAGCTTCAGATCAACGCCCGACCTGGCAATAGCAATCCGGTTATGGCAAATCTACAGCCCGGTTTTCAACTTTTTAGTTTAGAAGCAGGTGATTTGCGCGATTTGCAATCCTTTCCTCCTTTAGAAGCACCATTTGGCACATTTCAGCAGGCCATAAATCTCAATGTTTTACTGAAACAGCGCATTGGAAGTGTTGCGACCGACTTCCCCCTATGGGCGTTTAATACCAACAGCCGCCCACGTTTGGCCTTTACGCTGGCCGAAGGCATGTGGCGGTGGCGCTTGGCGCAGGCCGAAGACAAACTGACCACCGACCCGCTGGGTGATCTTATACGGAAAACCGTTGCCTACTTAGCTGTAAAAGAAGACAAGCGCAACTTCAGGGCGAATAGCTCGCGTAAGTTGTACAACGAACAGGAGGAGCTGGTGTTCGAAGCCGAGCTGTATGATGCCAATTATCAACCGGTCACCGAACCCGACGTAGCGCTCCAAATTAAAGCGACAAGCGGTAAGGAATACAGTTTCAGCTTTGGCAGAAGCGACAGCAAATACCGTTTAAATGCAGGTTCCTTGCCGCCGGGAGATTATAGTTTTACAGCACAATGTCAGTATAACGGTAAAAACGAGGCAGCACGAGGCGCATTTAGCATTGCGCAGTTGAATCTTGAGGCCCTTCAAGGCCGGGCCGACCACCAACTGCTCGCACAAATTGCTGATATCAGCGGCGGAGCAGTATTTTCGTTGGCTGATATGGCTAAAATTCCAGATTTGCTTCTCCAAAAAGAGGCCTTGGTACCTATAGCCTATTATGAGCAACAGGTAAGTGATTTGATCAATCTGAAATGGATATTGTTTCTCCTTTTTGGATTACTCGCTTTTGAATGGTTTATACGGAGGTATTCGGGCGCTTATTGAAGTAGGCATAGACCCAAAATTTTTACCACCACCCTCCCTGCGCCCGCACCAACGGTAGATAAGCAAACTCATGCCCCATTCTAGGCAAATATTAGCCACCCTTTAGCCTTTTCCTCAAAGATTCAAGGTGGCTACAATCTTACCCTATCTAAAGCTCGATTTTTTAGAACAGTCTCCGATTTATTACTTTTAGCTTTAGCTAAAAATGGGAAGGCTTCAGGGGATGTTAAACGGTATACCACTGTAAACTTATAAATGAAAATAGAGTTGGTACACAAAAGCTGCTATCGTTGAAGAATTTACGTTTCACATCAGATAGCGTGAAACTTGTATTGGTGGTACGCGAGAATGGTTGTGTTGACTCTAGCATACAA
>JBDNIH010000243.1:0-6120 GCA_041688385.1 Bacteroidia bacterium
AGCACCTGCAGGATTCAAATCTTCACTCACAAAACCTAATTCGTTTTGAACAATTGCACCATTGACAGACTCCCAGTTTTTACCATCAAATGATTTTTGAAGCTCCATGGACGCTACGTCGCCAGCTAACTGCCAGTTCAATTTGACACTGCTGCCTAATTTCTGCGCTTCAAAAACCCAAACCGGATTCGAGTTGATGTTCTGAACGAAAGAAAAACTAACCGCAGCAGCTTTCAGTTTAAAATTATCCTCTTGATCATAGGCATAAACCGCAGTCTTCAAACCGCTGCCTTGGAGATATAAAGCTGAACCAGCAAGGTTAAATTGATTTGATACATGAGGAATAACAAACCTTCCCAAACGGTGCAAATTTACCCGAGCATCAATCGCAGCCAATTCATTATTAAAATCTGATTCGTCAAAAGAAGGACCGTAGATATTAATTACGAGCTGATAAACACCATTTCTTAAAACTACGTTCGAAGAAATACCAGACCCATAGTTATTTATTGGTAAGCCATTATTTGAGAAAAACTGACAGCTTCCTGCGAGGTAATTTAACTCAGCGACCGCATCAGCGGAATAGTTAAGTGAAATGACGATGTCTGAAGAACCAAGGAGTACTTTACGGGCACCCACCTGTCGCAAGTAAACGTCAAAGTAGTGACTGTTTGATTCATAACTAGAATTCCGAATTTCTATGGCCACACTATCATCATAGATATTGGCCTTGGCTGGTTTAACGCCAAGAACCAGAGCAAATAACCAGAGAACAAACAAGAAGAAAAACAACAATTGGGGAGCCAAACCCAGCTGGTTAATTACCGGCTCGTTGGCGGAATGGAAATGGCGGGTGTTTTTCATGACTCTAATTTTGGGACTTTCGTCGGGTGAGTAACTTGACTCAAAATTAGAATTTTTATCAACATAAATTATCGTGCCAAGAACAACATAATTAAAATGTCATCATGTACTTATAAAAATACATCAAAAATAGCCGACAAAAAGGCAATTTAATGTGCTTATAGCAGGTAGCCCCTTTCATATATTAACGTTAATTAACATTTTTATTCGGATATGAAATTAATTATCCAGTAGAAATTCCCAATTCAAGAATTTTTGTCGATTCCTAAACAATTATAGTGCCAAAAATCACTTTGCCCTATATCTACTAACAGCACGCTCAAAGCCATTTTCTCCAAAATGAGACAATCGAAACCCTGTATAATCCAAACCTGTGGCTCCAGCTGCTACTGCCCTACTCAAATTTAATCCTTTGTCACCAGTACCCTCTTTAACAAGTATCCAATTTTTCTGATCAGTTGTAGCCCATAACTTCCAAGCCTGTTTAGACGAGTGCCATTTCCAACTAAAATGATATGCACCGCTGTCCATAGTAAATTCAAAATACTTCAATTCATCTTCCTTTGGTCGTGTACCCTGCCACTTCTCCGTCAATTCAACTGCGCGTAATTCGTCGTTAGGATCGAAAGCCAGTATCAGCGATGAAGGGCCCTTAGCAGCAAAATGAGGCTTCAATACCACGGGAACTTGCGAAATCCCAATTAAACTAAATCTGCCAATTCTACTTTCGCCTGAAATCTTATCAATGTAGGCGCTTTGCTCAAAAAAATCTGTTAAATCCGAAAACTGATTTGGCATGATCTGAACAACAAAATAAATAGTATCCTGACCAGCCCTGATTTTTGTCCTAATGTTCGGAAAAGACAAAACCTCCCTACCCAAATTAAGCAGCTGGGTACTTCCTGCAACCTGGGAATAAGAAAGTTCAGCTAATTCAAGTGCTGATTTGGGGATGGCCAAAACAACATCGCTAAAGGCAAGATAAAAAGGCTTGTCAACCGCTCTCAATTCTAGGTCGAATTGCAGTTCTTTTGTTTTTGGGTTCCAATCCACTTGCGCGAGACGAATTTCAACAGTTGCGTGTTTGGACAACGATTGAAACGGCAGAATGAACGTTAAAACCAGGGTAGTGAATATCGAATAACGCATGCTTAAAAGTAACCATTTAATGCAAAAACCCCGCCGAAGCGGGGTTTTACGTGATTATTTAGTTTTGTCTAACGCCACACAACAATCTTCTCGGTTCGTTTTCCCTTTTGCGTAGTTACTTCTAACAGATAAACGCCGGGCGCAATACCAGCTACTTCGAATCTTATTATTTCGTTGGGTGAAAATCGCCTGGATGAAATTTCAGCACCTTGACGATCGAGTAGCCTTACAAGTATGGTCTCGTCTACGATATTCTTTAATTGGATATTAACTATGTCGGTAGCAGGATTTGGCCACGTATTCATGTCAATGTCGTTCAGCTCATTAAAACGAACGGCACGCACTGGAGAATACGAAAAACTATCGCTGCTGGTTACGTATTTTAATCGGTAAAAAAACTGAGTAATCTGATCATTAGGGTTGAATACGTCCCGGTCAATAGACCGATAAACTGACAGCTGGTTTTGAAATCCTTTAGCAGCCATTTCGCCGATTTTGGCAAATGACAGGTTGTCAATACTTCTTTCAATCTCAAACCTAGCCATGTTCATCTCATTCTGTGTAATCCACTCCAACTCTGCCGAACGACCTACGGGTTGTACAAGGAAGGAAGTTAAATTGACAAAAAGAAAAGGCGGATTGGCTTGAGTCGTGTCAATGTTGGTTGGCCCACCATTTGAGCCATCTGTCCGATATAAATTGATTTTGGTCCGTGCATGAACCTTACTGGGAGAAATTGTACTTACGCGTAACCGTGCATCGGCTACAGAATAATTGTAGCCAGAAATATAGAACCTACCCAAACAATAGTAGTTCTCTCTTGAGTCCACTTTGGCCACAAATTGACTCACCCCAGCGGCATTCTGTGCATAGTGTGCCTCAAAATTGATTAAGATGCGGTTGGCGTTTGCACCCAAAATGGGTATGATTGCCTGAACTTTCTGATTATTTAAGACTATACCAGAAATATTTACAAGCCGCGTTGCCGTCTTATCGTAAGAAATTTGAGCGTTAGTGAAGGCCGACGTATCGTAATCAAAAACAAATGTACTTTGATTTATAAAAACGGTTTCACCTGCCAATGTACTTAGGTATACATCAAAATAAAACTTGTCCCCTACTGCGTATTGATTCGCAATGCTCACCCGTACCGGACTTTGTGCAAACAAAGTGGACGAGATCAGAACGAGGAATAAAGAGAGGTATAATTTCATTTGGATAATAAAAGCCGGGGGCGAACCCCCGGCCTTGCTTGACCTATTTACTGTTTAGTCTTGAGCGATACGTACGTAAGCTGCCTTGGTCCTGTTATTCCAGATGAAGGAGTTGTCACGTGCACTTACGTTTCTGTCGAGGTCGACGTCGGCTATATTATAGGCATCCTCTGTGTTCCGGTTAGTCCATGCTGCGGCACGGTCATCACCATCAATTACGTAATCTGAAGGATCTACGTTACCAGACCACATTTTCGCAACGCCACCATCAACTAAGAATTCTGTGCCTGCAGTACCTGCAACATTCGCAGAAACCCTAAGGTCAGCTGTAGCAGCGCCACCGGTGACAAACAAGCTTAATCCGAGTGCGTTCGCAGTTGATGTCATGATTGGCAAGTGATTCCTGTGATAAACAACCAAGAAGTACTGGCCTTCATCAGCTATGTTAAACTGAAGAGCGGTGTCTGTGCCATTGGTTCCGACAATAGAGCCATCAAATTTCAAGAAGGCTGCGCGGCGACCAATTAAGGTAGCACCCGATCCTGGTACTGACGCTGGACCTGCATTTACCAAACTACCAGTAGTAGTTCTACGCAGTTCTAGCAATACCCAATCAACAACACCATTTGGTATTGACCCTACTGATTCGGCACCAGCATAGCTGCCGTAGGCTGCTGAATTGAACGGTTGAGCCAAAGGCACCAGGTTAGTGGCATCTTTCAGCAAAGTATCCATGGTTTCGAAGCTGGCACGTGCAGTAACGTTGATGTACGTATTCTCGTTGCCACGACCCCAGTTACTTCCACCACCATCTTGTATGTAATTCAGGTTACCTGCGTTCGCAGTGTTACCTACATAACGGACTGTAGTGAAGTGATAACGTTGGTTAGGTTTCAAACCACTAACCGTTACCGAAGTTCCTGTACCAGAGTAAACGATGAAGTTGTTTACACCAATAGTTGGAGCAACCGCTACGTCAGAATTCGCAGTGCTGTAATGCGCACCCTGAGTAGGAGAAGCATTGGTAGCACTTGTTTCACGTGCTATGACAATTGAACCACTTCCTGCAGCTCCATTAGTCCAGCTTATTTGTATTGAACCAAATGTACTTGAGGTCAAGACTAAATCACGTGATTGGTTGGAAGCCACCGCAGGGTCGACAGCCACTGGCGTAGTGTAACGGTTCGCTGCAGCTGGCTGCTGTGGTGAATTCACGCGGTAGTTCTGTGAAAGTGCCCCTGAAGTACCTCTGTAAACTACTGCTTCGAAGTAATAACGTGTATCAGCAGTCAAGTTTGTTACGTTTTGTAGACCCGCTGAAGCAGATACCAAACCGCGGTAAACTATTCTTGCTGCACCAATAGTCGCTGCGGATGAATAATTGAGGTTACTTGCGTAGAAGTTACCATCCACTGGACGATCGGCCGTTGTATCGAATGCTGTTGTTGCTTTTACCAAAACAATAACTGAGTCACCAGCTGTGATACCGGTTGTATCGATCTGGAAACCAATTGAAGTATTCGGGTTAGATTGGTTTGTGGTGAGTGTGATTCCAGCAATCTGTATTGTAGGCTCAGTTGCGGTAGGTGTAGTGATAATTTGAATCGTCGCATTATTCGAGTTCAAATCAGCTTTCGATGCATAAGCACTGTTGTAGCCACCCAAACCTGCATAAGGAATGGCGCGTATGATGTACTCATCTGAATTTGAAATATTGCTAATGGTAACCGTACCATTCGTCGATGTACCCCGGTATACTACATACCAAGCGGTTTGACCAATACGGTTAGCATCTGCGCGCGCACTCCAATCGTTGTTTGCAAAATAACGCAAACTGTTAGCGGGCGTAGAGTCATTGGCAGCAGCACCACCAGTCCTAGCACGGGCTATAATCAAAAGGCTGTCGCCATTGGCAGCAGCTACTCCTGTCCAGTCAATTTTTAATGAAGTAGGTGTACTTCCAGCACCGTCTTTCGTGACTGCAATGCCGGCCAACTGGCCAGAAGTTGGAGCAGTTTGAAGAACAGAAGCAGTAGAAACAACCGATTCAGTCAATCTTGTTTGTGTATAAGCGCCGAAAGTGGCAATTTTATACACTTTCACTTTTATGCCTGCACCTGAAGTTGAAAAATTTGCATTTGGATAAAATGCGTTTGCATTTGATCCACCTGTTAAGCCCGTTATACGGAAGGTACCTAAACGCTGTGATGTGTCGGAACCGGCGATAAAAGCCAACTTAGCCAACGCATCTCCTGGTGTAGCTTCGGTGAAGCCAGCTAGGTTCAAGTTGATGATTATACGGTTGGCATTAGGAGCGCCAGTGATTGTAGTTGCAATTAAACTATTGTACGTGCTTGTTAGCAAATCACCGTTTGCATTTTTAAATGCATTGGTACCTGTTACATAGTTTAAAGCTGGGGTAACAAATCCACCGTTGTTCAAAATGCTATTATCGATAACGATATCCGCATAACCCATTAGTATGGTATCTCCCGCCGTTTTTTCTAAATAAACGTCGAAGAAGAACTCAGTACCTTTTATGTACTGGTTTTTAATTTTCACTTCAACCGTTTGGGCAGAAGCCAACATTGACCCCCCAATAAGGGTAAGAGTGAATGCAAGTAATAATTTTTTCATAAGGCTTTGTAAATACTCACAGTACATAGAGTAATATTTGTGCCAATCTAACCCAAATAGCCATTACGCATCAAATAAGCATATTCATGCTAAAAAAAGAGGTTGATGCAGCTTGATGTTGTCCCATTTATGTACTATATTCCATGAATGGGTCATTGTGGGACTTGAGATATTCTCTTTCGGTTATTCCATACAACCGATCTATCTGCTGCATCCACCAACCCTTCGAGTACAGCATCCGCGTCAGCATACCCTC
>JBDNIH010000244.1:0-3827 GCA_041688385.1 Bacteroidia bacterium
ATTTCGTTACAAACATTCTCTAGGAAATAACGGTCGTGGGTTACCATCAATACCGTAATCCGTTCGGTGCTGAGGTAACGTTCAAGCCATTCAATCACATCCAAATCGAGGTGGTTGGTCGGCTCATCGAGCAACAATACGTGCGGCCGGCTCACCAGCGCACGGGCCAAAGCCACCCGTTTTTTCTGACCACCACTGAGTTCCGTGATTTTTTGATCGAGTTGGGTGATGCCTAAGGTGTCTAAGATTTGTTTCACCTGCTGCTCGTAATCCCAGAGGTGGAGGTTATCGATTTCGTGGATAAGCTCGTGCAAGCGCTCGGTTTCTTTGTCGCTGAGCTCGTGTTTTTCGCTGATCCAGGCGTATTCGCGAACGATTTGTACAGCAGGGTCGCTGCTTTGGAAAATGGCCGACCAAGCGGTATCGTGTTCCATCAGCAAAGGTTCCTGTTCGAGATAGGCGAATTTGAGCTGTTTGTTGAAGCTATAGTTACCGCCATCGGCATGTTCGTCGCCGGCGAGTATACGCAGGAGTGTGCTCTTACCACAGCCGTTTACACCAACAAGTGCCACTTTTTGGCCTTCATCTAAACCAAAACTGAGCCCTTTGAAGAGGGTGCGTTCACCAAAATTTTTCTCGAGGAGTTCAACCGAAAGTGCGTTCACTTTTTTTATTTCAAAATTTGAGTAGTCAAAATTCAAAATTGCAAGTCCTGTTTTTGCCCTGCAGCTATAGCGTTGCGCAGACGGTAAACGTTTTTTGTTTTGAGCTTTGAGGGTGCGAAGTTACCTGTTTTATGGGTGAAACTGGCATGCAGTGAGAAGCTTGCCGGGCTGTGAGTGGAAATAGGCTGTTGTGTTTTGCGGATTGCCATTTGTTATACCTGTTCAACGAAATCAAGGTAGGCGACGCCACTTATGGCGTTGCGGTTCTGTTTTCAAAGAATGATTAACTCTTTCACAAAGAAGCGCTTAGGCCGTTGCGCGATACATTGAGTATAAGTCCAGATAATTTCCGTACATTTGCACATCTGACTGCCCCCGGCCGGCTGTTCGCATCCGCAACAGGCCTCCGAAAGTTGATTGGCGGAATCCCAACACCCACTTTATCGGCGCAGCAGAAAGGATCTATGTTGATCCGGCTGCATCCCAGCTACCATTCGTGGTAAGCAGTGCAAACCACCCCCGCGACGGACATGGGACTGTTGCGAAAAATCATTTTTATGACCTTTGCGTCACTCAACATCATTGCGCCCATTTTGGACGCCCTGAGCCAGGAAGGCTACGTTAACCCAACCCCCATTCAGGCACAAGCCATACCTCCTGCCCTCGAAGGTGAAGATGTATTGGGCACCGCACAAACCGGCACCGGTAAAACAGCGGCTTTTTCTATCCCCATCTTGCAGCAGCTTTACCAAGCCCGCCGCGGAGGTGAACACGATCGTATTATCAAGGCGCTAATTCTTACACCCACCCGGGAACTGGCTTTACAAATCGATGAAAGTTTGTCGGCTTATGGCCGCAATACCGGACTCAAACACGCTGTAGTTTTTGGCGGCGTATCACAACGTGCACAAACCGATTCGTTAAAACGTGGCATTGATATACTTGTAGCTACGCCTGGTCGTTTGCTCGACTTAATGGGGCAGGGTTATGTCCATCTGAACCATATCAAACATTTTGTGCTCGACGAAGCCGACCGCATGCTCGACATGGGTTTCATCCACGACGTACGCCGTATCATCACCAAAATCCCGACCCAACGCCAGACCATGTTTTTTTCGGCCACCATGCCGAACGAAATTGTAAAGCTGAGCGAAGCCATCTTACGCAATCCGGTACGTGTATCGGTAGCCCCTGTATCTTCTACCGCTGAGCGCGTGAAGCAAGCCGTGTACTTTGTGGCCAAAGAAGACAAACGCCATCTGTTGCTCCATTTGCTAGAAGACGGTCCGGAAGAAATCAAAAGTGCACTCGTTTTTACACGCACCAAACATGGCGCCGACCGCGTAGTAAAAGACCTGCAACGTGCTGGGGTGGATGCTGCTGCTATTCATGGCAACAAAACCCAGGGCGCACGTCAATCGGCTTTGAATAACTTCAAAACTGGCAAAACGCGCGTACTTGTGGCCACCGATATCGCTGCACGCGGTATCGATATTGAGGACCTGCCGTTTGTAATCAATTACGAATTGCCAAACATCTCTGAAACCTACGTTCACCGCATTGGCCGTACGGGTCGTGCCGAAAAAAGTGGTATCGCCTTGTCCTTTTGCGAAGCCGAAGAAATTGAATATCTCGAAGACATACAGAAACTCACCAAACAGGTGATTCCGGCTGTTTTCGACCATCCTTATCCACTCGACTTGATGTCGTTGGCGCCGGCACCTGAACAGAAAAAACGTTCCGGCCCACCTACCCGACGTCCCGGCCCCATGCGCCGCCGCCGATAAGGGGTATTATTACCGCTCATTAAACGAAGGTCTGCTCTGCAGGCCTTTTTTTGTTTGGGGAGTGTTTGGTTTTTGGGTTGATTCACCACTTCGCAGCGTGGCTACACGCGATTTTTTGTGCTTTTGGTGTAGCGGATCCTGAGGGTAGCAGCTACTTGTTCATTGGCTGCATTATGGATGTGGTTGCCTCTGCAGATGCCCAAATGGCGCAGTTAATACAGAAACAGCCGAAAGTAGAGTTTGTATCTCCTGAAACGTTACGCCGAAGCCAAGGCCAGCAGGTTGGGTTTGCTATCGGAGCTTGCGCTGGGCAACAACGGTTTACGCTTTGCTATTGGTCGGAACCTGAGCATGACCTACGGGCCGCGGCCGATGCGAGACTCCGCCATTTTTTGGACCAATGAAGCTATCAGCGCGGCAGATCAGTTGGGCAAACTTCGTGCCCGCCAAAGCGCCCGCCAACACCCGACCAGTAAAACCAATCTACGGGCCAATTTAGCTGAGCTCCCCGAAGGATATACCTTAGCGCAGGCCCTCGATAAGCCTTACAAAATTGCCGAGCTCGACCTGCTCACCGCGCAGTTGTATCTTGACTTGAATGAAACAGCCACAGCCAAACCATATTTGTTCAAAGCTTTATTATAGAGTCAGAAACAAGGCAACAGTCAACTCCAACTTAACGCCGGCAACCTCTTGAGCTTGTTTTACGAAAAAACCCAACGCTACGACTCAGCTTTTTGGTGCCAGAAGTTTAGTGCTCAAATCAGCGATTCGCTACGCAATGCGGATATCAGCAAACAGCTGCAAGAATTGGAGGTACTGCCCAAGCTCCAGGAAAAAGAACAACAGATCACCATACTCACCCAAAACGCCGAAATTAATCGGCATCGCCAATATGTATTACTAGCCTTTGGCACAAGCTTATTGGTATTGATAAGCAGTGGGGGATGGCTGATGTGGCAACGCCGACGGCATAAGCAGCGCCGCATCACCGAAGAATAACGCGTCATATCACTCCAGTTAGGTCAGCAAAAGCTAAAAGAACAGCTGCTCCACGTTAGTCTCGAACGCAAAAACAAACAACGGCTGAGCGAAGCCATACACCTGGGCGAACGCAACGAATTGCCGGCGGAACGGCTTGATATGTCGGAAAAGCTACCTACCGTTCGGCCGGATGCTGCGTTGAAAGTATTGCTGGATCTACAAAAAAAGCAAAGCCAACCGAAATACTGGTCAACAACGGGAAGTGTTCTCGGCTTATTTCTCGGCCATCAACCAACAATTTTTTGATAAACTAGCCCGCATGGGAATCCGTTTAATCGACTAAGAAAAACGCTTATTGGCCTTGATTAAAACCGGCTTGAGCCTGAAAGAG
>JBDNIH010000047.1:0-3729 GCA_041688385.1 Bacteroidia bacterium
GAAGTTTGAGGTTGGGAAGTGTGGTGATGGTTGGAGGCTATTGGAGGGATTTTACTTTTTTGACTGCGACAACGAGCATGGAGACCAATTCATTACATTCTTTGAGGTTGTTCGAGAGTAATTCCTGGTTAGCACACAGATTACTGAGTTGGATGATTTTTAGGTTGTTCAACGATTCACGGCTTTCTTTCAAACAGATGCTCAATTTGTGTCCAAAATCGCGACGAGATTCTGCTCCCTGGGATTCTCCATAATTTAAAGCCGCAGAACCAGCAGATCTAATAAGTTGTTTTCCATAGTAAAGACCAGCATCGTTAGTAGATAGGTATTTTTGTAAAACCACACAATCTGATGCAAAACGCACCAAACGTTCTTCAAGTGAATTAGCTTTCATATGTTTGCTTTTTACAAACCTAAAGCACAAAACCGAAGACCACGCTACAAGAAAAAAACATGATTCAAACATAACACATAACATTCTGCCACATCTAGGCGTATCTTGGGTATATCAGTTTTTTAATTTCTGTCCCCTCTCAATCCTCATACCGCACCCCTCCACCCCTCTTCCTTCATACTTCCCCCTTCATACTTCCCCTTCCCACTTCCCCCTTCCCCCTTCATACTTCCCCCTTCCCCCTCCCCTTCCCCATGTCCACAAACACAAAAATCTGGCTCTCCTCTCCCCATATGGGCGAAAACGAATTCCGCTTTGTCAAAGAGGCTTTTGATACCAATTGGATAGCTCCGCTCGGTCCGCATGTGGATGGTTTTGAGCAAGATTTATGTGCTTTTACCTCAGCACCGCATGCGGCGGCTTTGTCGAGTGGTACCGCAGCTTTGCACTTAGCCTTAATTTTGCTGGGGGTTGGCCCGGGCGATGAAGTTATCTGCCAGAGCTTTACTTTTTCTGCTTCTGCGAATCCTATTGTTTACCAAGGTGCTACGCCTGTATTTGTTGATTCTGAATCAGATACCTGGAATATGGATCCGGATTTATTACGTCAGGCTATCGTTGATCGACTGGCCAAAGGTAAAAAAGTGAAGGCCATCATACCTGTACATTTGTATGGTATGCCAGCAAAGATGGATGCTATCATGCCAATCGCTGCTGAATTTAATATACCTATTATAGAAGATGCCGCTGAAGCAATCGGCTCAACTTACCATGGTCAAGCCTGCGGTACTTTCGGAGCGCTAGGTGTACTGAGTTTTAATGGAAATAAAATCATTACCACATCGGGTGGGGGTGCACTCCTATCGGCTAGCGAAGCGCACATCCAAAAGGCACGTTTTCTGGCGACCCAAGCAAGAGATGCCGCGCCTCACTATCAACACAGCCATATCGGTTACAATTACCGCATGAGTAATGTGTGCGCAGCCATTGGCCGGGGTCAAATGACTGTTCTGAACGCTCGTATTGCTCAGCGTAGGGCAAACTATGCATTTTACCTGAAGCAATTTGGTGACGTAAGTGGTTTTAGTTTTGGATTAGAACCAGAGGGCAGTTTTTCAAACCGTTGGCTGTCTACGGTACGCATTGATCCGGCAATAACCGGTGGACTTAGCCGTGAAACCCTGCGACTTCATCTGGAGAAAGACAATATAGAGTCACGCCCTTTGTGGAAGCCCATGCATCTTCAGCCTATTTTTGCAGATGCCCCGGCGTATCTAAATGGAGTTTCGGAGCAGCTTTTTGAGCAAGGACTGTGTTTGCCCTCTGGCTCTAATTTGCCGGCTAGTGACCTAGACCGGATTGCCGAGCAGATTAATTTGCTGTTAAATCGCTGATAGCCCGAAAAATACCCTGCATCGGGTATAGCATATAAAAGAGATAAAACTTTACTTTGAGTTAATGAAAACCAGACTTTAGCCAAGTGCCGTTGGAGTTCAGGAGCAGTTTAAGTTTTTTTCGACTGTACTTTAAGTTACTTTTGTACTTCTTATGATTCAAAAATACCTACGTATGTATTCCAACCGCTTTGTATCGCGGTGGATGGTGCTTTTGATTGATGTAGTTATCGTAAGTTTTGCTTTTGCGGTATCCAATCTCGTGCGCTTTAATTTTGATCTTACAGTTATTGATCTTTCATGGACTGTAAACCAGCTCTTTTGGGTGTTAACTGCCTATCTGGTGGGTTTTGTAGTATTCAAATCCTTCAGCGGTATAATACGGCACACGGGTGTCGAAGATGCCGTTCGTTTGTTTTATGCTTCCAGCCTAGCTACGGGGATATTGGTGCTTATGAATTTAGTGAGCTATCGATTTTGGTCCGAAGACATCGCGCCTCACTCGGTTGGTTTAGCCGTAATTTTTATCAATTACGTCTTCTCCCTCTTTTTTTTGGTCACCAGTCGTTTTTTATTCAAAGCGGTCTTTTTGGCTGTTTTCGAAGGCGGTAAAAACAAAGTCAATGTAATCATATATGGTGCCGGTAAGTCGGGAACTATAACGCGTCAAACCTTACTTCAAGATGATAGCCTGCACTATAATGTAGTAGGTTATATCGACGATAACCCTTCCAAAATTTACAAATCAGTTCAAGGAATACGGGTTTACCCTTCAAGTGTTTTAGAGTCCGATTTTATTGAAAAAAAGGATGTGAAAGAAGTAATACTTTCAATCCAGAATATCTCCAACATTCGCAAGCGGCAGATTATTGACCAATGTTTGATCCACAACATTAAAGTTAAAAACGTACCTCCTGTTCAAAATTGGATCAATGGTGAATTGAGCAGTAAGCAGATTAAGGCGGTAAAAATTGAGGATTTGCTGCAACGCGAGGAGATTGTCCTTGAGAACGATAATGTTGCGAATGAAATAGAAGAGAAAGTCATTTTTGTAACGGGCGCGGCCGGTTCTATTGGTTCAGAAATTGCGCGTCAGCTATTGCATTATAAACCCGCCCAGCTTATTCTTATCGATCAAGCTGAATCGCCGCTGTATGAGCTCGAGATTGAGCTACGCAAACAGCATGCGCATCTGCTTCACAATGTTAGGTTTGTGATCGCCGATGTGCGCAACGAAAAGCGAATGCGGTCTCTTTTCAAAAAATTCCATCCCAACTACGTTTTTCATGCCGCTGCCTACAAGCATGTGCCGCTAATGGAAGACAACTGCTACGAGGCTGTGTTGGTTAATATTTTTGGCACCCAATCGTTGGCCGATTTATCCGTTGAGTTTGGTGTGAGCAAATTTGTGATGGTGTCTACCGATAAAGCGGTGAATCCAACAAACGTCATGGGCGCTACCAAACGGGTGGCTGAGATTTATACCCAGAGTTTGAATAATGCCTATGCCGGCAATACAAAGTTCGTCACCACACGGTTTGGCAATGTATTGGGATCAAATGGCTCGGTAATACCGTTATTCAAGCGTCAGATTGAAGCAGGCGGCCCAATTACAGTTACCCACCCAGATATCACCCGTTATTTTATGACTATACCCGAGGCCTGTCAGCTGGTGCTCGAAGCTGGCGTAATGGGCAACGGTGGTGAGGTATTCATCTTCGACATGGGTGAGTCGGTGAAAATTCTCGAGGTGGCCAAAAAAATGATCAAGCTCTCTGGTCTTACTCTAGGAAAAGACATTCAAATTACCTTTACAGGTTTGCGACCTGGTGAGAAGTTGTATGAAGAGCTTCTTAATGTGCAGGAGAACACTGTGCCTACCCACCATCCAAAGATTATGATCGCCAAGGTAAGGGCCTATGATTTCGACCAAATTGCCCA
>JBDNIH010000245.1:0-4913 GCA_041688385.1 Bacteroidia bacterium
TGGCGGTCTTTTGATGAGTGTTGATGCCGCCGCGCGCACCACCTTTGAACGAAAAATGACCGAACTGAAGCAAGAATACTGGCATATCGGCCATATGGAAGCCGGAATAAGTGGCTGTGTTATTGTTTGATGAAGCAGCCTGTGCACCTACCGTTCGCACATTTTATTTGGTAATAACAGCTGCCTTGCGCCGGTATTTGAACAGCAATCAATACAGTCAGCAGTGAAAGCGTAAATAGTTTTTTCTTACGCTTTTACTGCGGCATTCACTTAGCTAAGGCAATTTAAGAATGCTAATCCAGCCTTAAAATACCCGCATATCGTTTTAATGGTTCATTACATGAACCTTAATTAAATTTTGGCACTTTCTCAAATAATCAGAGGTGCTTTCATAAAAACCCTCTCCTTGGGGATATTGACTATGACAACTATGCGTTTAAACGGTTTAGATGCACTCCTGAGCAAAGGCCCAAAATCACCACGAATGCCGGCTTTATTTTTAGGTCATGGTAGTCCGATGAATGCCATCGAAGACAACCGCATTACCCGAGCTTGGCATAAAATCGGTCAAGATTTGCCTTTACCCTCCGCCATCGTAAGCATCTCGGCGCACTGGATGACCCGCGGCGAAACCCTGGTCACGGCCATGGCCATGCCCCAAACCATACACGACTTTGGTGGTTTCCCCAAAGCACTATTTGAAGTACAATACCCAGCCAAAGGCGCACCCGAACTCGCTGCCGAATTACAACACGCGTTGGAATATACCCGTTTGGGACACGACCACAGTTGGGGGCTCGACCATGGTACTTGGAGTGTATTGCGCCATGTTTACCCCGAAGCGAACATCCCGGTAATTCAACTCAGCCTAGATATGAGCCAAAAAGGCGACTGGCACTTTGCCTTTGGACAAGCCCTCGCCCGCTGGCGGGATAAGGGAGTGTTGTTCGTGGGCAGTGGCAATATCGTCCACAATCTTAGCCGGCTCAACTGGAACCAACCCGATGGCGGCTTCGATTGGGCAGAAGAATTTGACGCTTTCAGCGCAGCAAAAATCAGTTCGGGCGATTTTCTGCCCCTCGTGAATTTCGAGCAGCTGGGGACCGCGGCCCAATTGAGTATACCTACCACCGATCACTATCTCCCGTTACTGTACATCTTAGGCATGCAGCAAAGGTCAGAAACGGCTTCCTTTCCTGTGAGTGGACTACAAATGGGTGGTATTTCTATGCGGTCGGTTTGGATTGGCTGAAAACTACCTCCACAAGTTCCTGCGGTTACTAGGCGAAATTGCATTAAAACCAAATAGCTGACTGAAACGCGCACCTCTGGAGGACGGCACAAATGCAAGATTAATAGGAAAATTAACACCATGGCGTTGTACGGTTACGCCAGCTGCAAGTACAAGTGAAAATCCTGCAATTGATAGGTTTGGACCTACACCAAATTCTGTTCCGGCTCCACTACGTATACCTACCAAAGAAGATAGACTGGGTAAAAACAGCCCTTGTTCAATGCCTCCAACGAGGCCCACAAATTCAACCACACCGGTAGTTCCTGTGGGCAAAACAAAAAACTGCTTTTCTACCTGCCAACCAAATTGATTAATAAATGGTGATGCGCCAAAAGTATTTTGCAGTTCTTTGGCTATCTCGCCAGTCAACACAGTAGCACCAAAGCGCGGACCATCTAATTCAACGTAAGTCACTGTTGAATTGTCATTAGGAACTTCTTGCGCTTTTGCTAGGGTGTTAACCATCAAAAAGAGAAAGAAAATACGATAAAGTTTCATGGCTTTGCGTTTCAACATTTCAAACACGATCAAAGCAAGAGTCATTTCTGTAAAAATGAAACCACCGCTAAATCAGGGTTGTGGAAAGCTGTTTACAACTTCAAGCCTTACTTCCCTATTTTTGGGTGAAAACGAGCAAATAAATGAGTGAAACGAGCAAAGAAAATTTGCCTGAAGACGAAGATAAAATCCATGATATCACCCCGGTATCGGGTTTATACGAAAACTGGTTTCTCGAATATGCCTCTTATGTCATACTCGAAAGAGCGGTTCCGGCGATAGAAGATGGTCTAAAGCCCGTTCAAAGGCGCATTTTACATGCCATGAAGGTCATTGATGACGGCCGGTACAATAAAGTAGCTAACATCATCGGGCAAACCATGCAGTATCACCCCCACGGTGATGCAGCCATTGGTGATGCCATGGTTGGTTTAGGCCAAAAAGACCTGCTCATCGATACCCAAGGTAACTGGGGTGATGTACGTACCGGCGATTCAGCGGCTGCTCCCCGCTACATCGAAGCGCGGTTAAGCAAATTTGCTTTGGATGTAGCCTTCGATGGTCAAACCACCCATTGGCAAACCAGCTACGACGGTCGTAAAAAAGAACCCATTAGCCTACCCATGAAATTCCCGCTGGTACTCGCCCAAGGGGTAGAAGGAATTGCCGTTGGCTTAAGTACAAAAATTCTCCCGCACAACTTCATCGAGCTCATCGAAAGCAGTATCAAAATCCTTAAAAAGCAGCCATTCGAAATTTATCCAGACTTCCTTACCGGCGGTTTTGTTGATGTAAATAACTACAATGACGGTTTACGCGGTGGCAAAATCCGCTGCAGAGCCCGCATTGAAGAAGCCGATAAAAAAACACTGCTCATTAAAGAAATTCCATTCGGAACCACCACCACTGGGCTCATTGAGTCGATTGTAAAGGCCAGCGAAGCCAATAAAATCAAAATCAAAAAGGTCATCGACAATACCGCAGCCAAAGTAGAAATAGAAATACAACTGCCGCCAGGTATCTCGCCAGATATCACCATAGATGCGCTGTACGCGTTCACAGACTGCGAAACCAGCATCTCCCCGAATGCTTGTGTGATTTCTGGCGACAAGCCCCACTTCATGAATGTAAAAGACATCCTGAAGTACAATACCCAGCAAACCATGGATCTGCTGAAATGGGAGCTCGACATTAAATTAAGTGAACTCAACGACAGGTGGCACTACGGCTCGCTCGAAAAAATATTCATCGAAAACCGTATTTACCACGATATCGAAGAGTGCGAAACCTGGGAAGCCGTGCTTGATACCATCGACAAAGGACTCGATCCCTATAAAAAACTGCTGATGCGTCCGGTGATTCAAGAAGATATCATCCGGCTCACAGAAATTAAAATCAAACGCATCTCCAAATTCGACGGTTTTAAAGCCGACGAACTCCTGCGCAGCCTCGAAGAAGAGATGAAAGAGGTGAAACTTCATCTCGATCACTTGGTGAATTACACCATAGCCTATTATGAAAGTCTGCTCAAAAAGTATGGTAAAGGCCGCGAACGCAAAACCGAAATCCGCATTTTCGACAATATACAGGCCGCAGAAGTAGCCGTTGCCAGCGAAAAACTCTATGTGAACCGCGCCGAAGGATTTGTGGGCTACGGCATCAAAAAAGACGAATATGTCGTCGACTGCTCACCGCTCGACGATGTAATCGTTTTCCGGCGTGATGGCAAATGTGTGGTGACCAAAGTCAGCGACAAAGCATTTGTAGGCAAAGACATCATTCATGTAGATGTGTTCAAAAAGAACGACGAGCGTATGACCTACCATATGCTGTATGTCGACGGCAAAAGTGCCATTAGCTATGCCAAAAGGTTTAACATCACCTCCGTCACCCGCGACAAAGAATACGATCTCACCAAGGGTGAAAAAAATAGCAAAGTGGTGTACTTCTCGTCCAATCCAAACTCCGAATCGGAAGTGATAACCGTTTACCTCAGCCAAAATGCGCCAGCTCGGAAGAAGGTCTTCGACTACGACCTGGGCGAATTGGCGATAAAAGGGCGTGGTTCACAAGGCAATACGGTAACCAAATACACCATTAAACGGGTACTGTTTAAAGAAAAAGGCAAGTCAACCATCGGTGGGCGAAAAATCTGGTACGACGATGTAGTGGGTCGCTTAAACGTAGACGAGCGTGGCCGTTATCTCGGTAGTTTTGATGGCGACGATGCAATTTTGGCCCTATTCAAAGACGGCAGCTACGAGCTCACCAATTTTGAACTCACCAATCGCTACGAACCCGACCAGCTTGTAGCCCTTGGCAAGTTTATGAGCACCAAAGCCCTTTCGGTGATTCACTTTGTACCCGCCAACAAAGCTTGGTATGTCAAACGTTTCCTCATCGAAACCACCACGCTCAACAAACGTTTCCCCTTCATCAGCGAAGAAAAAGGCGCCAAAATGGCTTTTGCCAGTCAGCTCGCCGAACCTATTGTGGAAGTAGAAACCGGCAATAAAAAAACCAAAGAAAAACAGGAAATCAACCTCCGCGAATTCATAGATGTAAAAGGCTGGAAAGCCCTCGGCAACCGCCTCACCACGGATAATTTATTGAGCGTAAAACTCATTTCAGAAGAAGAGGAAGAAGTAAGTGGCGGGCAACGCGAAGAACGCATGGAGAAAGCCAGTGCCAAAGCCACCACGATAAAAGCTGCTGCTGTTTCAGAAATAGACAATACTGCAGAAGAAGTTGATTTATCGCCGAAGGACGAAGTAGCGCTTGCCACAAATGCAGAAACCAACAGCGCTACTGCCCCAGAACTAACCGCAGCCGACGAAAACATCGAAATCGGTTCCACCATCGAATTCGACATTAAAAAAGAACGGGAGCAAAAAGGGGGTGATCCGCCGCCCCAGCAGTTGAATTTGTTTTAAGGTATTGCCGGTTAAAACCAATACTTCTCGCCTTTCCAATACCTGAACTACAAACATTTCTCCGTTTTAAACCGGAAGACTGCTGCTGAGATGCCCACTTACAGCGTCTCCTTCACTTTTTTAGGCAGACCGGCAAAAATGAGCTCATAGGAATGTTGGATGAGCTCCCGAAGTAACTTTTCATCCAA
>JBDNIH010000246.1:0-5843 GCA_041688385.1 Bacteroidia bacterium
ATTATAGCCAAACAGCCTGTTACAGTGGCAAACTGAAAACTGAAGGCTCGATGTCCACCCCCTTTAATTTATTCAAAATTAATTCACTCCACGAGAATACTGCTATTCAAATCAAATGAGTTGCCACCGTAAAAAAAAACGCCAAAAAAAATACGTCTCTCGAACGATGCATTTAGCGTTGTGCTCCTGGGGTATTTTATTGCATAAAAAGCAAAATGCTTCTAGCTCGGCCAGTGTATGGCTTTTTACGCGATGAAACCTGTGCTCGAGGTTAAAAATATACTTCAAGGAAACCGTCCCTAACGCTGCTGGTTGCGTTGGTTTTTCAAACACACCCTCTTGAATCAAACGTATGAAACTGAACACCCAAAAGCGGGGTTCATAGAACCATATCTAGCCAAACGCTGGCTGCAAAGAATGCTGCCATTAGTGTCCGCGCCACCCTATCTTTACAAACCATGATTCAATTCAGCAAACACACCCTGTCGAACGGCCTCCGACTCATCATCCATGAAAACCACCATACCCAGCTCGCCGCCGTTAATTTGTTATACGATGTGGGTGCCCGCGACGAAGAGTCTGACCGCACTGGTTTTGCCCATTTGTTCGAACATCTCATGTTTGGCGGCTCGACCAACATTCCCAATTACGATGAAGTTGCTCAGCAATTAGGTGCCGAAAACAACGCCTTTACCAACAACGACATCACGAATTATTACCTCAGCTTCCCAGCCAACAATCTCGAAACCGCCTTTTGGCTTGAGAGCGACCGTTTGTTTAGCCTCGACTTCAGCGAGCGTAGTCTGGAAGTACAACGCCAGGTGGTAATTGAAGAGTTCAAACAACGCTACCTCAACCAGCCCTATGGAGATGTTTGGCTTAAACTTCGTCCTTTGGCCTACCACCTCCATCCTTACCAATGGGCTACCATCGGCAAAAACATCCAACACATTGAAGAAGCCAGTTTGGAAGATGTGAAGGCATTTTTTTTAAAACACTACCGCCCCGACAACTGCATTTTATCCGTCGCAGGGAATGTAAACACGGCTGAGGTTATACGTTTGGCCGAAAAATGGTTTGGGCCAATAGCGGCTGGCCATCGCCCACAACGGCAACTCCCGGTTGAACCGGATCAAACAGAAGCGCGCAGCATGCACGTTACCGCACCCGTACCGGTAGATGCCTTTTATGTGGCCTACCCCATGCCTGGGCGCCGCGATGCTGCTTATGCCGCCTGTGATTTGTTGAGTGATGTATTGTCACACGGTAAATCGGCTCGTTTGTACCGCAGCTTGGTGAAGGAGCAGCAGCTTTGCACCAGCGTAAACGCCTATGTCACCGGCGATCAGGAGCCGGGGTTATTTGTGCTCTCCGGCAATCTGGTCAAAGGCATCACCCACGATCAAGCGCTCGAAGCCATTCAAAAAGAACTCGACTTGCTGATGACGACGTTGATTTCGGAAGAGGAAATGCAAAAGATGCAGAACAATATTGAATCGACCATGGTTTTTGCCGAAACCAATGTGTTGAATGTGGCCATGAACCTCGGCTATTTTGAGCTGTTGGGCGACGCCAATCAAATCAACCACGAGGTGGCAAAATATGCTGCCATTACCGCCGAAGACCTACGCAAGCAGGCGGGTCAAATTTTCCAAGTACACAAAGCCAATACCCTTTACTACCATGCCGAATAATATCCTCGAACGCCATCAAGCACCCGCACTGCTTGGTTTTGTGCCTTTTGAAATACAAGCTCCTGTTCCGCTTACCCTCTCCGACGTACCTGTATTTGTGCTTGAGGCCGGAGAACAAGACGTCATGCGCATTGACCTGGTTTTTGCTGTGGGCAGCTGGCACGAGCAGAAAGCCTTGGTGTCGTCACTTACCAACCGCATATTACAGGAAGGAAGCCTGAAGAGCAGCGGCAAAGTTTTGGCCGATTATTTCGATTTTTATGGTGCACATCTCCAATACGAAGCCTCTGCAGATCGTAGCAGCGTGAGTTTGTATTGCCTCAGCAAACATACAGCCGAACTACTGCCCCGTTTATTCGAACTGGTTTTTGAACCGGCCTTTCCTGAAAAAGAATTTCAAACGACCATCCGAAACAACCGTCAACAATTACTGGTCGAGCAAGAAAAGGTTGCATTTTTAGCCAGAAGAGGTTTTAATGCTGCACTTTTTGGCCCTGAACATCCCTATGGCCGTTCAAGTAATGATGCTGCTTACGCCGCCTTAACGCGGGAGGATTTAGCGATCTTCCATCGCGATTTTTATACCAAAGACCGCTTAAATATAAGTTTGAGCGGTAAAGGCACGGGTGCTGCTGTTGCCGGGTTAGAAGTGCTGCTAGCAACGCTAAAAGAGAGCCCCTTGCCACTTGAACGGCGGTTTTTCACAACGGCAGATCAAATCGGTACGGTAGTTATTCCGAAGCCAGATGCGGTGCAATTTGGCTTGCGCCTCGGCAAAAGAATCGTGGATAAAAAGCACCCCGATTACCCTGGACTTAAGGTGCTAAATACTGTTTTTGGCGGTTATTTCGGTTCCCGACTCATGAGCAACATACGTGAAGACAAGGGCTATACGTATGGCATCGGCTCGGCCATTGCCAGTTTTGAAAAGGACGCCATATTTACCATTGCCACCGAAGTTGGACGCGATGTTGCCGAACTAGCCCTGACCGAAATTCGATGTGAGATTGATAAAATTCGTAACGAGCTTATTCCCACCGCTGAGTTAGATACCGTAAGAAGTTATTTGCAAGGGGTATATATGAGCAGTTTTGACGGCGCATTTTCATTAATCGACCGTTTTTGGGATGTGCATCATTTCGGGCTGGATTACGACTATTACCACCGCTATTTAAGTACAGTACAAAATATAACCGCTGAAGAATTACAGGCATTGGCGGTTACTTATTTAGCACCAGAAAGTTTGGTGACAGTTGTTGCGGGAAGTTGATTTTTAATACGCGCATCAGCGAGAGAACAGATGAGCAGGAATTTAACGTAATGCAATATAGCGCTGTAGTGAAAAAGCTGACTTTGGTTGAGCCCAGCCCAAGCGCGCTAAAGTCATGAAGCGGGTATCGAGCCACAAGCGTATGTAGTGTGTTTGCGGTGCGTTTGAGTCGAAAAAATTTGGCATACGGGATGGGCTTAAAATAGCCTGTAAATGAGCTGCAGGCAAAGTTGCGGCTTGGCGAAGTTTTTAAATTAGTGAAGTAATTGTTGCTTTAAAATTTTAATCTTCGTGTCTACTGTTTAAAAGCCACAACTATGAAAGCGCTACAAAACAAATTCCGACATCTCACTGCAAATCAGTTGTCTATACTTGATGATTTAGCAACTGAATTTATGCTGTTAAACGAGGACCTCCTTAACCAAGAAAAATTAGTTGAACAAACGGAACGTTTAGCGAGGCGCAATGCTGTACTTGAGAAAAAACCCAGGCCAGAACGCGTGAAGGGCAAGCCAGAACGTGCCATAGCACTGAAATTCAAGGACGATTATATGGAACGCATTATGGCTGCCAATAACTGGTCGGCTGATGAGCTCGCAGCCAAACTAGACAAAGCAAAAGAAAGTCAAAACGACTGATTTCGACGAAGAACTGCATTAATACGACTCGATTTCATCTGAAATTGAAAAAAAAAGCAGCACCTTCGTATACCCCTTATCTATGTCGTTCGAAATCCATTTACAACAATTTGAAGGTCCTTTTGATCTTCTCCTTTTTTTCATTGAAAGGGATGAATTGGACATCTACGACATTCCGATCGCTGGTATCGCCAACGATTTTCTCGACTATATCCACCAGTTGAACGAGTTGAATATGGAGGTGGCGAGCGAGTTTATACTCGTGGCGGCTACACTCATGCGCATCAAAGCCAAAATGTTATTGCCGCGCAAACAAGTGGATGAATCCGGCAACGAAATTGATCCCCGCGAAGACTTGGTCGCTCGCCTCATCGAATACAAAAAATACAAAGCTATTTTGTCTGAAATGGCTGCCCTGGAAGAAGAACAGCTCTTGCGCGAAAAGCGGGGCAACGCACACACCGAAATGGAAGCGCTTCAAGCCCAACTTGGTGCAGAGCAGGAACTATTGACGGTAGACTTATACCAACTCATAAAATCCTTTTCAAAGGTCATCAACCGCTACGATGAGCGCGAAAATGCGCCAAAACATGTCGTAGTTCGATACCCCTATTCCATAGAAGAACAGCGTGCCTACCTGATGCGAACCGTTCGGAACAAACAAAAAGTGGCCTTTACGGAGGTATTTAGTGGCTTCCCCGATAAAATGAAAGCCATTTTTACTTTTCTCGCTTTGTTAGAGTTGCTGCAACTGCAACAAATTGACATCAAACTGGGGACAGGTTACAATAACTTTTATCTCATCCCCAAAAACGGCAGCGATTGATGGGGAACTTTTTTTCAGCAGTTTTTCTACCGATTACCCTAGTAGTGATTATGATGGGCGTGGGTTTATCGTTAACCCTAAGCAGCTTTCGGAACATATTTCTTTATCCAAAAGCCATCAGCGTGGGCTTGGTCGCCCAAATGGTCTTTTTGCCCCTTTTAGCCTTTTGGATAGCCGACAACAGCGGTTTGTCGCCTGCATTTCAGGTGGGATTGGTTATCGTTTCGGCTTGTCCCGGCGGTGCATCGGCAGGTCTGCTTAACCACTTATTGCGTGGCAATGTGGCGCTTTCCATTTCGCTTACGAGTATCAACAGTTTTATTACCCTGCTCACTATTCCCTTTATAACCAATATTGCCCTCGAAAGATATATGGGCAGCGGTGCTAGCATTTCTCTACCCGTTTTAGAAACTGTCCGAGAAGTGGCGCTCATGACCGTAGTACCAGCCTTTGTAGGTGTGATGATCAGGCGGTATTGGTCGGAGGGCGCACGCGCAGCTGAAAAACCCTTGCGTTTTATCATGCCCACCTTGTTGGCAATCGCATTTTTAGGAATCATCTTTTTTGAACAAAGAGGCCAAAATGATGCTGCCAACGAGTTTATGAGCTTGGTTTTGCCCAATCTCTGGCTAAACCTAGGCGCAATGAGCGGAGGTTATCTCCTTGGCTTGTTGTTTCAATTAGGTCCCACGTCACGCATGACCATCAGTATTGAGGTTGGCTTGCAAAATAGTTCATTGGCCATCTACGTATCTTCGGCCTTATTGGCTTCGGCACCTATGGCCTTGGTAGCCGTAGTTTATGGCAGTTTCACCTTTGTGACCGCCGTTGTTTTTGGCATAGGCGTTTACCGACTCAACCGACTCATTCGCCGATGGGTCAAAAGTATAGCAGCACGATGAAAGGAAAACTCTACTTAATTCCCTTACCCCTAGCCGAAGATTGTTTGGAGTGGACCATACCCGCTGCAGTTGCGCCGCTGGCCAAACAACTCAAACATTTTATCGTCGAAAGCGAAAAAATAAGCCGGCGCTACCTCAAAAAACTAGATCGAACCATCAATATCGACGAGCTACAATTCCATCTGCTGAATGAACACACACCCGAAAACGAAAGTCGCTCCTTTTTAAAAGCAGCGCTCGAAGGAGAAGATGTTGGTTTGATGTCGGATGCCGGTTGTCCGGCTGTAGCTGATCCAGGGGCACTGGTGGTTGCATTAGCACATCGGCTCGGCATTCAGGTGGTGCCTTTAACGGGCCCCTCTTCGCTCTTGTTAACCTTGATGGGCAGTGGTTTTAACGGACAGTGTTTCGCTTTTCAGGGCTATTTGCCAGTCGATAAAGTCAAACGCAAACAGCGCCTTCTGGCCCTCGAAGCTGAGTCTCGTCAGAAAAAGATGACCATGCTGTTTATCG
>JBDNIH010000247.1:0-6636 GCA_041688385.1 Bacteroidia bacterium
ATCCGGGCGCGGAGGGGGCTGTCGGTTAAATCGCCGGCGGGATCGAGTAATGCGGCTTTGAGCCGGGGCAGTTTGTTTTGGTTGGGGTAGGCAACCAAGGTTTTTTGTCCCAATAATACCTGAAGCAAATGCATTGGGTTACGGCAGCTTTTAGGATAAAACCATACGCCGAGCGGGTAAAGGAGGAGGAGGACCAATCCTGCAGTGAAATCTACCACACGTTTGTTGCGTTTGGAGGCGGCTTGGTTGAGGTTGAGGTTAAAATCGGGGGTATATAAATCCCCCGGATAATCTACATGGTTGCTGCCAATAACGTAGTCGGTTCCGGGGGGTACAATTTTTAGTTCTTCTACCTGTCCGCGCAATTGGTCAAAATTGGCGATGATGGTTTTATAGGGCAGGTCTTCTCCACAGAAGATGACTTCCGACACATCTAAACATTGTACGGCGAGCTGCAATTGACTGCTATTGCCGAGGTAAAATTCGTTTTGGGCATCTTCGGTGGCATCGCTCAGGAAACCTACAAATTTATTGTTTACGCCGGAGCGTTGCAGTATGGCGTGTACGCGGTCAACCTCGGCGTTGCTGCCCACGATAAGGGTGCGTTTGTTGCTGGGTTTCGGTGCCCGCCAACGGCCGTTAAAGAGGAGGTTGATGAGGCCACGCGCGCTGAGGGTGGTGGCGATGGCGGTGGCGGCACCAGCAAGGATGAGGCCCCGACTAAAACGCAATTCGGGGGGGAAAAACGCATAAATGGCAGCGATGACGATGGTGCCAAACAATATCCCTCGTATCAACCGGCTGGCTTGGAAGGGTTTGTCGTAGGCACCGCTGAAATACGCGCTCAACACCCAAACACCCACAAAAGTAGGTACAATGGCCTGCAGGAAGATGGCTGGATAGACCGTTCCTTGGGCGATTTTAATACTGTTCTCCCAAAAATTGGTGAGTACATACATGCCGCCGTAAATGAGGGCAACGTCGAGCACCGGACTAAAAAACAATTTGCTCCAGCGTTTGAGCATGCTGATGGTGGCGCGGAAAACGATGCCAAATTGAATGAGCCAGGCGAACAAACGGGCATTGCCGGGACTAAAATATTGTTTCGCAAAAATGGCCATGGCTTGGTAAAACACCCTCACGTAGTTAACGCTGTCTTTTTTGGTGCTTTCACCTTTGTAATGTATGATCGGACTTTCGGCGAAATACCAGTTTTCGTAGCCTGCCAAGCGGATGCGGTAGCTCAGGTCGATGTCTTCGCCATACATAAAGTATTTTTCGTCGAGCAGGCCAATTTCATCCAGCACCGATTTGCGCAGGAGCATAAATGCTCCCGCCAGTATATCTACGGGGTGATTTTGGTGTTCATCGAGGTAGGTGAGGTGGTAACGTCCAAAACGTTTGCTTTTAGGGAAAAAGCCCGACAGTCCGAATATTTTGTAAAAGGCCACCTCCGGAGTAGGCAGTCCGCGTTTGGATTCTTTGAGAAAATTACCGCTGCCGTCCAACATACGAATCCCCAGACCGCCGGCTTGGGGGTGGGCGTCCATAAATTGGAGTACGTCGCCGAAACAATCTTCGCCAACTACGGTATCGGGGTTGAGGAGCAGCACATACTCGGCTTGGGTTTCGCGTAGCGCTTGGTTGTTGGCCTTGCTAAAGCCCGTATTTTGGGTATTGGCAATGAGGCGAACGCTCGGGAATTTTTCCTGCACCATGGCTACAGAGCCGTCGGAGGAGTGGTTGTCGACCACCCAAATTTCCGCTTCTAAGCCAGCACACGCCTTCATCGCTGCCCGAAGCGCTTGCTCCAGAAAGTATTTCACGTTGTAATTGACGATGACGACGGCGAGTTTCATAAGCGACAAACGCTACAAGAATAAGGAAATAGCAGCTCAATGCCTTGATTATCCTCCAAAAGGCACACGGTTGAGTATCGATCGGCCGAGGGTAAGCTCATCGGCATATTCGAGTTCACCCCCAATGGCAATGCCACGGGCGATGGTGCTGATGCGTACCGGCAAGGCGCTAAGTTTTTTGGAGATGTAAAAACCGGTCGTATCTCCCTCCATCGTAGCGCTGAGGGCGAGTAAAATTTCTTTAGGTGCGCCACTGCTTACGCGGTCGACCAGCGATTGAATTTTCAACTGATCGGGATTTACACCTTCCATCGGGGCGATTAAACCACCCAATACGTGGTAAACGCCAGTATACTGCCCGGTATTTTCGATGGCGATGACGTCACGAAGGTCGGAAACCACACAAATGGTGGTATGATCGCGGGTTTTGCTGGCGCAGATACGGCAAATCGGCTCGTCGCTAATGTTGTGGCAGTTGCTGCAATATATCACCTTGGTCCGCAAATCGCTGATGGCTTTCGCTAGCTGTTGGGCTTCTTCGCTGGGCTGACGGAGTAAATAGAGGGTAAGCCGCAGGGCCGATTTGCGGCCAATGCCCGGAAAACGGGAAAAGGCGTTCACCGCTTCTTCAATCAGCCGGGAAGGATAGTTCATTGTTCAAAAATACGTTTTGGACCTAATATTTAGTAGCGCCTTGGAAGTATTCTGTGCGGCGGTACCTCTGCAGCTCCTCTTTCTGCTGAAGCAGCTTGGCGGCGGGTGGCTACTACACGTGGTGAGCTTGAGCTGGGCTTGTTAAAACAAACGTTTTGTGGTTCGATAAACGTGCAGGGTCAGGCAGTGGAAAAATTGGTTTTACCAAGCTGCTTTTTGGTATTGCGCCACATAAGTGCTGCCATCGAAGACCAACATGGGCTTCTTGTTTTCGGGATGATTGCGTTTTTCGAGCTGGTAGGAACCTGTTTTACCTGTTTGTTTAGACTGATAATGAATTTTTTCACCGGCATACCACCAGCTCCCGCTATCGTCTTCTTGTACGTTGCTACCGCCCCAAAACAGACTGGCGTTGGTGTTCGTGGATTTTTCGGTAGCGTAGGTATACTGCCCGTTGGCGTACAGCGTAAGGCAAGCTTCGGTAGTGCCGGCGCTGCTGCTCATTTGCGCATTTATATAACACCACCTACCCGTTAGCGCTGTCGGATGGCGATCGACGGGTTTACGCACTTCGACGCCTTCGCGTCTATAGCTGAATTTTTGCTTGTTTAATTCCAGCCACAGTTCATTTTCTCGCAGTGTATAGTTCATGGCGATGGTTTGTTGTGCCAAGTCGAGTAAAATTTGATTTTCGAACAGCCGATAACGTATTTCTTCATTCTGAAAAACACAGATGCCGTCGCTGCGAAATTCGATAAGCTCTCCATTCCCCTTCCAGCGACCAATTATGGCGTTTGGTTTGGCCGTATTTTCTGTCTGCAGGGTTTCGGAGGTCATTTTGTCTACCGACTGTTTCGCTTCCTTTTTAAATACAAGCGCTCCATCCAATTCGCCACCGCTCAAGGTGAGCTGGTTGCTTAGCAGTTGATAGTGGTAATTGGTAGGGGCACCATTGATGTAGAGCACCAATGTTTCGGTGTTTTTGAGCTGATAGTTAAAATTGACACCGTCGAAGGTGCCATTTTTTTGGTCGTGGAACTGCAGTACCATGGCATAACCATGAGTTTGATTGATCCACCTCCCCAACAAATCAGTCGACAGCGTTGGATTGGTCTGGCTATGGCCAAGTTGTGCGAACAACAATATGCTAGCTAAAAGGCAGTATTTCATGACTTTAATTTGAAAGCAAAATAGCGTATTCAGCATGTCTGCAATATTGCAAGCAGCTAATTTACAAGCTTTTCCCAATAACCGGAGCCTGAGGTCCACGAAGGTTTCCCAAGAGCCGGGGCCTGAGGTTCACGAAGGCGCCGGTTCCACGAAGGCACCGGTTCCACGAAGGTTTCCCATTAACCGGAGCCTGAGGTCCACGAAGGCGCCGGTTCCACGAAGGCACCGGTTCCACGAAGGTTTCCCAAAAGCCGGGGCCTGAGGTCCACGAAGGCACCGGTTTCACGAAGGCACCGGTTCCACGAAGGTTTCCCAATAACCGGAGCCTGAGGTTCACGAAGGCACCGGTTCCACGAAGGTTTCCCAAAAGCCGGAGCCTGAGGTTCACGAAGGCACCGGTTCCACTTCATGGATGAGTATATCTTTTTTTTATAGTGGACAAGCTCTGGTTTTTGTATTTGGCATAGTGCGAAAATCGGAGCAACTTCGCGTTTATGACGCCTACCCTGATCCTTGTGATCATAACTCTTTATTTTCTGTTGCTTATTGCGATTTCGTGGTTCACTGGCCGCAAATCCGATAACCAGTCCTTTTTCCTGGCCAACAAATCTGCGCCTTGGTATGTGGTTGCCTTTGGTATGATTGGTTCGTCCTTATCGGGCGTGACTTTTGTATCTATTCCAGGAACGGTGGCGAGTCAGTCGTTCAGTTATATGCAGCTGGTTTTGGGCTATCTGTTGGGCTATTTCGTCATCATCAAAGTGTTGCTGCCCTTGTATTATAAGATGAACCTCACGTCCATCTACGCCTACCTCAAGCAACGTTTTGGTTTTTACTCCCACCGCACCGGTGCGGCCTTTTTCCTACTTTCTCGTACCATCGGCTCTTCTTTCCGCTTGTATTTGGTGGCGATGGTGCTCGATACCTTCGTTTTTGCGGCTTGGGGTGTTCCTTTTTGGGTAACGGTGGTGGTAACGATAGTGCTTATCTGGCTGTACACTTTTCGCAGCGGCATCAAAACCATATTGTGGACCGATACTTTACAAACGGCTTTTTTGGTGGGTGCCGTTATTATCTCCATCGCCATCATTGGTCAGGATTTGAATTTATCCTTGGCGGGCATGGCCGAAACCCTGCAGGCGAGTCCGATGAGCCAAGTGTTCTTCTGGGAGTGGCAGGGAGCACAAAATTTCTTTAAGATGTTTTTTTCGGGGGCTTTTATTACCATCGTCATGACTGGTCTCGACCAAGACATGATGCAGAAAAACCTGAGCTGCCGTTCGCTGGCCGATGCGCAGAAAAATATGATATGGTTCAGCCTAGTGTTGGTGTTTGTGAACTTCCTCTTTATGTGTTTGGGTGCGCTTTTGTACATCTATGCTGAAAAAAAGGGCATCGCCTTACCCCAAAAAAGCGACGAACTTTTCCCGATGTTGGCGTTGCAGCATTTTGCGCCGCTGGCCGGATTTACTTTTATCGTGGGTTTGATTGCTGCGGCGTATTCGAGCGCCGATTCTGCCTTGACCGCACTGACCACCTCTTTTTGTGTCGATTTTCTGGGTTTTGATGAAAATAAGGGGGATGTAAAAACCCGCATACGTGTACACGTCGGCATGTCGCTGGTGCTCGGGGTTCAGATTTTGTTGTTTCACTCCTTACACGACGACTCCCTCATCACCCAATTGTTTAAGGTGGCCGGTTATACCTACGGCCCGTTGTTGGGCTTATTTGCTTTTGGCTTATTCTCCAATAGGGTAGTAAAAGATAGGTGGGTGCCACTTATTGCCATACTTTCGCCGGTGATTTGCTATATATTGCAAGTCAACAGCGTAGACTGGTTGTGGGGCTACAAATTCGGCTTTGAATTATTGATTCTGAATGGCGCCATAACTTTCGCAGGGCTACGTTTGTTGGCTGTTCCTGGTAAATTTGTGACTAAAGTATTATTATGACTGACGATAAAGAAGAGCTCATCCGCGGTGCGTTTGAGCAAAAAAGCTGGACAGAAATCAAGGCTGCCTCCTCGTGGCAGATCTTCAAAATTATAGCAGAGCTCGTAGAAGGCTTCGAAAAGCTGGCACGCATAGGTCCCTGTGTTTCGGTATTTGGATCGGCACGTACCAAGCCCGATAACCGCTACTATAAGTTGGCCGAAGAAATTGGCGCTATGCTCACCGAAAAAGGTTTTGGTGTCATCACAGGTGGCGGCCCGGGCATCATGGAAGCGGGTAACAAAGGCGCCAAGCTGGCCGGTGGTAAGTCGGTAGGCTTGAACATCGACCTTCCCTTTGAGCAGTTCAGCAATCCGTATATCGACAGTGATAAACTCATCAATTTCGACTACTTTTTTGTCCGTAAGTTGATGTTTATTAAGTACGCCCAAGGTTTTGTGGTGCTCCCCGGTGGTTTTGGCACACTCGACGAGTTGTTTGAAGCGATCACCTTGATACAAACCAAAAAAATCGGGAAGTTTCCGATTGTCCTGGTGGGTAAGGAATACTGGCAGGGCCTGTTCGATTGGATGAAAAGCACCATGCACGACCAGGAAAATAACATTCACTTGTCGGATTTAGACCTCATCGCTGTGGTTGATACCGCGAAAGATGCGGTAGATCACATCGAGGATTTTTATTCCCGCTACGTTCTTAGCCCGAATTTCTAATGCGTTTTTGCTGCAAACAGCTCCTCCTGTTCGGGGGAATGGTTTTGCTTTATTTGCCCGTTCAGGCACAACAGGCCTATCCAAAGGGGTATTTCCGGTCGCCACTTGATATTTCATTGAAATTGTCGGGCACCTTTGGGGAGCTGCGCACCAACCACTTTCACAGCGGTCTCGACATACGCACCAATTCCGTTGAAGGCCTCAACATTTATGCTGCTGCCGATGGTTTTGTGAGTCGGGTAAAGGTATCGGCGTATGGCTATGGGTTGGCGTTGTATGTGGATCATCCCA
>JBDNIH010000248.1:0-28066 GCA_041688385.1 Bacteroidia bacterium
AATAATTGTTTTCTTCATCTTCGCTGCCTACGCTTTCCTGTTGGTTGTCGAGTTCCGATCCGGGTACGTCTAGGTCATCGCCAGACCTATCCGAAGCAAAGTCCTTTTCGTTTTTTGTGCCGGTTATTTCATTCGGGGCTTTTCGTTTCGAAAGATCCTCTGGATTTAAGTCGGGTTCTTTTTTCCCCTGATTATACATATCCTCGGAGGGCGGGTAGCTAGGATATCCAGGGAATTCGGATGTTTTTATGGGTGTTGATGCATGATGTGTAGCGGCATAATGATGAAGGATCGCTGCCAACGACTCATAATACTCATCTAAGTTTTTGAGGCCGACAGAATCTTCGTCTGAATTATGTACCGGTATTTCCATAATGTATTTTGAAAGTTCTGGAAATTGCTTTTGAATGGTTGAGGTGAGTGCCAGAATGTTTTGCTCCAATTCAATTTTGGTTTTCATAATATTTTTTTTTCAGTTTGACGAATCGCCCTCTTTTAACTTTTCACTCAATATTGGCGTAAGAATATCCGACGGCTAATTCATTGACAACATCCCTTATTCCCGGCGTTTTCCAAGCGATGCGTTCTGCCTCTTCTTTTTGATACCAAGAGTCCACGGCACCTGTAAGGGTTACTGTAGTTCCCGAAACTTTTACCTGAATAGAACCGCTGTCTATCGGCCAGCTCCTGGCAATGGCATGCTCAACTTCCTGTTGTTCAATCGCATCCTGGATGTCGGACTTGATTGTAATGGTATTGGTTACCCCCTTAACACCCGTAATGTGTTTAACAGCGTTTTTGGCTGCCTCTTTCTGATAGTTCCAAGGTAACTCACCGTTCAAAGTTACCCAGCCGTCCTCCACTTCCACGGTCACCTTGTCTTTTAGCAATGACCAATTATTTTTTAAGGCAATTAGTACTTCGTGGGCAACTTCCGAATTGGATTTAATCCATGAGCTAGGAAACCGCACCTCAATGTTTTCTACCAAAGCTTTAACGCCATTTACTTTTTTAGCTGCATGCTCCGCTTCCAGCTTTTTGACATAACTATCCACAATTCCCGTGAGTGAAATAACACCATCCTTGGATGTAACACCAATTTCTGCGGCAATCAATTCTGGTTCCCGCTTTATAGCATTTTGAACGTCGTTAAGCAATTGTGCGTCGTTTTTCATTGTCCTGTATTCGGCGCTGCTACGGTACCGTAGTAACTATCTAAAGTTCCCATCATCCAAAGGAATATCCTTACGGTATCCTACAAACTAATTGCATCATTTACAGATTTTATCAGTCTAAGCATCTCGGCTGTATAACTCGGCAAGCCGCGGGCGCACTTCACGCTCATAATGCGCTCGCTAACCACGTCTCGGGAAGAAATCCGCACTTCAATAAGCGCAGTTTATCTTTTCGGTTTTTCTAAGTTTGAGCTTGTCGAAACCCCCTGTGCGTATAGCCTGGCGCAGTGAGGAATATGAGCAGCATAATAAAATATGCGCTGACGATAATTTTTGTTTAGGTTGCTAGAAATAGAAAAAATATTTATTGCTATAAAAAATAAGATCACATAATTTGGTGCGACACTCAATTCACTAAAGTATATTTTATACTTAGTCCTTCAACTTCCACCTCAAATCTGGTTAACTAATACACCCCAATGAACAACTGGCTCACCCAACTCCAACAATTCTGGTCATCGGCGCAAAAAACGCCGCTGCAGGCACCGGTGCATGAAGTGCTGAAAAGAAATGAAAGGTTTTTATCGGCCTATGCGCTGTGGGACAATAAACCGGTGATTGAAGCCTTGCGGAAAGCGTATCAAAGGGAAATATTGGGTGAAAAATCTACTGCTTTTACCCGTATTGATGGACCAACCGCAGCCGGAATTCAATGGCAAAAGCCTGATATTTTGTCGAATGCCGATTTTGATTTTTTGCTGGAGCATACTAAGGATTTGTTGCTTACGCTCGGGTACGTCCAACACCAGGCCGATCGCCGTTTGTTCAACCGCGAAAAGGCAGTAGAAGAAGTACACCGGTACTACCTCAAGGCCCGGATAAGTGCTGAGGCCATGACGCAACAGATGCAGCAGCGATGGGGGAATATTTTATTGGAAGTGAGCAGGGAGGATGGCCGGGTAAAAAGTCTAAAAATTCAACTTAATCGATACAACGACCGCAGCTACAGCGAAGCCGATTCTTTTGACAGTCTGATGGAATTATTGCTCCATTAAACGGCAGTCAAACCAAATACCTTGGCATGCCAGCTATCGCGCAAGGGCAGCCGAAACTTTTCGTTGAGCTCTTTTTTGGTGAAAACCAAAGTGTTGACCACAGTGCGCTCACCATGAACTTCACCGGTTTGCACGAGTGCATCAAAATTACCGCGGTTGCTGGTGAGCAGTTGTTCGCCGGCATAATAATAGACGAGGCTGCGGTTAAACAATTCTATGCCAAATTCTGACTCTATAACCTGCAAAAAGTGCACGGATTTATCAATCGAACAACCTGACGCTTGGTGTTGGTCTTCATCAACGGCCAAGACGATAAACTGATTTTCGATGAGCTCAAAACTAGCTTTCAGCGCTTTATTATGAGCGGTCCAGTTTTCAACAAAAGTGGTGAGTCCTTGTAAGAGCGGGTGCAGTTCTGCCGGGCCAAATGGGCGGTTGGCGGCATACACCCAAACACGGGCTTCATCGGTTAATTCGGAGAAAGGAACATACATACTTCGGTATTACTTAGGACAAGTATCGAGAAAGGAGTTTAAGTCGGGAAGACTTACACTGCCTTTTTTTCAACAGTTTTTGATGATAAAGTGATAGTTATCAGTCAATCAAACCGTTGGCCTGTGCAATAAGTTCGGCGAGGTCATAGACTTTAATGTCTTTTTCACGCTCTTTTTGTTTTACACCGTCGCTCAGCATGGTCATGCAGAAAGGGCAAGCGGCTGCAATTACAGTCGGTTCTACTCCCAGCGCTTCTTCAATTCTTTCGATGTTGACTTCCTTATCCCCTTTTTCAGCTTCTTTAAACATCTGCGAACCACCGGCACCACAACAGAGGCCATTGGCTTTGCTGCGTTTCATCTCCACCAACTCCACATCGAGTGCTTCAAGCAATTGGCGGGGGGCCTCGTAAATGCCATTGGCCCTGCCGAGATAACAGCTGTCGTGAAAGGTGATACGTTTGCCTTTAAACGGGCCGCCATCTGCGATCCGCAAACGGCCTTCGTTGATGAGTTGCTGCAGCAGGGTGGCATGATGTACCACTTCGTAGCTGCCACCGAGGCCGGGATATTCGTTTTTGAGCGTATTAAAACAATGGGGGCAAGCCGTGACTATTTTTTTCACTTCATAGCTATTCATCACCTGAATATTCTGCATGGCCTGCATCTGAAAGAGGAATTCGTTGCCGGCACGTTTGGCAGGGTCGCCAGAGCAGCTTTCCTCGGTGCCGAGTACAGCGAATCTTACGCCACATTGGTCGAGTATGGCGGCTACGGCCTTGGTGATTTTTTTAGCCCGGTCGTCGAAGCTGCCGGCACAGCCTACCCAAAAGAGGATTTCGGCTTGTTCGCCACGGGCCATCATTTCGGCCATGGTGTCGATTTTGAGTGTTTTGGTCGTGCTCATGCCTTTGTATTGGGGGTTTTTACTTCGAGATTATCTGCCCAGCTAAAACGGTCGGCGGCCGGAAACTGCCAAGGGGCACCGTTGTTTTCGATATTGCCAAACATCAGGCCCCATTCGGATGGGACTTTCGAGGCTTCCATGGCCTGGTAGCGGCGCAGTTCGGTGATGATGCTTACTGGATTGATGAGTATTGGGCAGGCTTCTACACAGGCGTTACACGTGGTGCAGGCGAGGGTTTCTTCGGGGGTGATATAATCGCCCAAAAGCGTTTTGCCATCATCCACAAAACTGCCGTTTTTGTCGATGTTTTTGCCGACTTCCTCCAAACGGTCGCGGGTATCCATCATTATTTTTCGAGGGGAGAGCAGTTTGCCTGTCTGGGTGGCGGGACAAACGTCACTACATCGACCGCATTCGGTGCAGCTGTAGGCATCTAATAAACTTTTCCAAGGCAGATCGAGCACATCTTGAGCGCCAAAACGGGCAGGCACTGCATCGGGGTCGGCGGCAGCATAGGGATTGGCGTTGGGATCAAGCATTAGCGCCACTTCTTTTTTTACGCTTTCCATATTGCTAAACTGACCAGCGGGTTCGAGTTGAGCGTACCAAGTATTGGGGAAGGCGAGTAGGATGTGGAAGTGTTTAGAATAGGGTAGATAATTCAGAAAGGCAAAAATGCCGAGTATGTGCAACCACCAACATACCCTTTCGATGGTGTGCAAAGTTTCGGGAGAATAACCGTTTAATAGCGGTGCAAGCAGGTTACTCACCAGATAACCACCTTGTTCGGGCATGTTGGCTTCGGCGATGTTCATGCCGAAAAGGGCACTCATGAGTACCAACTCAATGATAAGGATGAGATTGGCGTCGAGACGTGGCCAGCCAGTAAGCTCGGGACTTTTTAAACGTGCCAACGGCTGCACATTTCTCCGCCATAAAAAGACCACACAGGCGAGAATTACTGCAACACCTAATATTTCAAAAAAACTGATTAGGTAGTAGTAAAAATCGCCGAAAAAGGGTTTGAAAATGCGGTGGTTACCGCTTACGCCGTCGATGATGATTTCGAGTACTTCTAAATTGATGAGAACGAAGCCAACATATATAAGAATATGGAAAAACCCGGCAACGGGTCGGGTTACCATTTTCGACTGCCCCATGGCCACACGTGCCATGGTTTTCCAGCGGTCGGCGGGGCGGTCGCTGCGGTGAAGCGGCTGACCTAAAAAGATGTTTCGCCTTATTTTGCCGACTTTCCGGGCGAATATCCCTATACCGACTGCAGCCACTAACACAAATAAGATCGAACTCAGCATGCGTTGTATTTTTAGAATTCCTCAAAATAAGGGAACAAGCGGCATTTCGTAAAGTTTATGGTTTTTTGTCGACAGTTTTTTGGCTTGTTTAGAAAGAATCTATGTAAGCATGCAAAAAACTTCGATTTAAAATGACTTACTATTGGCATAAATAAAATGTCCCATTATCTTCGCACTCCAAACCAGCGGTGATATAGCTCAGCTGGTAGAGCATCGGACTGAAAATCCGTGTGTCGCTGGTTCGAATCCGGCTATCACCACGAAACCCCGCAATAGCGGGGTTTTTTGGTTTTAACTATTTCCCAACCCTAACGCCGCCAAGCCCGAAAACATTTTTTTTGACTTTCATTCTTGGCGAGAATACTTTTTCGCTTGAAAAACGCACATCCTCAATCGTATAAAAGGCGTTGGGGTTATAGTTTTTCACAATTTGCACTATTTCGGGTAGGTCACGGCGTTGTACCAGCGCAAAAAGTATGTTTACATCGCCTTGCGAGCCTTGGGCATCTACACTCGTCACGCCATAACCGGCATTGCGCAAATGCTGCAGCAGCAGATCGGCTGGCTTAGCAGTGATGATTCGGATGACCAAATTACCGATTGCAAGCACTTCTTCAAGCCACAAGCCGATGTAGTTGCCCACGGCAAAACCTCCCGCCCAAGCCAGATAACTCGGCCAGTTGTTGGCATATTTGAGTATCTGACTCATCGCAACAATCCAAATCAGCACCTCAAAAAAGCCGAGTACAGGGGCAATCCGTTTCCAGCCCTTCGATACAAATACGATACGCAGCGTGCCTATCGTTACGTCGGCTACACGTGAAAAGAAGATGACAATGGGAATAAGGACCCAGGCAACCAGATCTGGATCGTAACCTTCGAACATGATGCAGTGATTTGACCCGAAAATTCGGAAAGAAAAAGGAGAGTCGGCGTGAAGCACCAAACTATTCTTTAGTATTGTGCGCAATTAATGCGCGTTGGTTTTGAAAGAATGCTTCTGGCAGCCTAAATTGTGTCTTTTAGCAAAGAAAATATGTCGACGAACATCAATAAAATAGCAGTACTTTCTTCAGGTGGCGATAGTCCGGGAATGAATGCTTGCATACGTGCCGTGGTTCGTGCAGGTATTTATTACAACTGCGAAATGTGGGGGGTCATTCGGGGTTACGACGGATTGATCCAGGATGACTTTGAAAAGATGGAGCTGCGCTCGGTGAGTAATATTATTCATCGCGGGGGTACTATCCTTAAATCCGCCCGTAGCGAAGCATTTAAAACCGAAGCAGGCATGGAGGCGGCTTTTCAGAACCTAAAAAAAAGGGGCATTCAGGCCTTAATCACCATCGGAGGCGACGGCACCTTTAGGGGCGCCCATTATTTCTCCAAAAAATACGATATCGCAGTGATGGGCTTGCCCGGCACCATCGATAATGACCTCTACGGAACGGATTATACCATTGGCTACGATACGGCCACCAATACCGTTGTGGAGTGCATAGATAAAATTCGCGATACTGCCGACGCCCACAGCCGACTTTTTTTTGTAGAAGTAATGGGACGTGATGCCGGGTTTATCGCATTAAATGCAGGTATAGCAGCAGGTTGTGAGGATATACTCATACCAGAATCGGAAACGAGCATCGATAATTTGGTCGAAACACTGAAAAAGGGCCGAAAAACAAATAAAACCTCGGGAATCGTTGTGGTTGCCGAAGGAGATGAGGCTGGTGGCGCCATCGAGGTGGCCCGGAAAGTCAAAGAACAGTTTGATGGTTACGAAATGAAGGTCACCATACTTGGACACATTCAGCGCGGGGGCAGCCCAAGCTGTTTCGATCGCGTGCTGGCCAGTCGGCTCGGCGTAGCCGCCGTCGAAGGATTGCTTGATGGCCAGAGTAAGATGATGGCGGGTGTGATCAACAACAAAATTGTATATACCCCGCTTACACAAGCCACCAAACAAAACCCCCAGCTCGATCCCGATCTGGAACGTATTGCCCGTATAATTTCTATTTGATATGTTAGTAGTAGTGGATAGTGGCTCAACCAAAGCCGACTGGAAATTTGGTCCCGCCGAAGAAAACCTAATTACCACCAAGGGATTTAACCCCTTCTTTCACGACCGCACCTTTATTTTGGAAGAATTGCAGAAATCAGCGCTGGCCGCCTTCGCTGAACAGGTTACCGAACTTAATTTTTATGGAGCGGGGTGTTCTAGTGCCGAACGTAACCTCATCGTATATGGCCCCTTGACGGAATTTTTCCCAAATGCAAAGGTGTTGGTAGATCATGACATTTTAGGTGCTGCTATTGCCACCAATGGCGACAAGGAAGGCATCAGCTGCATCATAGGAACAGGCTCTAATTCCTGCTATTATAATGGAGAAAAGCTTTTTCAGGTGGTGCCGGCTTTGGGTTATTTACTTGGCGACGAAGCCAGTGGCAGTTATCTGGGGAAACGATTGTTGTCGGATTACCTCTACAAATTATTGCCAGAACCATTGCATACTGCGCTTGAAAAGGATTTTAAGCTCACCAAAGAAATCATCTTTCAGCATGCCTATCAGGAACCCAATGTAAACGTGTATTTCGCTTCTTTTGCACGCCTGTATACGGCCCACCGCGAATTACCCTATGTGCAAGAAGTGGTCGCGGCGGGATTTCATCTATTCCTTGATATACACATCATGCGTTATCCCCGTATCCAAGAGATACCCTTGAATTTTGTAGGGTCGATAGCCTTTTACTTCGAAGATTTACTTACTCAGGTGCTAGAAAGTAAAAAGCTCGTGAAAGGGCGCATTTTACGCAAACCTATCCACGAGCTTTATCGGCATTTTGCTGAAAGAGGAACGGCTATTTCTTAACGAGCGCTGCAATTTTTTCTTCCATCACATATTCGTCGCCCTCCACATAACTGTTGTGACGGTAGACCACATTGCCTTGTTGATCCACAAGCATCGAAAACGGCACAGTTTGGAAATTCATTGAGCGTTTCATATCCTCATTTGGGTCAAGCAAAACCTGAAAAGGCCAGTTCACACCGTTCACATAGGCCTTCACTTTAGCGCTATTCCGTGTATCATCGATGGAGATAGCGAGGACTTGAACGTCGAAATCATTCTGCCAGCCTTCGTAAAGATCTGCATAATTGGAGAGTTCTTTTTTGCAGGGAGAGCACCAGGTTGCCCAAAAGGTAATCACTGTGATTTTTCCATTGCCCGTGAGCTCGCGAATGCTAACGGTTTCTCCAGCGAGATTTTTGAGTTTGACGTCGGGCACACCTTCTGATTGTGCCAACACCATGCTGCTGCTGAACAACGCGGCCAAGAAAAGTAGTTTTTTCATACAGATAAAAGTAATGAGTTGAACGTTTGCTTGTGTCACTAAGCAGATATTATGCCTAAATTACCGCCCGTTTAGTAAGATTATTACCTATGTACAAGTTTTTCATGGCATCTGCCATGGCCTTATGTTTTTGTGCACTTGGTCGGCCCGCCGCCGCCCAAGGCACGCTCACCGGTGATTTGGAATTGTATCAAAACTTCTTTTTCCTCGATTCCAACATTCTCTCACAGCCTATCCCACCGCAGTATTATCAGCAACTGAGCTCTACCGATGCTTGGCTGAACCTGAATTACCGGATGAAAGACCTGACGATTGGGGTGCGATTTGACATGTTTCTAAACTCAGGATTGCGCACCCCAGGAACAGTACAAAACAACCAAGGCATCGGCTTCTGGTTTGCACGAAAAAAAATTGAAAAACTCGAATTGACCATTGGTTATTTCTACGATCAGATTGGGAGCGGTGCCATTTTTAGGGCCTACGAAGGGCGAGGGCAAAACCTCGACTATGCCATACGTGGTATGCACGCCAAATATGAAATCAATCCCGACTGGACGATGAAAGCTTTTGTAGGCCGACAGAAATTCCTCTTCGATACCTACGCCAGCGTGATGAAGGGCGCTAACATTGACGGCGCGATTGCCCTGTCGGAAGATATTTTGTTGCGTCCAGGTTTAGGAGCCGTAAACCGTACCCTCGATAATAACAGCATGTCCTTGATCGTTAGTCAAATCGAAAACCAACCTATCGGTACACGCTTTGTGCCTAAGTACAATGCTTATGCCTTCAGTGCATATAATACGCTCGATTACAAAGGACTTTCTTGGTTTGTGGAGTTGGCAACCAAAAGCCCAGAATCAGTACTGAATCGCGAAGGTGACCGCTTAATCGACAAACCTGGCACTTTTGTGCTGTCCAGTTTGAGTTACAGTCAGCCTGGTATTGGTGCTACCCTCCAATACAAACGCACTGAATTTTTCGAGTTTCGCACCTCACCTTTAGAAATTTTAAACGATGGCCTGGTAAATTTTATTCCTCCATCGGCACGAATGAATACCTACCGACTTACTTCTCGTTACGCACCTCCCACCCAGCTCATAGGCGAGCAAGGTATACAGGGTGATGTGGTGGTAAGTATTGCTAAAAAGCACAATCTGCAAGTGAATGTTTCGGATGTAAAAACCCTTGAAGGCGCACGATTATACCAAGAGTTCTACAGCGAACTGAAATTGAAGGTAAATACTAAATTCACAGCCATCGCTGGCTTACAGCGCCTAATATATAACCAAGAAGTTTTCGAAAACAAACCTGGCAAACCCTTGGTGCGTACTTGGACGCCTTTCGCAGAATTTGTCTACAAGCTGAATCGCAAAAATTCATTGCGTGCCGAAGTTTCCCATATGCAAACCAAACAAGATCTGGGCTCATGGTGGTGGGGGTTGCTCGAATACAATATTGCGCCCAAATATTCCTTTTCTATTATGGATATGTGGAATTATGGAAATACAGACCCCAGTAAAAGGCTGCATTATTTTACGGTGTTTGGCGCAATGAATCATCAAAAATTACGGGTTACAGGTGGTTATGTCCGCCAAGTAGAGGGAGTAATTTGTACGGGCGGTGTTTGTAGGATAGAACCTGCTTTTAATGGTGTCCGACTTTCGCTAACTTCAACCTTTTAAATCATGGGCATGAAAAGGCTACTCATCTTACTTGTTGTTACTTTGTGGATACAGTCGTGCAAAGAAGTGGGCCCTAATGTTGATATCGATGGCACTTCCAGTTTGTCGGGAGATACTACTTATCTCGAATCTAATGTTGCCGCTTCCCAAGATAGGGTGGTACTCCTTGAAGAATTTACAGGAGTACGCTGTGTGAATTGTCCAAGAGCCCATGCTACAATAAAACAAATTCAAACGGCACATCCTGGTCGTGTACTGGCTGTTGGTATACATACTGGTATTTTTGCTCAACCTTACACCGGTCGGCCAGATTTTAAAATACCTGAAGGGAATGCCATTGAACAAGCTTTAAATGGTGCTCAAGGGTATCCGTCGGGTGCCGTAGATCGCACTTTATTCGCAGGGGAAAGCCGTATCATTATCGGCGACAATAAATGGTCGAATTATGTTAATGACCACCTTGCTGTGGCAACACCCGTAAACATTAACCTAGCGAAAGCCTATAACGCAGCCTCACGTCAGTTAGACTTTACGGCAACCATACGGTTAACAGCAGCCTATGCTGAAAATTTGTATTTCTCAGCTTATTTGATTGAAGACGATATTATAGACTACCAACTCACCCCAACAGGTATTGATTCTTCCTATTCGCATACCCACGTTTTGCGTAAATTGTTAACTCCATTATCAGGACAACAGCTCAATGCCCCTTCATTTACAGCTGGGCGGGTGGTGGTTCAGCGCTACAGTTTGACAATCGGCCCTGCTTTTAATGTTGCCAATCTTAAAATAATCGCCTTTGTTCATAACAATGGCACTAACAAGTCCGTGTTACATGCGGCATATAGTTTAGTAGAATGAGTTTATTTCCAGAATACACACCTGCCTTAATTATTGGAGCTGGTCCCGCCGGCGTTACCACGTCATTGTTTTTAACGAAGTTTGGGGTAGATCATCTCGTCATTGATAAAGCAAAGTTTCCAAGAGATAAAATTTGTGGAGACGCATTGAGTGGAAAGGTGGTCGCACTTTTTGGCGAACTCGGCCTCGAATACATTGATCAGATAGAAGCTAAGCCGGCGGAATTTTTACCTTGTCCGGGTATTTCTTTCGTAGCTCCTAACGGAAAATGTTTATCTGTACCCTTTCGAAATACTGTTTCCGGAAGGGAAACAGCGGCAGGTTTTATTTCAAAACGTATTCATTTTGATCAGTTCATGGTTGATCACCTCGAAGCAGGTCGTTTACGTGAACAATGTGAATTAGTAAGTTTCGAACGTAAACAGGATGGGGTACATGCCCTAGTTAAATTTGAGGGAAATACCTACCCTATCCGCACGGAGATTATTGTTGGTGCTGAAGGGGAAAGAAGTATAGTTGCAAAGCAATTGGCGGGCTATGTAAAATCAAAAGACCACTATTGCGCAGCCGTTCGTGCGTATTACAGCGGTGTTGAGCCTGGTCCGGATGCGGGATATATTGAGCTACTGTTTCTTCAAGAAGCACTTCCAGGTTATTTATGGGTATTTCCACTGCCCAATGGACAATGGAATGTGGGTGTAGGTATGGTGAGCAATAAGGTGAGCAAAAATAAAGTGAATCTAAAAAAATTAATGGATGAGCTGCTCACTACCCATCCGCTACTCAGGACACGTTTTGCCAATGCAAAGCCGGAATCTCCTGTGCAAGGCTGGGGCTTGCCTCTAGGTAGTAAAAAATGGACCTTGGCCGGTGAACGCTATTTACTTACGGGCGACGCTGGTTCACTAATTGATCCGTTTACTGGAGAAGGCATAGGTAATGCTATGTATAGTGGTAAACTGGCCGCAGAAGCAATACAAAAAGCCTTAATCGCCAATGATTTTAGCGTGAAACAGTTGCGGAATTATGAAACGGGTGTGTACGCTGCCCTAGGGCAAGAGCTAAAAATTGGAAATACGCTTCAAAAGCTAACAAATTTCCCTTGGTTCTTTAACTTTGTTGTAGGTAAAGCGGTTAAAAATAGCACCTTACGTGAAACAATCATTTGTATGTTTGAGGACATTAATTTGAGGGATAAATTGCGTAACCCAATGTTTTACTTTCGCTTGCTTTTCAATAAAGTAGCATGAAAATATATTGTTCTTTTCTATTTATCCTTCTGGTTTCACTTGGCTGTAAGCGTGAGCAGGTTGCTTTATTCAATTATCCACCTTATCAAACCGACAAAAAAGCCTTGGGTGTTTTTTTAACGGCTACCTGGAGTGAGCGTTCTGGCGATACTGGGATACCTACCTTTTATGCAGCAGTCGATTCTTTTGGCGGCCGTATGATTCCCATGGCCGCACATGCAGCGACCGTAGGCGACGCCTTTTATTCGTTGGCTGCTTCACAGTTTTACAGTTTATATAATGCCGAGGAGCTACCCAGCTTAGGTGTAAACGCGCTAGGTTTTCCATTGGCGGGAATTGATGATTTTCGACTTGAAATAATTCGTCAGACGACGCAGCTTTCAGGAAATGACCTCATACCTGCCCAACCAGACGCTGTGTTGGCTTGTGCGAAACAAATCAATGGCCGAACATTCCGAGCCAAAGTTAAGGTGCGTATTGAAAAACCTGTGACCAATGCAAGCTTACAATTGGCCATTTATATCACCGAAAATCGGGTATTGGGTAATCAAGAAGGCAAGGAGAATTCTTTTTTTCACGACTATGTGCTTCGTGGAGGAGCTACCGCCGGACCTTGGGGCGTAATTTGGAAAAGTGGCAATTTTGTGGTCGGGGAAACTTTTGAACAGGAAGTAACCTACCAAATAACTGAAGACATGGATTCTAACCAATTGAGCGTGATTGCGGTATTGTACCGGATGGTGGATGGTTATCCTGTCGAAGTTTTAAATTGCAACAAGCTCTGAGGCAATATTTTTGTTATATTCGAGGGCAAAATCTTTTAAACTATGAAAAAAATATTGATGTTACTCGCAGCCGTTGTGCTTGTCGGCTATGCATGTAAAAAAGAAGAAGCAACCATTCCAACTACTCCAGGAGGCGGAACAGATGGTGTTTTTTTGGCAGCCACTACTCCAACTAACAAAAATGCTGTACTTGAGGATTTCACGGGTGTACGTTGTCAGTTTTGTCCAGATGGACATGACCGTGCCAAAGCTATGGTAACGGCAAATCCAGGTCGTGTAGTGATTATTGCCATTAACTCTGGCCAATACGCAACTCCTGCCAGTGGATGGCCGAACTTTACTTCAGATTTTGGTGACGCCATTCGGCTGCAAACCAATCTTACTGGCTATCCTGCAGGAACCGTTAATCGCCGCGTATTTGCTGGCATGAGTCAATCAGCAGGTGGTACGGCCATGGGACGTGGCAACTGGGCTGGCGCAGGTTCTCAGGTTATAGCTGAAGCTTCTCCTGTAAACATCGGCGCAGTATCAACTTATGATGCAGCTACCCGCACAGCGACTGTGAAAGTAGATATGTATTACACCTCAGATGAAAGCGTTGCGAACTATGTGAATGTCGCTTTCCTCGAAAGCGGTCAAATTGGCCAACAGTCGACGAACACGTCAGGAACGGTTATCGATTACGTACATGACAACATTCTCCGTCATATGTTGACTGGTCAGTGGGGTGAAGTTATCGAAGCCACAAAGACAAAAACAGGCACTAAAATCACTAAAACCTACACGTATGTAGTACCTGTTAAGTATCACGACAACATTGATACCGATATCAACAAATGTGATATCGCGATATTTGTAACCCGCGGTGCAGGTGGAACAGGTGAAATTCTTAATGGCATCAAAGTGAAAGCCAAGTAATTTTTACATTCAATTTTAGTGGCCCCGCTTTTCTCACTGGAAAAGCGGGGCTTTTTGTTGAAATCCCGCGTATAAACACAGCTTTATATCCCTTAGCTTAGCAAAAAAGGAAAGTAGTGGCAGATCAGGTTATCTATACAGAAGACAGCATACGTTCACTCGACTGGCGGGAGCATATTCGCTTACGTCCGGGCATGTATATCGGCAAGTTGGGAGATGGTTCAGCACACGACGACGGTATTTACGTCTTGCTAAAAGAAATCGTCGATAACTCCATCGATGAATATGTGATGGGTAATGGTAAAATCATCGACATTAAAGTCACCGATCATAAAGTAGTCATACGCGATTTTGGTAGGGGCATACCACTTGGTAAACTTATCGATTGTGTATCGAAAATAAATACGGGGGGTAAATACGATTCGGGGGCTTTCACCAAATCGGTAGGCCTAAACGGGGTCGGAACCAAAGCCGTCAACGCTTTATCGAAACACTTCAAAGTACAATCGATACGCGACGGGAAGACAAAAATAGCTGAATTTGAAGGGGGTGAACTTAGTTCAGAAACCGGTGAAGATCCAAGCAGCGATCGCAATGGCACCTTGGTCACCTTTGTTCCGGACGATAGCATTTTTAAAAACTACCGCTATATCACTGAATTTATTGAGGATCAAATTTGGAACTATGCTTTCCTCAATGCAGGTCTTACCCTTCAGCTGAATGGGCAGAAGTTTTTCTCAAAAGATGGATTGCTTGATCTCTTACAGCGCAAAGCCAACCTTGATGCCATCCGTTACCCTATCATACACCTTAAAGGGAATGATATTGAAGTGGCTTTTACCCACGAAGACCAGTATGGCGAAGAATATTATTCCTTTGTTAACGGCCAGTATACCACCCAAGGCGGAACACATTTAGCGGCATTTAGGGAGGCCATCGTAAAAACCGTTCGGGAGTTTTACAAAAAAGAGTTTGAAGCGAGCGATATACGGGCTTCTATCGTAGGTGCCGTGAGTTTACGGGTGCAAGAGCCAGTTTTCGAATCTCAGACTAAAACCAAGCTCGGCTCCCAAAATATGGCACCGGATGGCCCAAGTCTGCGTGCCTTTGTGATAGACTTTATTAAAAAAGAGCTCGACGATTATTTGCATAAACACCCGTCGACGGCGGAGGCTTTGCTCAAACGTATCACCCAAAGTGAAAGAGAGCGCAAGGACATGGCTGGCATTAAAAAGCTGGCCAACGAAAGAGCGAAAAAAGCCAATCTGCATAATAAAAAACTCCGCGACTGTCGTTTCCACTTTAATGAATCTAAAGACGAAAGACGCTTCGAAACCACCTTGTTTATCACTGAAGGCGATTCAGCGAGTGGATCTATCACCAAGGCGCGAATGGTGGAAACACAGGCTGTTTTTAGCTTACGGGGTAAACCCCTCAACTGCTACGGACTCAAAAAGAAGGTGGTCTACGAAAACGAAGAGTTTAACCTGCTCCAGCATGCCTTAAATATCGAAGAAGGCTTGGAGGGCTTACGCTACAACCGTATTGTAATCGCAACGGATGCCGACGTGGATGGTATGCACATCCGTTTGCTTTTGATGACGTTTTTTCTGCAGTTTTTCCCGGATTTAGTGAAAAACGGTCATTTGTACATACTTGAAACGCCTTTGTTCCGGGTAAGAAATAAACAGACTACCTTGTATTGCTACTCAGATCAAGAACGCCAGCGCGCTATTCAGCAGATTGGTAGTAAAGCGGAAATTACCCGATTTAAAGGTTTGGGGGAGATATCACCTGATGAATTTGGGCAATTTATAGGTGAGGACATGCGTTTAGAACCCATCATCCTGAAAATGGAAATGACTATCGCCAAGTTACTCGAATATTATATGGGTAAAAACACGCCAGATCGACAAAATTTCATCATTGACAATCTCAAAGTGGAAAAGGACTTGTTCGGCACAGAGAAGGAAAGTGAAGTAGAAGAAAGTATAGAGGAAACCGAATAAGATGAAAAATAGCATATTTTCCCTGCTCATGCTAGTGGGAAGCCAACTTTTGGGGCAAACGCCCATTCCAATGCATCCAATTCAGATGTCGGAACAGCTGTTGTTAGCCGTAAAAAATCAGGAAGACCCGCTTCCCTATATTAAAGGTATAGCGGGTTATACGAGTGAAGCGCTACATATTGGCTTAGGCAACGACGCTGAAAAGCAAGTATTCTGGATAAATGTTTATAACGCCTTTATTCAGTATAAACTCAAACAAGACACCAGTCAATTTGAGAACAGACGCAAATTTTTCAAAAAACGAGATATTGTGATTGCTGGCACAACCTTAAGTTTTGACGATATTGAACATGGCATCTTACGCCGGTCGAAAGTTAAATGGGCCGGTGGGCAGCTGCAAAAGTGGTTTCTATCCGACTTTGAGAAAAAACACCGCGTCGAAGTACTCGACTGGCGCATACATTTTGCACTCAATTGCGGGGCAATGGGCTGTCCAGCCGTCGATTTTTACAACGTGGCAGATTTGGATAAACAATTAGAAAATGGGGTAAATCTCTTTCTAATGTTTGAAAGCGAATACGATAGTACAACCAATGTACTGGTACTGCCGAAGCTTTTTTCATGGTACCGCAAAGACTTTGGCGGGAAAAAGGGCATCTATGAACTCCTCGAAAAACGGGATTATATCCCCGTGGATAGTCAGCCGAAACTTAAATACAGTGAATACGACTGGCGATTGTCGGTTGCCAACTATCGCTAAAACGCAACAAACAAAAGAGTCGGTTAACCCCCGGCTCTTTTTGCTTTATAGCCCATTTGTATCAATAAAGCCACCAAGCGGTCGGCGAAATTACCTTGAATGATGATTTCGCCTTCCTTCACCGTGCCGCCAACTCCACATTTTGACTTCAGGGTTTTGCCTAAAGCTTCTAGATCAGTGGTTAGGCCCACAAATCCGGTGATTAATGAGACTTCTTTTCCGCCTCTTTGTTTGCGGTCGAGATAAACTTTGAGATGTTGCTGTTGTGGCGGCAGCGTTGCGGTATCTTCTGCCGTTTCGGGGGTATAACTCCAGTCAGGATCGGTGCTGTATATTAATCCACCAAGACTTTCTAGTCCTTTGCCTTTTTTGGTCATGTCAGTAGGCTTTTAAACTGAGGTCGAAATTTTTGATGGTATGCGTCAACGCCCCCATACTAATATAATTTACGCCACAAAGGGCATAATTAATCGCATTTTCGCTGGTAATACCACCTGAAGCTTCTGTTTCGGTTTGTTTCCCGATAAGCGCAACTGCTGTTCGTAAATCAGGGAAGCTGAAGTTATCAAGCATGATGCGGTCTACCGGTCCACAGGCCAATATTTCGGCTACTTCTTCCAGATTGCGTGCTTCTACTTCTATTTTGAGGTTTTTACCTTGGGCTTTCAGGTAGTCCTTGGCACGATGGACGGCTTGCGCGATACCACCGGCAAAGTCAATATGATTGTCTTTGATCATAATCAAATCATACAACCCAAAACGGTGGTTTTGACCGCCTCCGATACGTACAGCCGCTTTTTCGAGAAAACGATTGAGCGGCGTTGTTTTTCGGGTGTCGAGCAGTATACAATTTGTTCCTTGAAGTGTGTCTACGATTTTGGCAGTGTTTGTAGCAACCCCACTCATCCTTTGCATGATGTTCAAACAAAGGCGCTCACCAGTAAGAATACTGCATGCGTTACCGCTGACTGTAAATGCGATGTCGCCAGGCTTAATGGGTGTGCCATCGGTGAGCAGGGTTTGTATTTTGAGTGTTGGATCAACCGCTCTTAAAACCGCCGTACCTACGGTGAGACCAGCCAATACACCGGTGTCTTTTACCAATAGCCGTGCGCGACTTTGCGCTTCGGCGGGTATACAGGCTAAACTGCTGTGATCGCCATCGCCTATATCTTCGGCAAGCGATAAACGGATGAAATCGGCTAATTGCATCCCCTAAAATTACTCAAATCTGAGTTGCTGTATCCGAAGTCCTTCTGGTTTGTCTTGCAAAACCACAGATGTTCGGTAGCTGATGCCGGCTTCCGTGGTCAATAAACCAATCATATAGCGACCGCCTTTTTCAGAAGCACCGCGGTGCATCAACTTAAAGGTTTTTGGTTGGTTTTTGAGAAAAAAGTTTTTGAGGATGATCTCAGTTTGTGCTTTACTATAAGTGCTTTCGCGCTCTTGAAGCGTGAGCTCAACAGTATTGTCGAGGAAGGCTGCGAGCTCTTTTACATTGGCATCCCGTATCAGCTCGGCCAATTCATCAACGATATCAGTTTTCGAATCAGTTTGGGTAAACGACATCGAAAGCGCAGCAAATAAAAGAAGGTTCACAAAAAGCTTCATATCCAACAATTTCCCAATGTTAGTCACAAAATGTGCCAACACACAGAGTATACAAATTTAACTCAATTTTTCACAGACAAAAGCAGAGTTATGCTCTTGAGGCTGAACTTTTCAACATTTGAATTTGTGGCAACAAGCATGCACCTTTGCGTGGTGCTGCACAAAACTGTTTTCTTTTCACTCCTCTTTGTGTCTTTTGCTTGTCAGCGTAATGAAAAGGCAAATCTGACCCCGTTGTATTTCGATTTACCGAATTATTTTAAGGTAGAAACTGAGCGGCAAATGGGTAAAAACATATATGCCGAAGTGCGCTGGGAAAAGGATGGTGTAACCGAAGTGAAAAAGGAGGAAGTGATTGATTGGAAAAAAGCATTTAAAGCACTGCAAAAGCTTGATCTGAATCGCACAGCTTACCGCGGTGGCTATAAGGTGGATACTAGCGGTAACGAAAACCAGCTGGAGGTGAATTATGTTGCCCAGACCGCTGCTATGAATCCGCAAACGGTCCGGCTTCAGTTTGCTTCTGGTAAGCTGGTCAAACTGGAGTTGCAGGTTGCCGACAAAAACTTCTTGTATGAATCGGTTGTGCATTACAGTTATGTGCCCGATGATACATTACGTATATCGGGCACACAACAGGTTATTTTTGGAGAAAAACACAGCTACAAACGTAGCTATTGGTATTAAGCCTGACTGCTTCGTGTAAAGTTCTCGAAGAAATAAGGAATTGTTTCAATGCCTTTATAGAAGTTAAAAAGGCCATAATGCTCGTTGGGAGAATGTAGTGCGTCTGAGTCGAGACCAAAACCCATCAACACCGATTTTAATCCAAGCTCTTTTTCGAATAAAGCAACGATTGGAATACTACCTCCACCACGGGTTGGTATAGGTGTTTTACCGAAGGTGGTTTCCATTGCTGCTGCTGCTGCCAAGTAAGCCACAGAATCAGTTGGTGTTACTACAGGCTCGCCACCATGATGAGGTCTTACCACAACTTTAACACCCGCCGGAGCGATGTTTTCGAAATGCCGTTGGAACATCTGGGTGATTTCGGGTGAAGATTGATTTGGAACTAAACGCATCGAAATTTTAGCAAAAGCCTTCGTCGGTAAGACGGTTTTTGAGCCCTCGCCAATATAACCACCCCAAATACCATTCACATCCAAAGTTGGGCGGATACCAGTGCGTTCCGTGGTGGTAAATCCCTTTTCGCCCCACACATCAGCTATTCCCAAATCGGTTTTGTAGTCCTCCAGATCAAATGGAGCCTCATTCATAGCCTTACGTTCTGCAGCCGTAAGTTCAATTACCTTATCGTAAAAACCGGGCATGGTAATGTGGTTGTTCTCGTCGTGCATCGACGCAATCATTTTTGCGAGTATATTGATGGGATTAGCAACGCCGCCACCGTATACACCCGAGTGTAAATCGCGGTTAGGGCCTGTTACTTCAACCTCTACATAACTTAATCCCCGCAGGCCAACATCTATGCTCGGCACATCGTTGGCAATCATTGAGGTGTCTGAAATGAGTACCACGTCCGCTTTTAAACGTTCCCGGTTGGCGATGCAGAATGGCCCTAGATTTCCTGAGCCGACTTCTTCCTCACCTTCTATCATAAACTTGACGTTGCATGGAAGTTGATTGGTTCGCATCATCAATTCAAATGCTTTCACATGCATAAACATTTGCCCTTTGTCGTCGGCACTGCCTCGGGCATATATTTTTTCGTTTTTGATGGTAGGTTCAAATGGTGGTGTGTGCCATAAGTCATATGGATCCGCAGGTTGAACGTCGTAGTGCCCGTAAACCAGAACGGTTGGCAGGTTAGGGTTAATTATTTTTTCGCCGTAAACAATCGGATATCCGTCGGTGGGGCACACTTCTACCAAATCAGCTCCGGCTTCTTCGAGTCGGGCTTTGATAAATTCGGCAGCTTCAAACACATCTTCTTTAAAATCGGCATTGGCTGATACGGAGGGAATGCGCAACAAGTCAAATAATTCGTCTAAAAAACGTTGTTTGTTCTGATCGATGTAATTTTTTACGCCTTGCATTATACTTGGGGTTGATGGTTTATAGTTCCTGATTTTGTAACATGCGGTAAATGGTGGATTTACCAATGTCGAGTTTGTTGGCCACCGTGATAACATTATTTTGGTACTTATCGAGATAATACCTAATCAACTTACGTTCGAAATCACGTAGGGTGAGCTCTTCCTGTAACCACTCCATAGGTTCGTTGTCGTTTTGAAAATGGATATCTGAATCGGCGATTTCCAATGCATTGGTCATCACGCAAGCCAATTCAACCACCGCCTTGAGTTCACGTACGTTACCAGGGAAGAAGTAGTTTCCTAATTTGTCGAGGGCTTCTTTCGAGAGCTTGAGATTAGGTAGTTTGTTTTCTTTGACGAATTCATTCACAAAATGTTTTGCCAGTACAGGAATGTCAGATTTGCGTTCACGCAAGGGTGGAAGCTGCACGGGTAAACCAAGTAAGCGGTAGTATAAATCTTCTCTAAAGTTACCCTTGGTGACTTCTTCTTTGAGGTTGCGATTGGTCGCAACAATTACCCGACAGTTGATTTTCACATTTTCGTTGCCACCAACACGGCTAAGTTCTTTCTCTTGCAAAACCCGTAGAATTTTGGCCTGCAAGGAGATGTCCATTTCGGCGATTTCATCGAGAAAGATGGTGCCATTGTTGGCAAGTTCGAATTTGCCGATTTTCCGGGTATTGGCGCCGGTGAAAGAGCCTTTTTCATGTCCGAATAGCTCACTTTCGAGCAGTTCGTTGGGAATAGCAGCCATGTTTACCGGTACAAAGGGGCCTTTGGTGCGGTTTGAATTGTAGTGAATGGCTTTGGCCGCGAGCTCTTTTCCTGTTCCCGATTCGCCGTAAATGGATACGATGATATCGGTTTTGATGGCTTTTTCGAGTAAGGTGAAGACAAAGCGTATGCTATCACTTTGACCAACGATAGAGTTGGAGAAGTCATACTTTTTGCCCAACTCCTCCCGCAACATGCGGTTTTCTTTAACGATTTTTTGGTTGCTGATGATGTTGTTGATGGTATTAATGAGCCGGTCTTTGGTCTCGTTGTCTTTGGTAATATAATCGTAGGCTCCGTTTTTCAAGAGTTTAACGGCAGTACCTACGTCGGTTTGTCCCGAAAGCATGATTACGTAGATATCTGGATCAAAACTTTTGATGTGTTTGAGAATTTCTGAACCCGACAAATCCGGGAGGTAATAATCGAGTGTGATTACATCGGGGCGTCGATGTAAATTATTAATCATTTCCTTGCCCGACGTATAACAGAAGACCTCGTTATCGGGATTTAACTCCACGATATATTTGATCGTTTTCATATACATAGGTTCGTCTTCGACGATAAAAATGCGCGCCATAATATAGCTTAGTGTTTTCCAAATTTAGGAATATAATCCTATAATTACCTTGTATTTTCCAAAAATTGAAAACTTATTATCGATCTTGGAATGCCTTTTCTGCACTTCCAGTGCAGTTTTATGAAAGGAAAGGGCGTTTGTGTAGGCGCAATCGGCAGGTCGTCCTAAGCTGGGAATGGAATTTAGGATATTCCATGTTTTGGAGGTATTGAAAGCTATTTGGGCGCCTTATCGGCAATTTTCCTGCGAATTCTTTGCAGTCTACGCTATAATTATTACATCTATTACAGTTTAAAGCTAAAAGCGGAACACTGTTTGCATATATCCTTGTAAGAATATTGGAACGGCTTCGACATATAGACCGGCACCGATGAAAATGAAGAATCAGAAAATGGCTTGAAAACACCATTTTCGATTGTCTGCTCACTAAACCTGACCGTGAAAAAGCCCCTTATGGGGCTTTTTTCTTTTAATACCTATCTGAAATCCGGCTTGGCGAAACAGTAAAAGTGCGGCCTAATAGCCCTAAACTGGGTGGTTTATTCCAAAATTGGGAGGTATTTTGACAAGCGTAATGCTCGGGAAAATGCTTGTCCCGGCAATTTTGGCGCGTTATTTTTTGAATTTGACTTAGCTCGACAGCTTGGTTTAAAAAAGCTGCATTGCTTAAAGGAGCAATGCGCTTATCCGTCAACGTTATTCAGCTCAACTAAGTATTTGTGTTAAACCTCGGCTCCTCGGGCTGACGATTGTCGAATTGGGCAAAAAAAATAGACCGTCAATGGCGGTCTATTTTCAAAGTGGAGGATAACGGAGTCGAACCGATGACCTCTTGCATGCCATGCAAGCGCTCTAGCCAGCTGAGCTAATCCCCCATGTTACCTAAAGCAGGTGCTTTGGGACTGCAATTCTCGTTATTTATTTTGATTCAGGCAAGCGACTGACGCTAATAATTTGCAGAGGTGTTATTAGACGCCTTTTTCAGACTGGGCTTGCCTCATAAACTGATATACGGTTTCAGCTGCATTTTCAGAGGCACCGGCCTCACCCAAAACTTGATGCAATTCGCTGTACGCTTTTTGAAGGTTGTCGCGATGTGCTGGTTGAAGGAGTTTTGCTAATTCAGCGGCGATTTTTTCAGGTGTGCAGTCGTTTTGTATAAGTTCGGTGAGTAGGGGACGGTCGAGTATGAGGTTCACCAGACTGATGTATTTTACTTTCACCAGACGTTTGCCAATGGCGTATGAAATTGCACTGCCTTTATACACAACTACCTCTGGTGTGCCGATGAGGGCAGTTTCGAGTGTTGCTGTGCCTGAAGTGACCACTGCGGCTGTTGCTGTTTTTAGTAAATCATAGGTTTTCCCGCTGATAATGCGGACAGGTGCTTGCCCGATGATTTGTTTATAGAAATCGAGTTCTTGGGCAGGCGCTGCCGCCACAACAATTTGATAATTGTTTACGTAAGAAGCAACGGCTTGCAACATGATAGGTAGTTTGACCTTAATTTCTTGTTTGCGGCTGCCTGGCAAGAGGGCAATGACCGGCCGTTCATCTAGTCCTTGCTTTTCGCGGAATTCTGGGTCGAAAGGATAAACTTGAAGGGCGTCCAGCAGGGGATGACCGACATATTCAGCTATAACACCGTATTGGGCGTACCAAGCGGGTTCGAACGGAAGTATACAGAGGAGTTGGTCGACATATGCTTTAATTTGCTTCACCCGACCAGCTTTCCATGCCCAAAGTTGGGGGGAAATATAGTAGGTGGTAGGTATGCCCAGCTCGTGCGCAAATTTGGCTATACGCAGGTTGAAGCCTGGATAATCTACCAGCAGGATGGCATCTGGTTGAAATGCAAGTATGTCTTCTTTGCAGAACGCGAGATTCCGGAGAATCGTCCGCAGGTTGAGCACTACTTCCGAAAAGCCCATAAAAGAAAGATCACGGTAATGTTTTACCACTTTGGCACCAGCCGCTTCCATTTTATCACCGCCCCAAGCCCTGATTTCGAGCTTAGGTTCCTTTTTGCGTAAGGCGAGAAGGAGGTTGGCGGCGTGCAAATCGCCTGAAGCTTCTCCTGCTATGATATATAGTTTCAAAGCACAAATTTGAGGAAAAGGATGAGGAAAGCGTATAAAAGCGTTGCTGTAATCACCCCCTGAACGGTTTTATACCAGTTTTTCTGTAAGAAATAATAGAAGGCAGCCAAGTTCAGTAAAGCGGCTAAGCTCAACATAGGCGATAGCAAGCGTATACGTTGTGTTTCTTCCAGAAACTGAAAAAGACCTTCATCTGTACGTGCGAAGGCAAAATAGAGCAGCAAGGCTAACATTGGCAGCAGTAAGCCGAAAATGAGCCCTCCAGGAAAGTTATTGGCCGCCCGCATCGAGTTGCCAGGTATTTAACAGTGGGATAGCGTGGTGAGCAGTGAGGTCGAATTGTACTGGTACCACCGAAGCATAACCATTGGCCAAGGCCCATTCATCAGTGTCGGTAGAGTTTTCAAGTAGCTGAAATTCACCTGTCATCCAGTAGTATTTTTTGCCGTGTGGATCAACCCGCTCATTGAAGTTTTCGCTCCACTTGGCTGCCGATTGACGACAAACCTTCATCCCTTTATAGTTCGTTGCTGCGATTTTTGGGATATTTACATTAAGTAGTGTGCCATAAGGCAGCTTAAACTTCAGGATTTTTGCGGCGACTTGTCGGGCGATTTTTGCAGCGAGCGTAAAATCGGCCTCATAGGCAAAATCACAGAGCGAAAAACCAACCGAAGGTATTCCTTCTATGGCTCCCTCAACGGCTGCCGACATAGTGCCGGAATAAATCACATTAATTGAACTGTTGGAGCCATGGTTGATGCCGCTGACCAATAAATCGGGCTTGCGGTGCAGGATCTTATCGACTGCTAATTTGACACAATCCACAGGTGTGCCAGTCGTTTCAAAGGCCTGGTGACCAGCAAAAAGCCCTTTTTTTTCAGTGATTCGGAGGGGTTCGCCTATAGTGACGGCATGACCCATGCCCGACTGTGGTCGGTCGGGTGCAACCACCACCAAGTCACCTAATTTTTCAACCGCCTCTACCAGGGCCCGAATGCCGGGAGCGTGAATGCCATCATCGTTACAAACTAATATCAGCGGACGTGCCATAGTTATTCTTTGCTGTAAAGTTAAAATTCTTGTCGTGCATCGCGGGCTTTCTCAAAACGTTTTCGAAAGCGTTTGATGTTTACTTCTGTTTCAATCTCGCCCTGTCCGAGTAAATAACCGGCCATTTGTTGGGCAAAATAAGGGGCAAGTAGCACGCCTTTAGTACCTAAGCCATTAAAAATAGCCAAGCTAGGGGCATCCGGATGTAAGCCGAGCAGAGGCCGACGATCGGCAACTGCGGGTCGTATGCCTGCTTGATGTGAAAGTATCGTAAAAGGCCCGGTGTAAGCGGTGGCCAGCTTGTCGAGTAATTCCTGCTTGCCTGCTGCCGTGGGATGTGGGTCGAGTATATCCCACTCGTAGGTGGCACCTAACCGGTACTGGTCGTTGCCGATAGGGAGCAAAAAAAAGCCTGCATTGTACACTTGTTTTAAATTTAGGCCGGGAATATGTAAGGTAAGTACATCTCCTTGTGCGGGCTTCAGCGGTAACCACTGAAACCAAGGATTTTGTGCGAGCCGACTCCCTTCGGCAAATATGATTTTTTTCGCCGTTAAACCCTGAAATTCCACCTGTTCTGCCGTTATTTTCAAGTTTTCAGGCTTAAAATCGACTTCATAAAGTGCGTTTTTGGCGCTAAAATATTGGCGGATATGGTCGAGTAAAGGATTTATTTCCAACCAACCACTTTGTTTTACTACACCGTAGCCAAAAGGATATTGCAGTGGATGCGTAGGTGCCGCTGCCGCTGATAATTCCCCGAGATAGCCGCTGTAATCGGTATCCGTTCGCTTTTCGAGCCACATTTCCCTTGTTTCAGCATTTGGGAATACCCTATTTATGGGCATGGCATGAAGCCAGTCGCCTTCAAAACGATGACAAAGTTTGGCGTAGTAGTCGAGCGCAACGGGTAATAAACTATCCGCCCGCCACGATTTTAAAAGCAATCGAAAAGTGATGGGGTTCCACATCCCGGATGCGACGCGACTGGCAGCACCGGGCTGGTGTTGGTCGATAATAGCGACTTTTTGACCGCGCTGATCGAGTTCCCAAGCGAGTAGGCTGCCGGCAATACCCTGGCCTAGGACCAAAAAATCAAATTGAGCCATGGTTGTTCAATAAAAATGAATCATTCTCTTTGAAAACGCTGCGGCAAGCGACAAATAGGAATAATGGGTTGAACAGAAGGCGATTCGGCAGTTTCATAATCTGGAAAGTGTAAATTTAAGGGTTCAATTAGGCATTTATGAGGCGTATTTTCTTTTTTCTCCACTTCCTATGGCTAAGCTGCCCTGGCTATGCTGCATCGGAGCTTGGTGGTGCACCCAATCCGGTTAAAACCAAACAAGACAAAGCGCGCTTGGCCACGATGCTTGCGATGCCTTATGACGTTTTTATAGCCAATCTGGAGCAAGCAAAAATATGGGCCGACACTATGGTGCTGCTAAGTCAAAAACTTGAATTAAAGTCTGATCTAGCCAATGCTTACGAAAAAAGGGCTTTGGTTAATTATTATCAAGGGGCATACGAAGCCACAGTTTCAGACCATATGGCGGCCATAGCGTTATTTTCGGAGCTGGGTGATCGTATTGGCATGGGGAAAGTTTTTGTTGGCATGGGCTACCAGGGCAAAAGAAGGGATTTGGCTTTGTCGATAGAACAGATGCAAAAAGGCATCGCGCTGCTTGAAGCTGCTGGCGAAAAGGACATGGCAGGTGCATACGATAATCTAGGTGTTTTATACGAAATGAAAGGAGATTATGCGCGTGCAGAAGATTTGTATAACCGGGCTTACCGGCTAAAATTGATGTACAACGACAGCATTGGCTTGCCCTACTCTTTCGATCATCTCGGGGGCTTGGCAGCCTTTAGGGGCAATTACGCCAAGGCCGAAAAGCTGATGATGGCATCGTTTAGCATGCGCGAATTACGCAACGACCGCACAGGTATGGCCGAAAGCAAGATGTATCAGGCGGAATTATACCGGCAATGGAATAAACCAACGCAGGTGTTAACGGCCACAGATGCGGCCATTGCCTTGGGGAAAAGTATAGGTTATGCCGACTTGGTTCGCAAGTCTTATGCCTTTCAAGCTGAAGCCTATGCTGCATTGGGCAAGTATGAACAAGCCTTTAAACTACAGCTGGCATTTTCTGAGCTGAACGATAGCCTTTTCACGCTGGCCAACAATAACCGCATACTGCAGCTCGAGAAGAAATTTCAAACCGCGCAAAAAGAGCAAGAAAATCTAGGATTGACCCAGGAAAAGGAAATTCAGGCGCTCGAACTGTCGGCAGCACAAACGGCCAAAGCGCGCTTGTGGTGGGCCGCCATTGCCAGTATACTTGCATTGACTTTAAGTTTTGGTTTTGTCTTTATCCGCTACGAAGCAAAACAACGTGCCGAAAAGGCTTTTTTACAACGGCAGAACTTCAAAGCAGCACTCAAGGGCGAAGAAAAGGAGCGACAACGTATTGCCCGCGAGCTGCATGATGGCGTAGGACAAATGTTGGCGGCGGCGAAGCTGCACAGTGCACTTTTAGAATTGCAATTGAGTGAAAAATTCAAGCCGAAAGTTCATGAACAATTGGCCATACTCGACGAGGCGGTACAAGAGGTTCGGAATATATCACACAATCTTATGCCGGTGGCTTTGGTCTCAAAGGGACTACTCGCTGCAATCCATAGTTTGGCCGGACGATTAAATAATACTGCTGGTCCACAGCTGGAAGTGTATATGGAAGATGTAAACCAACGGTATGAACCCGATTACGAATTGGCTGTATACCGCATGGTGCAGGAAGTTTTGAATAATATGCTTAAACATGCCGAAGCAAGCCGGATTGTACTCGACATCCATTGCGATGCGCATGAATTGACGATCTCTATGCGCGACAATGGAAAGGGTTTTGATTTGCGGCTGATGAAGGAGAGCAAAGGGATTGGTTGGGCCAATTTACAAGCCAGAACAGATTTGTTGGGTGGCGTAATGGAAGTGGAATCTACCCTTGGACAAGGTACAACTGTATTTTTCGCATTACCGCTGCATGACGGGCAGGCCGAAGCGGCGGCTTAGAAGTTGAGTTGAAGCAGATGGTGGTGCATGTGCGCCCAATAATCTCGGGCCAACCAGGCAAGGGTATGCATTTCGGGTTTGCCTTTGCCAGTATCCATTTCATTGTCGAAGTGCTTCTGGTTCATTGTTTCCAGCACGCGGCAAATTTGACGGTTGAGCATCACCCCAATATGTAATACTTCGGCCTTGGTCATTTGAGCATAGCCATTGGCGTTCACCCAAGCGTCGGGATCATAAACAATAGTAT
>JBDNIH010000249.1:0-5708 GCA_041688385.1 Bacteroidia bacterium
ATTGACGGTTATTTTGCCAGCTCTGCCAATGATTATCCAATGAACTGGTGGTCGACTACCCTTAGCCTGCTGAAAAAATTCAAACCCTTGCTGCTTTTGGCCAATTCCAGTAACAAAGCGCTGCTCGAAGCTGGCTTTGATCTTTTGGCCGACGCTCATTTGTACGACCAGCTCCCCGATCTTTTCCAAAAACCAATGACACGAAAAACTGGCCAGTTGGTATTGTCCACGCCAGAAACCCATTACCATTTCATCAGTCAACATACAACTGGTAGATTAGACACACTGGCCGCTCAGCGCTATGGGAACAGGAAAGCCGCCATGCTTGCCTTTTTAATGAGTTCAATTTTACCCGGCGCTCCCCTCCTCCTCGCGGGTGAAGAGGTCGGTCATGCTGTACCCCTCAAGTCAAATGAAAAGAATACGATTTTATGGTCATCTAATCCTGACATGCTCACTTTTTACAGCACTTTGCTAAAACTACGTACGACCAATGAAGCACTCAATGGTGATAAATTACAAACCGACAGTCTGAGTAACCCCAAACTACTACTTGTTCGACGGGGAGCGGGACTCCAAACCGTTTATGGGCTCATTAATCCAACCGACAGCCTTGCAACAATGCAAATCCCACTGGGTTTACAGGGAAAACGTTTCACGGATATTTATACTGGGCGCTCGGTCTTACTCGAAAAAGAATTGTTGCTGCTGGAATACAGCTTTTATCTCCTCACAGAAGACGCTACGAGCTAAAAAGTCTATTTTCACCAATAAGGAGAAGGCAAACTCCCTTTCGAAACCCAATTATGCGACAAGACCACAAAAACACGGCAATAGGCCCTGTTACCAATTTCACAACTGGTAATCAGCTGATCTCTTTTACAACAGCAGAGGCCCAAGTACAAGTGGTTTTATATACCGAAAGTATTGTACGTATTCGTGTCCTGTCTATCCAGCGCAAATTCGAAGACCATTCATATGCTGTAGTCACCACGCCACAAAAAACCGAATACACATTAAAGGATTCTGCATCTGGTTGGCTATTAAGTACAGCAAAGTTGCAGCTTCATATTCAACGTATACCCTTACGTTTCGACTTATTGGATGCCGAAGGCAACCAGCTCGTCAGCGACGATTCGGCCTTCGGAATCTCTTTTATTGGCGATAGCATAAGCTGCTACAAGCGTCTAGGAGAGGCGGAAAAGTTTATTGGCATGGGTGAAAAAACTGGCCACCTCAACCGTAGGGGGAATGCCTATGAACATTGGAATACCGATGCTTTTGGTTACGGCGAAGAAAGTGATCCGTTGTATCTAAGCACGCCCTTTTACATGGGCGTGCACACAAACAGTGTTTACGGCATTTTCCTAGACAATAGTTACCGCTCCGTCTTCAATTTTGGTGCTTCTAATCATCGGTTCTCGTCTTTCAGCGTTGCCGATGGTGAATTAGATTATTATATGTTTGCCAGCGGCTCTGTGGCGAAAATACTCAGAGACTACAGCTGGCTTACTGGTACCATGCCTTTACCTCCCAAATGGAGTTTAGGCTACCAACAGTGTCGATACAGTTATACTTCTGACAAACAGCTGCTCCAAATTGCCCGAAACTTCCGGGAGAAGGAAATACCCTGCGATGTCATTTATCTCGACATACACTATATGGAGGCTTACAAAGTCTTTAGCTGGAACCATAAAACGTTTTCTAACCCCGCCAATCTGGTAAATCAACTCAAGGAAATGGGCTTCCAGTTGGTCTTGATTATCGATCCGGGTATAAAAGATGAAGCCGGTTATCGCATACGAGAGGAACTACTTGACCAAAAATTATGCGTTACCTACCCCGACGGCACGCCTTACACCGGTGACGTCTGGCCGGGTACTTGTATGTTTCCCGATTTCACCAAAGCAGAAACACGCCAATGGTGGGGCCAACAGCTTGAAGAAAACATCCAAATAGGCATTAATGGCTATTGGAATGACATGAATGAACCCGTTAGCTGGGGCAAGTGTATGCCCGACCTGCTGGAGTTCGACTGGGAAGGTGCAGGCGCTACCCACCTCAAAGCGCACAACCAATACGGTATGCAAATGGCCCGTGCTACTTATGAAGGCGTAAAAGCACGATTAGCAGGTGCACGACCTTTTGTGCTGACCAGGGCGGGTTTCAGTGGCATTCAGCGTTATGCAGCTGTTTGGACAGGCGACAATATTGCCAATAACGAGCATATGTTACTTGGTGTTCGGCTTATGAGTAGCATGGGCTTAGCTGGTTTGCCCTTTACGGGAATGGATGTGGGTGGATTTGTAGGAGAAGCAGATGCTGCACTTTTCTCCCGTTGGATGCAAATTGGGGCCTTTTCTCCGCTTTTCCGTGGTCACAGCATGATAAATAGCAGAGATGCAGAGCCGTGGGCATATGGCGAGGCCGCCTCGGAAATTTCCGCCAATTTTATACGCTTGCGCTACCGTTTGATGCCCTATTTATACAGTAGCATGAGAGAAGCTAGTCGTACCGGCTTACCCTTGGTGCGTAGTCTAGCTATTAATTATACCTATGACCCTATAATTTACGAAAACCGTTGGTCGAACCAGTATTTATTTGGTGCTCAAATTTTAGTGGCGGCGGTAGATTCCCTTCAGCACATTCAAAAGATTTATTTGCCAGAGGGAGAATGGCAATTGCTTTACAATGAAGAACGATTTATTGGCGGCAATGAAATTAGATTTGATACCCCACCTGAAATACTTCCGGTTTTTATAAAAGCAGGAAGCATTATACCAACATTGCCCTCAGCACCTGCTCACCAGGAAGAAAAAGCAGCAGAAGTGCTTTGTCTACATCTATATACTGGCGGCAATAAAACCAGCTTTGACTTATACGACGATGACGGCAAAACCCATGCTTTCGAAAAAGGGGCATATATGGAGCGGAACTTGTCGCACGATCCAGAGGCAAAAAAACTAACAATTGATGCTGTTTCGGGTAATTACGTTCCAGCTTGGAAACAGCTGAAGCTTTACTTTCACGGCTCTGCACCCAAAAAAGTAAGCATAGCAGGAATTGAGTTAAGCATTGATACCGAAACCCATCAATTTATCACACCGCTATCAAACTTCGACCCTTTCCATAAATCCACGGCTTTTCCATACGAGCACAAGCTGCTGAGCTGGGTGCGCTTCGACTGGTCTAAGGATAAAATAGAAATCAACTACTAAGCCTAAAGATTTTCGTTCAGAAACTTCTCGATAGCATGGTAGAGCTGAATACGGTTCTCCTGGTTACGGAAACCGTGCCCTTCGTTTTCTTTAACGATATAATCGACGGTAATTCCACGTGCCGCTAAAGCTTCAACAATCTGATCCGACTCTGCTTTTTTTACTCTGGGGTCACGTGCGCCTTGCACAACCATCAAGGGAACTTGTATTTTTTCGGCATGGAATACAGGCGAAACTTCCACAAAATAAAGACTATCCTTTTTTGGGTGACCAATCATTTCGTAATACATTTCCCGCTCCTGCTCCCAATAAGGCGGAATGGTTTGCAGCAGCGTAAATAAATTAGAAACGCCAACATAATCGATACCACAACGGTATAAATCGGGCGTAAAAGCCAATCCAGCTAAGGCGGCATACCCGCCATAACTGGCTCCAAAAATGGCAATACGGCTCGGGTTGGCGATACCTTCAGCAACCAAATATTTCACCCCGTCGCTAATATCGTCCTGCATCTTCAGTCCCCACTGTTTAAAACCGGCTTCCCAAAATGCCCTGCCATAGCCGGTGGAGCCCCGGAAATTCATTTGTAATACTGCATAACCCCGATTGGCTAAAAATTGGACATTGGTGTCAAAACGCCAAAAATCCCTTGCCCACGGCCCACCATGTGGCATCACGATAACAGGCAGATTTTTGGCATCCATGCCGACAGGTAGGGTAAGATAACCATGGATAGTTAGTCCATCCCGACTGATATAAGTAATGGGTCGCACCGCCGCCATCATTTCTTTTTTCAGCCATGGGCTAACCTCTGATAATTTGTCGAGTTTGCCTGTGGAACAGCTGTAATAATAAAAGGAACCCAATGTGCGGTCCGAAAAGGTACGGATCACAAAATGCTCTTCGCTCTCGTCAATGGAGCTAAACATCACCTCATCCTTATTGTCCAATTGCGCCCTAATTTCATCATACAATCCGGCAGCAATGGCATCAAGAAAGACCAAACGCCCTTTTGAGTCTGTATAATGAATCAAAGTAGGCGTTTTCCGCTTTTTAGAGTAGCCTATCCAATCCACATCATTGTTGGGCGCTTCATATAACAAGGTATCTTCCCGTTGAAGCAGCAAGTCGTATTTAACAGCCGCAGCTTTGTCCCTGCCTAAGTTAGAGATGGCATAAACTTTAGCAGGCGCTTCAAAATCGAAAAACAAAGGTTTGAAAGTATTTTTATAACCCATTTCCAGCACTTTTTTAAATGCCTGCTTTTCATTTTCGCGGTATAGAAAACTGTTGGTCACGCCGTCCGTGGTCGTTATTAGCCGTATAATTCCATTGTGGTCGGTGAGATAGGCCGAATAATTACCAGGATTGCGAATTTCAAGCCGCAATGCAGCCGTAGCGAGATCAATGCGGTAAACGTCGAATACACGTGGGTCTCGTTGGTTAAGCTCAATAAGCATCTCATCATCGGCCTCATCAAGTGCATCCAAAATGCTCGTGCGCACGCCACTAAAACGGGTCAACTCCCTATACTGACTTCCATCAAATGCGACGGTACTCAAAAAGTAGTTCTCATCACCCCCTTCGTCCCGCAAAAAATACAATCGCTGATTCGAAGCCCAGCCAAACTTGGCGATGTCTCTTTCGGTCACACTTGTAATTCGCCATATGCTATCCGTACCAGTTCGCTGAACATGAATATTCATGCGATTTTCATACGGCGCTAAAAAGGCAAGATATTGCCCATCTGGCGACAGCTGATAGTATACCTTCTCCGGATTCCGAAACAATGTTTCAATAGCCATCCTTTCCACGACTTGTTTGGGCGTTGGTGCGCAGGAAAACAAGACCAAAAAACTCCAGAGTAGTAAATTTCGCTTTCGAACTATCATGAACCGCTAAGCAACTACACAAGCGTTAATTTTCGACGCTAAAAAATGCTAAATAATGAACTGTAATTTTTGGTGAATAAAATCAGAAAGAGCACAACAAGCCGCTAAAAAGCATTTTCTAATAAAACCATTCAGTACATATGTGCTCTAAACAAAAAAGACCCGCTTAATAGCGGGCCTTTTTGTGCAGGTTGGCTTCAACTACTTCACAAAACGAACTGTTTCTAGACCATTTGCGGTTTGTAGTCTCAGCTGATACAAACCTTTGGCTAGGTCTTGCACTTCTAGCTGCAGCTGGTTTTTACCCGTTGTCAGTTCAAATGTTGTGTTCACAACCAATTGACCCTGCAGATTAAAAATTTGAGCTGAAAGCCTACCGTCTACAGCAGATTCCAACGAAATATTCATCCTATTCTGTACAGGGTTAGGGTACACTTGAAGTTGAGCGAGTTTGTTTGTTGCCACCGACTGTGAAAAAGTGCCAAAGAAATAGTCTCTTTTGGTCTCGTTAACATAGGCATTAACACCTTGGTCCCAACTTTCGCTTACCCAACGGAATACTTTGTTATCCGCGGTATAGTTGAATGTATTCCGATAG
>JBDNIH010000250.1:0-3548 GCA_041688385.1 Bacteroidia bacterium
GTAGCTAAAAATCAAAGCCGCAAAAATTGTTACGTGAACAGCATAAAACTGAATGGTCAGCGGTTGACTACTTTTGAAATCAGCCACGCCCAGCTGCTGAACGGCGGCCTACTTGAATTTGAGATGCATAACCTGCCGCTGCTGCCTATACCAAAACAGTGACTATTTCGCTGTTAGAACGCCAATGCTTGCAACAACCTTAAATCCTAAACTAGCTTGCTCTACTTACCAAAATCCGACCTTCAAAATGGACATCCACGCTAAACCTTCCTTCGATGCGCTTCATTTCTGTTAAAACCGCTCTTTTTGTACTGAATTTCTTTTTTACGGCATCTATACTTTTTCATATTGGTGTTTTGCTATCCATTTTCCCCAACGATATCATTTGGGGAGGTCGTACAGGACTCGATAACTGGAGGCAGTTTGAAATGATTTCGACCTTCATCAACCTGCTCTTTTTGGGGATTGTATATTGGCGTCAAGGTTTGCTCCCGTTGGCAGCCAGGCCAAAATTATTTCGCGTTCTTTTTATGCTCATGGCGGTACTTTTTGCCCTCAATACCGTTGGGAACCTCCTGGCCAAAAACCCAGTCGAAATGTGGGTATTTACGCCCATCACTGGTTTGAGTACTTTGTTTTGTTTCCAAATCGGTCGCACATAATCCTATATTACCGTAGCCTTACGCTCAAACATGATGATGAACGCCTTGCGGTTTACCCTTTTTGCAGTCTTTATACTCTACAGCTCAGCTGTTCACGCACAATCCACTTCTTGGGTTGAATTGGTTAATCCGCTTATCGGTACCGCTTCGAGTTATTCTTTTTCCAATGGCAACACCTACCCTGCCATTGGCTTGCCTTGGGGCATGAATAGCTGGACACCGCAGACAAACAAAATGGGCGATGGCTGGGCATATCAATACGGCACAAATAAAATCAGGGGTTTTAAACAAACCCATCAGCCCTCGCCTTGGATTAACGACTACGGTGCATTCTCTCTTTTCCCGGTCACCGATACCCTCCTTTTTGACGAAGATGCCCGAGCATCTTGGTTTTCGCACAAAGCCGAAACAGCGAAACCCCATTATTACAAGGCCTATGTGGCCAATTATAATACCACGGTCGAAATCACCCCTACCGAAAGAGCAGCGATGTTCCGCTTGGTTTATCCCGAGACCAAGCGTGCCTACCTCATCGTAGATGCTTTTTTCAAAAACTCTTACATCAAGGTTTATCCCAAGGAACGGAAAGTGGTGGGCTATGCCCGCAATGCGCAAGGTGGTGTACCCAGCAATTTTCACAATTATTTTGTGCTTTATTTCGATCAAGACATCACGGCTGTTTATGGCGTAGATAAAGGCAAAATCAAAGCCGGCCGATTGGAAGTAAAAAGTGAACATGCGGGCGCCATACTGCAGTTTCAAGGCAATCCGGCCAAACCTTTGCACATCCGGGTGGCGTCTTCCTTTATCAGTCCTGAACAAGCTGAAATCAACTTAAAAGAGCTGGGCAAGGATAGTTTTGACGTCATCAAAGCAAAAGCTGCCAAACGCTGGAATGATTTGTTGGGCCGTATTGAAGTAGAAGACGGCACCGATGACCAGCGCGCCACCTTTTACACGGCTTTATACCGAACAATGCTATTTCCGCGCAAGTTTTACGAATATGATGCAGCCGGCAAAATGGTGCATTACAGTCCATACAACGGCAAGGTGGAGGCGGGTTATATGTTCACCGACAACGGCTTTTGGGACACGTTTCGAGCTGTTTTTCCCTTCTTCACCTTGATGTTCCCCGAAATGGACGGGCAGATACTTGAAGGACTTGCCAATACGTACAAAGAAAGCGGCTGGCTGCCAGAATGGGCCAGTCCTGGTCACCGCGATTGTATGATTGGCTCCAATTCTGCTTCGATTATAGCCGACGCCTATCTCAAAGGCATACGGCCTCCCTCTATGGATGTATTGTATGAGGCTTTGCTTAAAAATTCGGAAAATGCAGGTCCTCTGCGCTCGGTTGGGCGGGCGGGCGTAAAATATTACAATGCCTTGGGGTATATTCCTTACGACGTGAACATCCCAGAAAATACAGCAAGAACACTTGAATATGCCTATAATGACTTCACCCTCTGGAAATTAGCCCAGCAATTGGGGAGGCCACAAGCGGAAATGGATACTTTCGCGAAAAGAGCAGGCTATTACCGCAATGTGTTTGATCCGAAAGTTAATTTTATGCGCGGCAAAAACCGAGATGGAAGCTTTCAGTCCCCATTCCGGCCCGACAAATGGGGCGATGCCTTTACCGAAGGTTGCTCCTGGCATTGGACCTGGTGCGTACTGCACGACCCGGCTGGCTTGGCAGATTTAATGGGTGGAGATGCTGCCTTTGTGGCTAAACTCGATGCTGTATTTACCGCGGCACCCACTTTCGATTACAGCTATTATAAGGGGCAAATACATGAGATAACCGAAATGTTGGTCACAAATATGGGGCAATACGCCCATGGCAACCAACCCATTCAACATATGGTGTATTTGTACAATCACGGCGGAGCTCCTTGGAAAACACAATATCATGTCCGTAACATCCTAGACAAGCTGTATAGCAATGCCCCCGACGGTTTGTGCGGCGATGAAGACAACGGACAAACCTCGGCTTGGTATGTCTTTTCGGCACTAGGCATGTATCCGGTCACGCCCGGAACAGGCGAATATGTGCTCGGCGCCCCACTTTTCAAAAACGTGACTTTACACTTCGAAAACGGCAAAAACATGGTAATACAGGCGCCAGGGAATGCCCACAACAAACCTTATGTCGAATCAATGCGGCTCAATGGCAAACCATTTAGGCGCACCTACATCACCCATACCGAAATGCATACCGGCGGAACCTTGCAATTTAATATGAGCAGTGCGGCCGATAGCAGCCGACAATTGCTGCCCGAAGAAAGGCCGTACTCCATGTCGGGCAAGCGTTAAATTGTCGCGACAGGGAGCGGCTTGTTTTAGCCAGTGGCGCTTTCCCGCTACAAGAAAAGAATCAGCAACAAAAGGATGATGAGGACAGCACCTACAGAAATATAAATTCCACCGTTTGGTGCGGCTTTCAGTTGTTTTTCGATAGACTTAACCTCTTTGCGGAGCACCCTTTTTTCGGAACTTTTCATACCGCTGATGTCCATCGCCTGGATGGTTTCGAGCCGGTTCAGCAATACCAACGTTTCCTGGCTTTGTGGCAGAGGTATGGCCGCTGCCGAGATAGGCGTGGAAACTGGTGATGTAGCATTGGCCGCGGCATTGGCGAATGGGGCGATACCAAGTAACACCACAACAAAACTGATTTGAAGCATGTATTTTTTCATAGTAGAAATATTTTATTGACGATGCTGTAAAGTTGATGCCTAGACCGCTTTACTCCCTTACATCGTTTTTATTATTATTACATTTTTCCCATAAAACAACGTTTAAAACCCCATTCGCTGCTTAGGATTTTAAGGTGTTGGTAACCGTGAAATATCGGCAGCAACAGTGCAGGCCGTTGCTGAAAAA
>JBDNIH010000251.1:0-8404 GCA_041688385.1 Bacteroidia bacterium
AGCAGGAAAAGGCGTTTTTCAGGAGCTGTATTCATCCTTCGAAGATAAAAAAAAGGGCTGTACTTCGGTTATAGGCCACTGCCAACGAAGGGCGAAACAACAAAATAGCTTAACCCAGAATTTCGAGTTTATATCGCAGGCCATGCCTTTTGTTCAACTAAACATTGGTCTCCGTTTATAGCTTTTTGCGCAGTTTAGAGCTAAACACATTCAAACTCCTACCGATAATTACACCTTCCTCTTCCCAAACCTTTTTTAGCAATTCTTCGCGAGTGACGCGCTTACCCCAGTGTGCAACAAAAAGGGAGAGAGGTTGATTTTCTTTTTCCGACAAGGGTATCAGCTGTGGATGAAACAGGAGCAGATGCCCGTTTGGAATTAACGGCAAGCAGCAGCGGCGAAAGTCAGCAAAAGCCGGCAAGCGAGTCATTTTCATTTTCTTACCCATTTGCGGATGGTTGTTAGCCAAGCGGCTTTCCTTTTTTAAGCCACTAAACAGATAAAACGGGAGTTTGTGGCTGTAAAGCGACAAACTCCTATATTCGGCAGATGTTTCAACAGATTACCCGCTTCCTGCTCGTCGGTTTGCTCTTTTGTTTTGGTCCGGTTAAAGGCCAGGAAGCCCCTTCCGTTGACATCCACTGGCCAGCTGTGGTCATTGCCGGTATCGATTTCGAAATTGGTTTTTCAGCCAATCCCAAAACGGCACCAGACAGTTTGGTAGTTTACCTGAACGAACAAGTCCATACCCTCCCTTTCCGCGGTGGTAAAGCGGCCCTTGTCCAGCAGCTCCATGACAAAACCAATTTGCAGCTTCGCCTAGCCGACCACATCGAAAGCCGGCCATATCGGCCCATCCCGTTGGGTTGGAGCATTTTGCCTCCTTTGATTGCCATTATGCTGGCGTTGCTCTTTAAAGAGGTTTACAGTGCATTACTGCTGGGTTTATTGAGCGGCACCTTAATCATTGGTTGGTATACCCACGATTTCTGGGGGGGATTGGGTTTCGGCTTTTTTAGCTTGATAGATACCTACATCATCCAGGCGCTGAACAGTTTCGACCACCTGGCCGTCCTGGTGTTTTCTCTGCTTATCGGTGGTATGGTAGGTGTAATAACGCGCAATGGCGGCATGCAAGGCATCGTGAACCGCATCTCCAAACGGGCCACCGACCCACGATCAGGTCAGCTGGCTACCTGGTTTTTGGGCATCGCCATTTTTTTTGACGATTATTCGAACACCCTGCTCGTAGGCAATACCATGCGACCGGTTACCGATAAACTCCGGATTTCGCGTGAAAAATTGAGTTATCTCGTCGACTCGACTGCTGCTCCCGTCGCCGCCATCGCCTTTATCACCACTTGGATAGGCGCCGAGTTGGGGTATATTCAAGATGGCATCAGCTCCATCGATGGGCTCGACGAAAACCCGTATAACGTCTTCATCAATTCCCTGCAATATTCCTTTTACCCTATACTCACGCTTTGTTTTATGCTCTTTTTGATCTGGCAGCGGAAGGACTATGGTCCGATGTTCGAGGCGGAAAAAAATGCCCGAAACAGAACGGACAACAGCCTGCAACAAGAGCACCATGCCAATTCACTCGATGTGTTTGCTCAAAAGGAAGGGATAAGCGCCAAAGGACGTTATGCCTTACTGCCCGTTTTGGCAGTAGTAGGCGTCACCGTGGCGGGTTTGTTTTACACTGGCTACAGTGCCGAGGTTTGGAACGATGGCAGTCTGCCTTTTTTACGCCGGGTGTCAGCCGTTATTGGCAACGCTAATTCTTACCTCGCCTTGTTGTGGGGCTCATTCAGCGGTGTTTTGGTCGCCTCGGCCATGTCGCTTGGCGGCAAAAAACTCAATTTAGAGGAAGTGATTGAAGCCTTGATGGCCGGCTTCAAAACCATGATGGGGGCCATTATGATTTTGGTACTCGCCTGGAGTTTGGCTACGCTAACCCAGGAATTGCACACCGCCGATTTTATTACCGGTAATTTATTGGAGATGAATTTAGCCCCGCAATGGCTCCCCGTACTCACCTTTTTGTTGGGGGCCGTTGTAGCGTTCAGTACCGGTTCTAGCTGGGGAACCATGGCCATACTTTACCCGCTCATGTTGCCTGCCGCCTGGCGTTTGTGTCAGGAAGCCGGTATGGATTACGAACAATCCCTCAGCATTTTTCACAATGTGGTAAGTTGTGTGCTGGCCGGCGCCGTTTTAGGCGACCACTGCTCCCCCATTTCCGACACCACCATTTTAAGCTCCTTGGCATCCGGTGCCAACCATATCCAACACGTGCGCACCCAATTACCCTATGCACTCACCGTTGGTGGAGTCGCCATTCTTTTTGGTACCATACCTGCCGCTTTTGGTATTTCGGCCTTGGTACTGTTCCCCGTTGCGCTTCTTGTACTTTGGGGGATAGTGAAATATGTTGGGAAAAGGACAGATTAAACTTAGCTTCGCACCATGAAGCTGCGTTCGTTACTCGCTAAATGTCTGCTACTTGTGCTGCTGCATGGCGGCTATATTGCGTTTAGCGAAATACAAGTTCAAGGCGATTTAGCTTCTAAAACAATCTTGGTAGCTGATACACCTGGAACAGTGTATACCCAGCCTGCAGCACTGTTATCGGCAACCCAGCAGCTGCAAATGGCTACAGAGCAGCTTGGGCAGTGTCAGCAACTACACCGGACCCTCCTGTCGACCGCCGTGGCGAAAGTGGACGATGAAAAACAAGAGGGTTCTGTCGTACGCCAATTTTTACGAAACAATGCTTACCGAATTTCTACTTTTGGTAGCACAGACATTATCTCTCCTTTCCACCAGTTTTTTTGACTTGAATTTTGATGTTAAGCGGACTTTTTAAGTCGGCAATTTTTGAGTTACAATCGGCTCTGATCCGTTTGTAGCCCTCATATCAATTTTCACTTTTCAATACCAACCCATGGATTTCGGAACATTTATCACCGGCCTTATCGCCCTTTTATTCTGCGCCTTGCCCTTTTTATTGGTGGCACGCAACAACCAAAAACAAAAACGCGCCCTACAGCATCAACTGTTTCAGTTGGCCGCCAGCAATAACAACCAAATTGGCTATTTCGAGCAATGGAACAATGCCGCCATTGGCATCAGCCAAGACAATACAGCCGTCTACTACATCAATACCGGCAAACAGCCTGCTAGTGAGCACGTGCTGCTCAGCGATGTAGAAAATTGTTTTGTGAGCCACGACAAAAGCGGAAAAGATGGACGCACCGACGCCCAACGCATCTGCCTGAATTTTAAACTCAAAACCAAAAACAGTCAACGGAGCTGGGCTTTTTACGACAGTCTTACCAACCCTGTATTGCTGAACAACGAACTGGAACAGGCTAAAAAATGGGAAAAACAAGTTAGCAACAAACTGATCCATTAGTCCCTTATTACCGACTTCAGCCCGTCACCCCTAGTTTTTGAAATGGGTGATGGGCTTTTTTGTACACCAACCACCCCTTTCTATTGCCCATGCCCATCTGCCTTTATTTTTGTTTATTTGTCGAAGCAACCTTGATTTCCACCCTATGAAGCAGCTAAAACAGCGCGGACAGCTTCTCTTTTTATCGCTTTTGTTACTGCTTACTTCGGCAAAAACAAACGCCCAAAACAAAGACAGCATCCAGCAAGAACGCATCAGTGCCTTTTTCTCTGGATATAATTCCCTCGATTATGACTTGATGCGGCAACAGCTTGGTGGTCCAACGAAGCTCATCCTCACCAAAGGATTGCTTAAGAAGCTATTCAAGCCGCAAATGGAAATGAATGGCCCAGTAGTAGACCAATACGTTAGTCGTACCACCGTCAAAAACACCCAAATGCGCATTCGTTATGCTAGGGACAGTACCGAATGGCAACCTTTTGGCTTTGCTTTTAACAACAAAAACAAAATTATAGGCTTGCAGACCGTAAGTGCAAATTTTCGATTTCCGGCAGCCGACAGCATGGCCACCCACCGCAGCCGAGAAGACCGCATCGCTGCTATCGATAGCAGCTTTCAATTGAAACTGAAAGCGGGCGTATTTGAAGGATGTATATTGGTTGCCGACGAACAGGGCCTGCTTTACCGCAATTGCAGCGGGTCAATGACGGAGCATACGGTTTTTGAGTTAGCGTCGGTCAGCAAACAATTCACGGCTGTGGCCACTTTACAATTGGTCGCGCAAGGCAAACTCAAACTCGACCGAGAAGTAGCCGCTTACTTCCCGGAATTCCCCTATGCCGGTGTAACGGTGCGCATGTTGCTAAACCACAGCAGTGGTCTTCCCGATTATATGGATTTGATAGAAAAACATTGGGATAAAAAACGAATAGCCACCAATGCGGATATGTTGGCTTTACTCGTAAAACACCACCCTAAAAAGGATTTTAAACCCGGAAAAAAACACGAATACAGCAATACAGGCTATGCTTTATTGGCTTGTTTGATTGAAAAAGTCAGCGGTCGTACGTATGCCGAACAGCTGAAAGTCGGCATTTTTGAGCCAGCAGGCATGGCGAACAGTCGGGTATACCACCGACGTTTAGCCGGCCAAATTCCGGCCAATCTGGCTGTGGGAAGGGTGTGGAGCGACAGTTTACAACGATTTGCCGTTCCTGACAGTCTGCCCGACTACAACTACCTCTACTATATGGACGGCATTGCCGGTGACGGTTGTGTAAATAGCACCCTGGCTGATTTACAGCTGTGGCAAAAGGCGCTCAAAACAGGCATTTTACTGCCCGATAGTCTATTGCAACAAGCGTGGCAGCCCACAACTTTTGCCAATGGCGTAAAAGAAAATTACGGCTTTGGTTGGGTTACTGAGCGAGATGAAAATAAAATCCCACTCCTTCACCACAGCGGAAGCTGGCCGGGATATATCGCTTTTATGCTCTTTCCTTACGACCAAGAAGGTTTGGTTGTAGTGGTCTCTAACAACAATTATAATCATGCGGTAACCTATGGCCGGAATTTAACCGCTTGGTTATTGGACAGGCGTTGAAGGAGAACTCAAAAAAATAGCTACATTTAAATACGTTCGGCTCAAATCTTAGGCACGCTCGGTTTAGGTTGGCGGCCTAAATAGATTTGAAACAGTACATACTGGCCTAATTGTTCTAAAAAATGGCGGATTAAATGCTTTCACCTGGTTTGATTAACCAAAGCTAAAACCATGAAATACCTACTCGAAATCAAATGGGCCTTAATCTTTACCAGTATGCTGTTGTTGTGGATGCTCGGCGAACGGCTCACCGGGCTGCATGATGTGCACATCGACAAACACCCCGTCTGGACCAATTTGGTTATGGTGCCTGCCATCACTGTTTACGTTTTGGCACTGCTCGACAAACGCAAAAAGGCCTATGGCGGTGTGATGAACTACAAACAAGGCTTCCTAACAGGTGTCTGGATAACCGGGTTTGTGACTTTACTTTCTCCTCTAAGCCAATGGTTAACGACGACCGTCATTTCACCCGATTATTTTACGAACGTAGCTGCTTATTCGGTTGAACAGAAAATGATGACTGCAGCAGAAGCTGCTGAATATTTTAGCTTGAGCAACTATATCAAACAGACGATAATCTTTACGCCGGTGATGGGTGTAATTACAACAGCCGTCGTTGCTCTTTTTACGCGTAAAGAGGCTTAGAAATTAAAATTTCGCCGCAGCATGGTATGAAACCACTGCACACCGCTTTCATGCCGAGGTGAATACATGCCCGGTTTCCAGTAGCGACTACGCATGCCGCGCTGAACGGACGCTATTATACCGTGGTCCTCGAGTTCTACCCGGTTGGTATCGGCACCGGCTCCTAGGCCCCATTGACTTTCGTCCCACACAAAAGTGAAGTAACGGACAATGGTTTGGTTTACGCCCTGTGGTAAAACTTGGTTCAGCGACAGTCCCCACGGATAGAGGTTGAGCATAAGATTAGGAAACAACCAGAAATAATAGGCCGCCACCCGCTTACCCGCATCGGGGTGGCCAGCCGGTGGAGCGAAACAACTCGCCTGACCATTTGCTAGGCCTAGCTGCAAGCTACCTCCTTCAAAATTTTCGTAATCGTAGGCCTGCAAAACTAGTTGTTGCGTGAGTGCGGGATGTACAAAGGGGATGTGAAAACCCTCCAGATAATTATCGACATATAAAGCCCAGTGCGCAGCCAACGGATAATCGCGCGTATGTTCCGGTCGGGCTTTGAGTTTATGCCAAGGCAGATATGCCGTACGCGCGATGACTGGTTTGAGCCAGTCGCTGCACTTTTGACTGGTTTCTAGACCCACAAAAGCCAATCCAAGCACTTCTTCAAATTGAAATTCGCGCAAATGATCACTGGCCGCCGGAAAACCTACCACCCCATCCATACCAGTCATGGCTTTCATGCTGCCGTCCAAGTCAAAACAACGACCGTGGTATCCACAGCGGATATCCTGACCATGTTGTGATTTTTCGACCAATAATTTGGCCCTATGTGTGCATACATTGGACAAAACACGCTTTTCGCCTGTCGCATTCACCGTAAGCAAAAGGGGTTCGTGCAGACTGCCTTCGGCGAACCAATAGGGCAGTTGTGTGCCGGCGAGCGCCAGGCTTTCGGCGGGTGCAGCAAATTGCCAAGAGGGCAAAAAATATTGCTCCAATTGACGCTGATATTCCCCGGCGTCGGTATAAAAACGAGAAGGTAAGCTGCGGTTTTCCATAAACAATAGGTTCAAAATTGGCCTAGAGCCACGGCAGTTGTTTCTGGAGAGCCGTTTCCCGGGCAGCCGTATCTGCTAAAAATTTCCGGTGCGCGGTGGTTTCAGGGAAACGCGGTCGGTGGCGGCGGGCCAGGGTGAGCTGGTAGACTTCGTCGTTCAGTTTGCGGGTTTCGGCCGTCATACACAGTTGCTCAAATTGCTCAAACACATAGCTCGTAGCAGCAAAATTGGGATGAACCAGGTCGATATCATACCAACGATAATCGCGGAGTACGTCGGTTACCAACTCATACGCCGGGAAATAATAACTCTGAGGCACTTGCTCAACTATTTGATGTACAGCTTCGATCAAACGTGCTTTGGAACGGTTGTTTTCTACCACTCCATCTCGGATATGGCGTACTGGACTAACCGTTAGCAGTAATTGTAAGCCCGGATTTCGGCTGCGAAGCAAGGCAAGTGTGGATTTTATTGCATCTACAATTTGAGTCACTTCCAGCAATTCTTTCCGAAAGCCATCAGCAGGCGCGCGGTGGTTGTTGGCCACCGGCTGTCCCGTTGTTTTGCGTACATACCTAAAAGCCGAACCCAAGGTGAGTACCAGCCAACTCGACTGCATAAGCGCATCTTGGGTGCGCTGTAAAGCGCTATTTATCGCATGCAGGCTTTCTAACTTTTCGGTAAATGAAAAATCGCTGTGGAAGTCCCAGTGGCTGTAACACTCGTTGAGCAAAAATAGCTCATCCTCCTCTACATCCAATGACCCAAAAGCCTTGTGCAGATGCCTACAAATGGCGGTAGGGTCAAACAATATCCCTGTAGGATTCGACAAGGTTCGGAAGCCTCTTTCGTCGAGTGCGTTGCCCATATGGGTGGTGAAACAAGATCCCATAAGCGTAAGTTGGTCGGTATGTTGAATGGGAGTTCCGGTCCAGGAATAACGCAAATTGAGTTGGTGCTTCATGGCTGCAAGATAAGCTGCTGTCGCTTATCTTTGCCTTCCGATTCGGAGAGGTGTCAGAGTGGTCGAATGTGCTTGATTCGAAATCATGTGTACCGCAAGGTACCGGGGGTTCGAATCCCTCCCTCTCCGCAATGAAAAAGTCCTGTGCATGCAGGACTTTTTCATTTTCTCCCCCATTCACCATCCCGTAGGGCAACAGAAAGCGTCATTTTGTATGGTGGTTGATTAAACGGAATTATCTTAAGAACCGGTGCCTGAGGTTCACGAAGGCAGCGGTTCAATGGATTTTTTGGCGATTCACCATCCCGCAGGGCAACAGAAAGCGTCATTTTGTGTGGTGGTTGATTAAACGGAATTACCTTAAGAACCGGTGCCTGAGGGTCACGAAGGCAGCGGTTCAATGGATTTTTTGGCGATTCACCATCCCGAAGGGCAACAGAAAGCGTCATTTTGTGTGGTGGTTGATTAAACGGAATTATCTTAAGAACCGGTGCCTGAGGTTCACGAAGGCAGCGGTTCAATGGATTTTTTGGCGATTCGGGGTCCCGAAGGGCAACAGAGAAGAAAATCCATTCACTCCTCCCACCAACGCACTTTCCTCAATGCGCTGCCATCTCCGCTTCATCCACCGCGATTCCCTGCCGGCCTAATATTCCTTTTACGCGCCAAGCAAAAAATGCCAAGTAAGCAAAACACAACGCGGGAATAAAATACGA
>JBDNIH010000252.1:0-1545 GCA_041688385.1 Bacteroidia bacterium
AAAGGGTGGCTTGACCGCTTGTTTGAAAAATTGAAGTAGAAATTGATAAGCCTTGTTTAAACCGGCAAAAAAACCGTCGAGGCTTTTTGATAATAGGTACTTTTTGCCAGGCATGGTGTATACTGCTTCATTTTATAAAAAAGGCAAGCCATAGTCACAAAAAACAAGATTTTATTAAAAACATCTTTGCCTTTAAACTACTCCTCAAAGGTGGATTTTGCATGCAATAAAGTGTTATAAAAAAAGGAATATTGCTTACATAATTTACGGAATCAATGGCTGGTTGTCTAAAAAAGCTGTTTTGTTGGTAAGCAGAGCGAGCTCGGAGGCAGGAGCTTGTCTTGTTTTTTGAGGGTGACGTAAGGGGAAGGGCTTTGCCGTTTGATGCCCGGGTGGGTGGGCGGAAGGCTATGTCCAGCTTAACGCAGGGTTGCGTTTATAAGCGTATAAATTCAAACGGGATAGGGGCGCTTGTTGGCGCAGTTTTCGGGGAAGGCTTTACATTGGCTGTAAAACTGCTCTTTTAGTTTTTGAGGATTTAGGCGTGTTGGTTGTGGCTAAATTTAGCGGGTGAGGTGGGTTTTTTTGCGCCTAATGGTTTTCTGTTTGGCAAAGTGAGGACTTAAAATTATGAAGCCATCCACTTGCGCAAATACCCAAGCGGAGCTGTGTACATTATTTTGCCATTTAAGCTGCCATTTAAGCTGCCATTTAAGCCGCCATAGAGCCAACGCCTGTTAGCACGCGTTATTTTTTATTTTTCTTCAATGATTGTTTCACCAAACTCATAATATATTCAATGTCCGCGTCCGTTCTAATTTGAATTTCGTAGTCCCCATTCCCCCAATGCCCAACCGAAGTTACGTTTCTTGTCTCCATTATCTCTTTAAAGCTGTTCCACCCTACTTCAATATTTGCAAGGATTAATCGGCCAAAACGGACTGTGATAGATGAGAACATCCAATTTAACACCCATTTCCCCATTAAGATTGCAGAAAACGGTGGTTTGCGACATTCGGGTTGGCTGCGATTAATTCAAAACAATTCTCCGAATGGCCACAAAGACTATTATGAAAAATGAATACCAAATGAAAAAGGGAATGACATAACCTTCCAAATTAAGCAAGAGCATGACCGCCATAATAAGCAGCTGAAAACCCAGCCCAAAGGTGGATAGCATCGTCATAAACCACCTTGGAAAGGGTTCACTGTCCATTGCTTTGCGATCTAGGTGATAGATCGTCTTGTCAAATGAGATATAGAGCAAGTCATATACTTTGTAGAATTTATTGACTGTACTCTGCCTTTCACCCGCCATGGCAATGGGCGCGACAGCCTCAAAAATCCTGCTGGTCTGATCGCCATTTACGGTATTTCTTAGGATAACATAATAATAATTGTACAGTGTGCCTTGAAGTTGAACACCTATAAAAGCGAGAAGCATATATCCGATTTTACCAGCGGAAATATGGTAGAAGGCAAGGAAAAATAAAAAATTCAAGATGATATCAGCTATCGAGTCGTAGTATCTTCCGATATAAGAGG
>JBDNIH010000253.1:0-13166 GCA_041688385.1 Bacteroidia bacterium
CGCAACCAGTTGTAAAAGGTATTATCGGGTACTGCATGGACTTTAGGACGCACTAAGGCCAAATCTTTGTGGCGTTTGGCATCATAGTCGGAATTAACCTTGCGTATACTTTCATCCAATATGGTCACAAAACGTTCGAAGTCATCGGGTGCGTTTTCAAACTCGATAAGCCACTCGTGCCCACCTTTATCTGAGGTAGTTAGAAACACCGGTCCGGCGGTATAGTCGCGTATACTTGCTGCAGTGGCATGGCATGCTTCATGGAGGGCGTACTCTGCGTTGTCGATAATAACCTCTTCTCCGAAGGCATTGATGAAGTGTTTGGTGCGCCCGGTGATTCTGAAGCGGTAGGGTTCAAGATTGGTAAACCGTATGGTATCTCCAATCAAATAACGCCACAGACCGGCATTGGTGGAGATAATAACTGCGTAATTCGTATTTAGCTTCACCTCTCCCAATATTTTGGTCGGCGGGAAAGGTCCTCCCATTAATTCCGGCTCTATAAACTCAAAATACACCCCATAGTCGAGCATAAGAAGCATGTCTGGGGAATTGGCTTTATCGGCTATACCAAAAAAGCCTTCTGAAGCATTGTAGGTTTCCAAGTAATTCATCTTCGCGCCAGGAACCAATACGTCAAATTGATCGCGGTAAGGCGTAAAGCTCACGCCACCATGAAAATATACTTCGAGGTTGGGCCATACTTCGTGGATGTTACTTTTTCCGGTATGCTCGAGTATCCATTTAAAAAGGATAATGGTCCAAGTAGGTACACCTGACACATTGGTTACGTCCTGCCCAATGGTTTCGAGCCCGATTTTCTCCACCTTCTCTTCCCAATTGTCCATGAGGGCTACAGAAAGTTCAGGGGTACGAATAAAATCGACCCAAAACGGCAGGTTTTGCATCAATACCGCAGATAAATCGCCGTAATAGGCTTCATTATTCAGCTGACTGATTTGGTGACTTCCGCCAATGGTGAGGCCTTTTCCGTTAAAAATTTCGGTGTCGGGAAAAAGGTTACAATAAATGCTGAGCAAGTCTTTGCCCCCTTTAAAATGACAGTCCTCGAGGGCTTCTTGGCTTACAGGAATAAACTTAGATCGGTCGTTGGTGGTACCGGATGACTTGGCAAACCATTTCAGTTCGGAGCTCCACAACACATATTGTTCACCACGCATTACCCGGTCAATCCATGGCTGGAGGTCCTCGTAGGTGGAAACCGGTACCCGCTGGCGAAATTCATCAGCGGTTTTGATGTCGGCATAGTCGTATTGCTGACCCCAAACGGTATTACGTGCGCTATACAGCAACTTTCGCCGCACTTCTTCTTGCACTTCGTGGGGGTATTTTTTAAAAAGCTCGATCTGGTGGACCCGCTTTTTCATGAACCAAGAGATAAAGCTGTTTAGGACGCCCATGCTTATTCGACCACCTTACGTTTCAACTCAAAATGTTTGCCGAGATAAAGACGGCGTACTTCTTCGTCTTCGGCCAATTCCTCGGCACGGCCCGATTTAAGGATGCGACCATCAATCAACAAATACGCTTTGTCTGTAATCGATAAGGTCTCATTTACATTGTGATCGGTGATGAGGATGCCTATATTCTTCTTTTTTAAGCCGAAGATGATCGACTGTATGTCTTCAACAGCAATAGGGTCGACGCCGGCGAAGGGTTCATCGAGCAGAATAAACTTAGGGTCGGTGGCCAATGCCCTGGCAATCTCCGTACGGCGGCGTTCGCCTCCCGACAAAACTTCGCCTGGGTTATTACGTACATGCTGGAGGTTAAACTCGTCGAGCAGGGTTTCGAGTTTGGTGATTTGTTCGGCTTTGGGCCTGTTGGTCATTTGCATAACCCCCTTAATGTTCTCCTCGACCGTCAGCGTGCGGAAAACAGACGCTTCTTGGGGCAAATAACCCAAACCGAGTTGTGCCCTTTTATACATGGGTTGGTTGGTGATGTCGAGATTATCGAGGAATACCTTGCCTTCATCGGGTTTGATGAGGCCGACGATCATATAAAAGCTGGTGGTTTTACCGGCACCGTTGGGGCCGAGCAAACCTACAATTTCGCCCTGCTGCACGCTGATGGATACGTGGTTCACCACTGTACGCTTTTTGTAGCGTTTTACGAGATTTTCGGAGCGCAGCAGCATCGTCTATTCGAATTTGATGTCTTTGATATTGAGTTTCATGCTTGTAACGCCCCGCCAGGTATTTTCTTCTATAACGTACACCACATTGAAGGGGATTCCTTTCGAAATGAGGTTATAGTGCTCGGCCTGGCCAAAAGCAATTACACTGAAAGAAATAGAGTTTTCTTGTTGAATGGAAATTTGCAGGTGGTTTTCACCTACTACCCGCACAAATCCGTTTGAAAAAACATTTTTGCTCATGAATACCGGTAACATACTGCCCGGCCCAAAAGGTGCAAATTGTTTTAATACCCGGAAAAAACGAGGACTGATGTCTTTGAGATTAATTTCCTGGTCGATATCTACGAAAGGTAAAAGCTGATCGTCCTGAATAGAATTACGCACGACCTCTTCGAATTTATCCGAAAAAGCTTTGACATTGCCTTCTTTGAGGGTGAGGCCCGCAGCATATTTATGCCCACCAAATTGGTCTACAAATTCAGCACATTGCGAGATGGCGTTGTGAATGTCGAAACCGTTCACCGAACGAGCAGAACCCGTCAAGCGACCTTCGGTGTGGCTGAATACGACGGTTGGGCGATAATAAGCTTCTACCAAACGTGAGGCCACGATACCAATAACTCCTTTGTGCCAATCGGCACCGTATACAACGGTCGTTCTGCGGTCGGCGAAATTCGCTTCACCTTCAGCCAACTGAAAAGCTTCTTTGGTGATGGTGGCATCCACGTCTCGGCGGTCGGTATTGGTCTCGTTGATCACTTGGGCGCGGGCATTGGCTTCTTCCATATTGTTAGAAAGCAACAATTCCACGGCATTTTTGGCATCGCCCATACGCCCGGCCGCATTGATCCGTGGGGCGATATTAAAGACGATATCGGTTACCCCCAAATCCTTGCGGTCGCAGCAGATGTTGATGATGGCTTTGAGTCCGTAGGCGGGGTTTTCGTTTAATTTTTTTAGTCCAAAATGTGCTAACACCCTGTTTTCACCTGTCATGGGAACGATATCGGCGGCGATACTTACTGCCACCAAGTCGAGATATTGATGCAACACCTGTATGTCGAGTCCATTTCTCTCGCTGAATGCTTGAGCAAGTTTGAAGCCTACACCACAACCCGATAAATCTTTAAAGGGATAAGGACAATCGGCTTGTTTGGGGTCGAGAATAGCGGCAGCTCTGGGTAAGTCGGCGGGGAGGTGGTGGTCGGTGATGATGACTTGCAACCCCATTTCGTTGGCATAGTCTACTTGATCTACTGCCGTGATACCACAATCGAGGGTGATTATGAGTTTATAGTTTTGCGCTACCGCCCAGTCGATGGCCTGTAACGACAGTCCGTAGCCCTCTTTGTGGCGGTCGGGGATATAATAGCCAATCTGTTCGTGGTAATGTTTTAGAAAACGGTATAAGACGGCGACGGCGGTTGTGCCGTCCACATCATAATCGCCGTAAATGAGTATAGATTCGTTGTTGCGAATGGCCAGTTCGATGATATCGACAGCCTTACGCATGTCTTTCATCAAAAAGGGATCGTGGAGCTGACTGAGCTGCGGCCGGAAAAAAGTACGCGCATCAGCATAGGTTTCGATGCCCCTGCTAATCAACAATCGGGCGATGACCTCATCGACTTTGATATCTTCAGCCAGTTTATCGACCGCTTCTTGTGCTGCTACTGTTTTTAAAACCCACCTTTTTTCCATATCTCCACTGAACATTTGCGCGTTCTAAACCCGCTCTTCGCTATAATCTTGTAAAGATACGACCGAAAGCCCAAGGTACAGGATTGGCCTTTGAAAAATTAAAAGTTCGCGTCGTGTGAGATAAAGTCGGGTGTTATGGAGAGAAGCGTAATTTTGCAGTAAATCTTTTTCATGAGCGATCAAAATCCTGCACTGACCCCCATTTCCCAGCTGGGTGAATTTGGTTTAATCCAACAGCTAACGCAAAACATCCGCATCAAAAATGCCCAAACCATTTTAGGGGTTGGCGACGATGCAGCCATACTACAGGTTACGGCCGGCAAACAGTTGGTGGTAAGTACCGATGTTTTGGTGGAGGGCATTCATTTCGACATCAGTTACAGCCCCCTCACCCATTTGGGCTACAAAGCGGTGAGTGTAAATATTTCCGACATCGCCGCCATGAATGCCGTGCCGAAGCAAATTACTGTTTCACTGGCTATTTCGAGTAAATATACCGTCGAAGCCATGGAAGAATTATACCGCGGCATGCTTGCGGCCTGTACACATTATGGGGTAGACTTGGTGGGCGGAGACACCACTGCTTCACCCAGCGGGCTTTTCATCAGCATCACAGCACTAGGTGAGGCTGACCCCGCAACTCTAATAAAACGGAGTACTGCTCAAAAGGGCGACCTTATTTGTGTGACCGGCGATTTAGGTGGCGCCTTTTTAGGTCTCAACCTGCTAGAACGGGAAAAACGTATTTTCCGCGAAAGTCCGGAGGTACAACCCGATTTTGGCGACAATGATTATTTGTTGCAACGTCAACTAAAACCAGAAGCACGCACCGATATGCGGGCCATTTTTGAAGGTTTAGGCATCTTGCCAACTTCGATGATTGATGTATCCGACGGCTTGGCTTCGGAGCTTTTGCACATTACCAGTCAGAGCAATTTAGGCTGCAAGGTGTATGAAGACAAATTCCCTATCGACCCGATGGCCATTCGTATTGCCGCTGAATTTAATATAGACGTGAATGTTGCCGTGATGAATGGCGGTGAAGATTATGAATTACTCTTCACGGTACCCCAGACTGATTTCGAAAAGGTAAAAAACCATCCCGACATCAGTATTATCGGTCATATGACGGATGTGAGTGAGGGTTGTATGCTGGTTAGCCGGGGTAGTCAGGCCTATGAAATCCAAGCGCAGGGATGGCAACACTTCGGGAAAGCTCCCTCGGCTTAATGTGCTGAAATGGCTTTTTGATACGCGGTTGTTCTAATGGATTTCTGCACAATTGGAATGGGGCTCCCTTTTATTACCCATCCCGTCTCACGCAGGTGAACTCATCCGCGCAAAGGCGGGAGGTCATGCGCACAGTACTGTGGTTTTCCATAAAAGTCAAGTTTTTCTCGCTAGGCGCAGTTTGCTGCTGTTAAACCAATGCCTCTGCTTTCGCGAGAAAGGTTCCGGCCGCTTTTTGTTCGGCTTGTTTTTTATTCATGTCGGTGCCAGAGGAGACGACGATATCATCGACCAATAAGTTCACTACGAAAAAGCGATTTCGACCTTGTTGAACAGTATCGGCTATTTCAAAGCGGGTGGTTTTGCCGTTGCGGTGTCCCCACTCTACCAAGCGGCTTTTGTGGTTTTGTTCGGTTTGCATGATCTCATCAAAATCTACCAGCACTTTCATGATGCGGCGATTGATGAAGTGAAAAGTACGTTGATACCCTTGATCGAGATAAAAGGCGCCGATAAATGCTTCGAGCGCATCTGCATTCATGTTTTTGGAAGGTGATTGCCCACGTGGATTACCCGAAATACTTACTAGCAAGTCGTGTATACCCAGTTTGCGTGCCAATTGATCGAGGCTGGTCGCATTAACCAGTTTCGACCGCATCTCTGTTAAAAAGCCTTCGTCTTTAAAGGGATACTTTTTGAAAAGAATTTCAGCCACGATGAGATCGAGTACTGCATCTCCCAGAAATTCCAGTCGTTCGTTGTTCCGCCGAAAACCAGTATCGCTTTCTTTGCGCACCGACGAATGGGTAAAGGCGAGTTGATACAAAGTAAGATTTCGCGGCCTATATCCCGTTAAATTGAGAATAGCACGTGCGAGCGGCGTGCGCGGTGTGAGTAATCTGTTGAGGAGAGAAGCCATAGCCTTCCGAAGTGGATCAGCTTTCGTACTTCCGGAATATCACCGAAGTGTTGTGTCCGCCAAAGCCAAAGGTATTGCTGAGTGCCGCCCTAATTTCACGTGGCTGAGGTTTGTTGAAGGTAAGGTTGATCCGGGGGTCAAACTGTGGATCGTCGGTGAAGTGGTTAATGGTTGGCGGCACGATGCTGTTGTTGATCGCTAATATGGTTGCAATCGCCTCCACAGCGCCAGCAGCACCCAAGAGGTGGCCGGTCATCGACTTGGTTGAGCTAATATTCATTTTGTAGGCGTAATCACCGAATACCGACTGTATCGCCTTTATCTCACTGATATCACCTAAGGGCGTTGACGTGCCGTGTACGTTGACATAATCTACGTCTTCTGGTTTCATACCTGCATCGAGCAAGGCTGCTTTCATCACGTTGGTGGCGCCCAGCCCGTCGGGATGTGGCGCAGTGATGTGATATGCATCGGCTGACATGCCGCCGCCTGCGATTTCGGCATAAATTTTTGCCCCACGTGCTTTGGCGTGCTCCAGCTCTTCGAGTATGAGGCAAGCGCCCCCTTCTCCAAGCAAAAAGCCATCGCGATTGGCATCAAAAGGGCGCGACGCCGTTTTCGGGTCGTCATTGCGCTCCGAAAGGGCTTTCATAGCGTTGAAGCCACCCATTCCTGCTTCGTTGATGGCTGCTTCCGAACCACCTGTAATAAATATATCGGCCTTGTTGAGGCGGATATAATTAAATGCATCGATGATGGCATTGTTGGAAGAGGCACAGGCTGAAACGGTGGTGTAGTTCGGGCCACGGAATCCATATTTAATGGATATGTAACCTGCACCAATGTCAGCAATCATCTTCGGAATGAAGAAGGGGTTGAAGCGGGGAGTGCCATCACCTCTGGCAAAGGCAGTCACCTCCTCTAAAAAAGTAGCTAATCCACCTATACCTGAGCCCCAAATAACACCCGCGCGGTCGGTATTAATCTTTTCGAGATCAAGACCGGAATCGCGCATGGCCTCTTCGGCTGTTACCATAGCGTAGTGAACATATGGATCCATCTTTCGCGCTTCTTTGCGGTCAAGGAAATTATGGATGTCAAAGTTTTTGACCTCGGCAGCAAAACGCGTCCTGAATTTGGCAGCATCAAAGTGGGTGATAAAATCTGCCCCACTCACGCCTTGCATCAAAGCCTTCCAATATTCAGGTACCGTATTGCCAATGGGCGTAAGCGCGCCAAGGCCGGTTACTACTACTCTTCGTAACTGCATGCAGTTTGGATAGATTAAATTGACTTATCCGGCGTGTGCCTCGAGATAAGTGATTGCATTTCCAACGGTCTGGATATTCTCAGCCTGATCGTCTGGAATGCTGATATTGAACTCTTTTTCGAATTCCATGATCAACTCAACGGTATCCAATGAGTCTGCACCCAGGTCGTTGGTGAAGCTGGCTTCGAGTGTAACTTCGCTCTCGTCTACGCCGAGTTTGTCAACGATGATAGCCTTTACTTTGGTGGCGATTTCCGACATGTTCGTGGTTTTTGGGATGATTTAAATCTTCGCAATATTAATGCATTCCATACGAAATGCAAACTCCCATCGAAAATTGAGTTGTTAGAAGTCGTATTAAATATACGGAACTCTGGTTAAGCGAGCTGCTTGTTTTATAGATTTGCTCCTAACTTCTTCACTTTTGGCTAAGCGCACCCTCAATTACGACCTTTCTTACGACTTTTCCTTGATTGGAATTTCGACTGGTTTGCGTTCCTACCGGGCGGCATGGTGGATTAACCGAACACTGGATATTCAGCTGGTGCGCGCAGAGCCGCTAGAACTGCTTTTACCCAGAACTGAAGTGCTTGCTTGGTTTGCCCGATACGAATACCTCATCCCCGAATTAGAATCTTCGCTATATTTGCTGAGTAATGCAGGTACACAGGGGTTTTTAGTGCCAGAATACAAAACACTCGATTATTTTCTGCTGTTCGACCAAGAAACGACGGCTATACCTACCCCCGACTTGGTGCGTACACTGCGAACCATTAAATTATTTCAGGCCGTAGTGCCGGTTGATGTCGACCAAAAACTACGCTCCAAACAACATTTAGTTTTTTAAGATGACCCTTAACGCGACAAAACAAACCAAAATCGTGGCCACTGTAGGTCCGGCTTGTTCCGATAAAGAAACCCTCAGCCGCATGATTAAAAGCGGTGTTAACGTTTTTAGACTCAATTTCTCTCATGCCATCTACGACAATTTGCGGGAGGTTATTCGTTCGGTTCGCGAGTTAAATATCAGCTTGGGCACCAATGTGGCGTTACTCGGCGACTTACAAGGCCCTAAAATCCGTATTGGTGAAGTTGAAAATAACGGGATACAGCTCAAATCCGGCGACCGCTTAAAACTGGTAACCGAAAAATGCGTGGGCAACCACAAAAAAATCTACCTCAACTACCTCGAGTTCCCGCAAGACGTAGAAGAAGGTGATCAAGTATTGCTCGACGATGGAAAAATAAAGTTTGAGGTGGTACGCACCAACCGGCTGGATGAGGTAGAAGTTGTCGTGCTCCATGGCGGTTTTTTATCCTCGAAAAAAGGAGTCAACCTGCCCAACACCAAGGTATCGCTACCGTCGCTCACCGAAAAAGACCTGCAAGACCTTGATTTTATACTGGAACATAATTTGGATTGGATTGCCTTATCGTTTGTGCGTACGGCCGATGACATCATGGACCTCCGCAAACGTATCGTTGCTCAGGGCAAAACCACCCACATCATCGCCAAAATTGAAAAACCCGCTGCTGTTGATACTATCGATGCCATCATCGAAACTTCCGACGGTATCATGGTGGCCCGTGGTGATTTGGGCGTAGAATACCCCATTGAAAAACTACCCCTTATACAAAAGCTCATCGTCAAAAAGTGCTTGAAGGCCTCTAAACCGGTCATTATTGCCACCCAGATGATGGAGTCGATGATCACCAATTTTATGCCCACCCGTGCTGAAGCCAACGATGTGGCCAATGCCGTAATGGACGGCGCTGATGCACTTATGCTTAGTGGCGAAACCTCGGTAGGCCAACATCCGGTGCAGGTGATTGACTATATGGTACGTATTATCAATGAAGTAGAGGCAGGCGCTGATATTTACCACCGCGATAACGAAACCCCTGAAGAATCACCGACTTTTTTATCTGATTCGTTGTGTTACATCGCCAGTCGTGCTGCCATGTATATCAAAGCTGATGCCATCATCGGCATGACCAAATCGGGTTATACTGCCTATAAGGTATCGAGTTACCGTCCCAAATCGCCAGTCTTTATCTTCACCCCCGACAAAGAATTACTGAATCGTATCAGCCTCATTTGGGGGGTGCGTGCTTTTTATTATGACAAGCTCAGCACGACCGATGAAACGATATCGGATGTTTTAAAGATGCTTAAGGACAAAAAGCTGTTGAAGACGGGTGATGTTGTTGTTAACACCGGTTCGATGCCGATTAAGGATAAAAGCCGGGCAAACTTCATGAAGTTCTCAGTCGTCGAATAGACCAAATTCCTGTAAAGTCAGCACAATATCCCAATTGGGAGCATGGTGGGCGGTGTGCAGCCCCATTTTTTTTGCACCCATCAAATTTGCAGGGGAGTCGTCGATAAAAAGTGTTTCGCTTGCTTCTAGCTTATTTTCGAGCAGCACTTGGTGATATATGGCGGCATCTGGCTTGCGCAGACCCATATGTTGAGAGAAATAAACTTTATCAAAAAAAGGCGCTAACGAGCGGAAACCGTACTTTTTTTCAAGTATCTCCTCAAAACCCGCAACATGTAGTTCGTTGGTATTGCTCAGGAGAAAAATCTTATACTTTGAGCGCAAGGGCTGAATACCTTCTAATCTTTCGCGGTGAAAATCGCCTAAAACTGCATTCCAGGCTGTCGTAATTTGCGCAACAGATAGCTCGACAGGCAAGGCAGCTTGTAGCTTCAATAGGAAATCTATGCTGCTTATCTCCCCTTTTTCATACGCGTCGAATACATTTTCAGCTTTCAATTGGGCCAACATGGCGTCCAGTTTACATCCCGACAACTGTTCGAGCTGTTGCTGGGTGCGATCCATATAAACGTCGATGAAAAGACCTCCTAAATCAAAAATTATATTTCTGAGCATGAGTGATTATAAAGCGGTTGCAAGATAGCCGTGAAAAGCGTAATCTTGCAGTCCCGAAAACAGCGTGAAATTGCTGCTTTTTGATTGGGGCCCTTAGCTCAGTTGGTTAGAGCAGCAGACTCATAATCTGCGGGTCGTAGGTTCGAGACCTACAGGGCCCACAACAGGAAGGGATGTACGTCAGTACATCCCTTTTGTTTTATACCGTTCCTAAAAATTGGCTCAACGTTCGAATTTGCCCCACATTTGATGCCGTGACTCCTTTAGTCGGAAGTTTTACTCCGTCTCCCAGGCCTCAAAGAGGTGGTCGATAAATTCGTTTTCTTCCCGGGTAATATTGGCGTCGGCCTTGATGAGGTTCATGGCATACTGTAAAAAGGCAGCCCGTTCAGCTTTGCTACTATTGCGATAAAAGCCATGCATGGCACTGTCGAACTCCTGCACCAACTGGCTGTGCGATAAGACACTGTATCGACTGATTTCGGCTTCTATAACCAATTTCGAAAAGGCCGCTTCAAATTCGTCGCCCAAATAGGCTTTAATAACTTCACTTTCGAGGATTTGGTGTTCGCCGTCGGCATGGGCGAGTATGAGCAACATTTTGTAGCCGGCTGTAATCTTATCCATAATAGTAGGTCAACGACACAAAATACTGCTAAAGTATTAACGCACAAAAGAAATACGCAGCAAGCAAGCTGATTTGGATAGCACCCCGATTCAGTCGGTGCAAAACCTGCGCAACTTTCGCTTTTAGCTTTGCCTAGCTGTCGGTGCCCGAGAAATAAGGCTAAAAAGAAAAAACCGCCGGGTTGAGGGGCGGTTCTTTTTGTTCAAGCCAAGCGGGTGGCTTGTGAGATTCTCTGCTTCAATACATCATCCGATAGGAGGATTTTGTATTTAGCGAAAAGGTACCGTTGTATAACGGCTAATGACTTGCGGCGCTTTCGCGCTTTTACAAGGACATTCGAAATCAGATCGTTCATGGTTTCTGGGGTTTAAATGTCACTGACAATATAGCGAGTCCTCCTCAAAATTGTTTAACATCTCAATATAAATTGTTCCACAACTTTATTCACCCCGCTGTTATTGTTACGGATTGTGCTAAAATTAAAAAAGCAGTTGCTGAGGCAAACTGCTTTAATGACTTCAAACTTCAACGGGAAGTTATATCCAGCGCACCAAGTTTAAATCATGTTTGTAGGCCAATAAGTGGCTTTTTGGCGAAATACGGAACCCATAATCGAAAACGCCAGAATTTTTCATGTCTACCGTACATTCAAACAGTACCCGGCTTCCGTCGGATTTAGCGGCCACCATGGCTTCGCGAAATAATACATGGTGACTGGCTGTTTCGTCCATTTTTTCAGCCACGATGAGCTCTACTTCTATTTCATCTTGATGCAGTTCTTTGAGATCGAGCACAATTTTAGCACTAAACCTATCTCCTAGTTGCAGGGCATTGTTGAAGGTATCGAAGCTATCTACACTTAATACTTCTATACCCTCCCAATTAAAATATACCCGAGCCTTCCAGTCGGTGAGTTCCTTTGCTGCAGCAAAATGATTCTCCGAAAGCACCTTGGCCCTTGCCTGTAGCGGTAAATAAAACTTCTCATAATATTCATCTATCATCCGCTTCATGGTAAAGTGGGGCAAAATATCGCTGATGGCATATTTCACTCTTTTGATCCATGCCGCAGGCAGTCCACTTTTATCCCGGTCGAAATAGGTTTGTACCACCTGACTTTCGATAATGTTATAGAGGGTTTCTGCATCGAGTTCGTCTTGGAAGTCGGCATTTTCGTAGCTGCTTTCTTGGGGCAACGACCACCCGCTTAGCTTGGTATATCCTTCGGCCCACCAACCATCGAGTACGCTGAGGTTGAGTACGCCATTCATTGTTGCTTTCATCCCAGAGGTTCCGGAAGCTTCCAGAGGGCGTGTAGGTGTGTTTAACCACACATCAACGCCATGCACCAATCGGCGCGCGAGGGCCATATCGTAGTTCTCTACAAAAAACACTTTGCCAGCAAAGTCTGGCATTTGCGACACTTCCACGATCTTTTTGATGAGTTCTTGTCCGCCTTTATCTGCTGGATGTGCCTTACCGGCAAATACAAATTGTACAGGTTTGCCAGGGATATTGACGATTTTTTTGAGTCGCTCCAAATTTTTGAAGAGCAGATGTGCTCTTTTGTAGGTGGCAAAACGCCTTGCAAATCCGATAGTGAGGGCGTTTTCGTTAAAACTATTGATGGTGCTGATGATTTTTCCGGGGGTTTCTTGGCGTAAAGTGAGATCACGGGTCATTTTGCGGCTCAGCGACTCAAATAAACGGGCTTTCAGCTGTTTGCGCACTTCCCATATTTCCGCATCGGGCACCTGATGTATTTTATTCCAATGGCTTACATCGGCTTGGTTTTGATGTATCCCCTGACCGAGATGTTTGTCGTACAGCGCCTGAAACTCAACCGAGGTCCAAGTATAATAATGCACGCCATTGGTGACATAGTCGATGTGAATTTCATCGGTGGAATATCCCGGCCAAAGTGGGTTCAACATCTCGCGTGACACCTGACCGTGAATTTTGCTCACACCGTTCACCGCCTGCGACATGCGCGCAGCGAGGTGGCTCATGCTGAATTTTTCATCGTGCTGGTATTCGTTGATCCTGCCCAGCGCCATAAACTTGTCCCAGCTGATTTGAAATGTTTCGCTGTACGGAAAAAGGTAATTTTTGAGCAGTTCCTCATCGAAGGCGTCGTGACCTGCTGGTACTGGGGTATGGGTGGTGAAAAGTGAGGTAGACTTCACCACTTCGATGGCCTGGTGGTAGCTCAGTCCATTGTTTTGAATATATTTTTTGGTTCTTTCGAGTCCGGTAAAGGCCGCATGTCCTTCGTTACAATGGTATACTTCGGGTTGAATACCTAAAGCATCGAGGGCTTTGATGCCTCCGATGCCCAATAAAAGCTCTTGTTTGAGGCG
>JBDNIH010000048.1:0-8881 GCA_041688385.1 Bacteroidia bacterium
CACGCAGCAACAGGTTAAACGAACCCGTTGCACCACCCGCAGAGGCACGTGCCCATACCACACCTATGGTGATGAAGTTTACAGCACCTGGCTGAAGTACAAACGGACCAGCAGATTGTACAAAACGACGGTCGGCAGGTACGTTTGATGCAGCACCAGGCCCTGGAGTGGTCTCAGACCAATCGAAAGGAGGAGCAATCGGATTCTGGAATGAACCACCGATACCCCAACCCACCGGGTCAGATGCACCCGGGAACATAATACCAGTAGGAATATTAGTTGCACCCGTTGATCCAGGATAACCATTACCACCGTATACCATTTGGGTGTTGTCTTTCCAACGACCAATCATGTAGTTGTACGCATGCTCAGCATTGGTTGGATTACCGATTACTGTACCATCATTGTTGAAGTATAAAAACTCCGACATGATAATACGCTCGGTTACCGGGTCAGGATTACAACCAAAAGGCAATACCTCATCTATAACGCCATCCCGGTCATTGTCAATACCATCATTGGCATCCGAAAACGGACCTTCGAAAAAGTCAACACCTACAGATGGAGGATTAGAACCATAACCAGTTATACCTTCATCATCATCGTCACCGTTGTAACAAATACCTAATCCACGGGGAACATCACAACCTACAAAGTCATCTGCACCATTACCCAAATCTGGGTCAACCCACTGCGCCATATATGTATCTTGCAAAACAGTGCTCGAGCGGTTAATGATTTTGTTGGTGTAGAAAGTCATGTTGTTCAACTCATCGTTCGACTGATAAGCAAACGCTTGTGTTTGGATCTCTATACCAATGGGTACAGAACCTGAACCTGGGGTGTTACCCTTGTCATTGGTTAAAAACCAAATGCTTTGATCGCCAAATACATCCGGATAATCACCTTCCGAAGGGTTGTAAGTGCCAAAAGTTGGACCCACGTCAACCCATGGCGCTAAATTGGCTTCTTGATTTAACGACAAATCTCCCTGCCAAGGCCAGTCGCGAATGGTTGCCGGCATCACATAAGCCGGATCGCCAGCAACGGTACCCAAAATGTGGGCCTGAATTTCTGAACGTGTCACCTTCCATTGGCGGTCCCAACGACGACACTCGTCGCGGTTGATGGTTGCATCGACTGTACTTAGAGGGCCTGGCCAGAAACCTACGCCCAAAGTAGAGGTTTGACGATACGTTTGTGCGGCTACCTTAAGTGTTGCACCTGCATCACGGCCACCTACCCAAATAGAACCAGCAAAAAGAGAGTGCACCTTCGGCTGAACAGGATCATCGTTTTTAGGGATCTCGTAACGCGCGTTATTACTTGAACCTTGGTCCCACCACATATCACCACCATTTAGGATGAGTGTACGAACATTGTTGATGTCGAGATTCGTACGCGCAGTTGCTGGCGTACAAGTCGAGGCAACACGTCCTTGTATCATCGAAGGGTTCGAATTACGCGGTTGCGGGCTCAAGTCTTCCCGTGCTGCTACCGTTCCCCACAGGAGTGAGAACACCGAAACACCGGTCAAGAGTTTGCTTATATATTTCATTTCTTTCATGATATTTTCCCGTTAGAAGTTGATACGAATGCCTAAACGTGTTCTGCGTGGCAAACTGTAGTTGTTCGGATCCATCATTGAGGCACGATACAAGTCGACAAACGACTGACGATCGAGTGCAGCCTGAAGCTGTTGTGCTCCTAAATCACTGCTCAGGAAGCCATCATCGTCTGGGTCACCGGTGAACTGGTAAACGTTAATTACGTTGCGGGCATCGAGAACATTCAGGATCTGGAGGTAAACGTTGACTGTGCTTTCTTTTGGCTTGTCGTTTTTGTCACGACCGTAAGCAAAAGAAAAGTCTTTGTCGATACGCAAATTCATACGGAACTGCCATGGCAAGCGGCTACCGTTGATACCCCCTTTGAGGGTAGTACGACCGGTCAAACCACCAGATACATCGCCGTCAGGCGTTACAAAAATCTGACGAGAGAACGGTGTTCCAGAGATGGCATTCGCTACGAGGTTAAAACCAACGCCTTCGAATATGCTAAAATCGCCAAAACGTGGGCCATTGTAGTTTTTACCTTCACCAAAACGGAAGTCCATGGTACCCACCACGCGGTGACGGGCATCAAAATCCAAAGGAATAGGCGTACGCAAATTGTCGATACCGGCCTGGATGATGTTGGCGGCCTGCTGTGGCGCAGAACCTGTACCATCGGCGAACTGCAAGGTATAACTGGCGTTGATACGCACATTACCCGTACGACGCAGGTCATAAGCCAATGTCAAACCTTTAACCGTACCAAAGTCGATGTTACCAAAGGTGGTGTAATCCACAGGATAAGCGAAGGGAACGTTGATGATCTGAATCATATTACGCAGCTCACGGTAGAAACCACTGATGGTCAAAGCAGAAGTACGGTTGAGCTTTTGCTTAAAACCAATTTGGTAGTCAATGGTACGCTCAGGCTTCAAGTTCGGGTTGTTGATGGTTCCACCTACTTGCGACAGAAAATAATACTGACGTGGGTCGAAACGGAGGAAACCGCTCGGGCGTTGGGTCAGTACGTCATAGTGTGCAAAAAACTGCGCCTCATCCGAAATAGGGAAGGAGAAGGCAATACGTGGCATGATGTTGATCTGAGGCGTATAGTCGGTGAAGGCATCGGCGCGAACCGCATCCTGTGCTGGATCAACCAAATAAGGCTGAACGCGACCCGAAGAAGAAGCAGCGGCAATACCTGCTGCGTTACGGATCTCTGTACCCTGTGCGTTGTACCACTGGTTGCCATTACGATAACCCAAAATGGTGGGCGATGGGAGATTCACGTCATTAACGTAAACAACATAGTCGCCACCCATAGTAGATGGGTGCGCACCGCCAGTATTCAGATTTCCTTCTACCTCTTTTACTGTTTTAGAGTTGTAGAGCAAAAAAGGATCTTTTAATACAGGTTGGTTGGCATCGAAACGGTCAACACGTACACCTACACGGAAGACGAGGTCATCAAAGTCAAATTTGTCTTCAATAAAACCAGCCATATAAATTGGCGTAAAGGCTGCGATCGGACGGTTCTGGGCATCGGTGAAGAAGTCGTACTGACCAGGTGCATTTTTCAGCTTGTTACCGAGGTAGTCGAAACCGAAATAGTTCACATAGCTATTACCCTCGTTCAACAATTCAGTGGCTGAGAAGAAGCTCAAATCCAACTGACTAGGATCCAAGGCGTCAATTTTGATAAACTCACTGTTGCCGGCACCTAATTTGGCACGCAGATTACGGTCGAATATTGATTGGTTAGAGGCAATTAAACGATTGTAACGAACGGTGTCGCCCAATGGAATACCTGTGGCAGCATCAATTTCGATGATTGGATTGGTCAAGTCAAGATCAAGAATGTGCTGGTTGGTAAGCGAACGCGCAAGACCCCACAAACCAATACCACCCGCAAATGGGTTCATATTGTAGCTACGGTCGATACGCTGGTCGAATTCAAAACCAAATTTCAAAGAGTGGCCACCGATATCAGCTGAACCTAAAGCGGTGAGGCGATAAGCATCGTTGTCGGATTGGCTGTAACCCGCGTTCTGACGACCTGGAGAATTCCAAATACCGTAAACGGTTCCTGGACGTAGACCGTTAGTCAAACCACCAAAGGAACGTACTTGTGTCAAGTTGTTAAACTCAACTAAATTGAGGGTATTGAAGAAAGATGTACCGTAGTTGGCCAAATTCGGATCAATTGTTCCTGGCGTGAAACGCAGATTTACGTCACCAAAACCAATTTGTTCAATGAGTTGATATTCTACACCATTGATAGCTACGGGTACTGGGTTTGGCGAAAAAATATCGATTACATCATAATCGTATTTACCAACATAACCATAATTAAATGGATCCGTGCCCAGATTACTTCCACCATCCTGTTGTGTTTTGGTTTTGGTATAATCAAACTGCAAAGAGTAGTAGGCATTTTTAATCGTACCTGTTTGCTGCTCTTTACCCCGGCCAAAATTCTGACGGAAGCGGACATAACCACGATACGTTTCATTTTGGAAAGTACCTACGTTGTCCCGATTAAATAAACTATTGGCACGGGCGTACACATTACCACCGGTGCGGTCGAGGTTGGCGCCAATGGTCAAACCTACGGCATCGTTGGGCTGGAAGTCGACCTTACCCGCTAAACTGATACGCGTCTGTGCTGCATTTGGGCGAACGCGCTCTAAAGTCATGTCGCTACCGCGAACGAATTCTGCATTTTGGTTCACACCTGTTCCGAACAAACCTGGACGATATGGATTCTGTCGGATATTGTCGTACACATCGTCGTTCAACATCCAAACACCTACAGCCGAAGGACGTGGGTCTTGTTGGGTTTCGAACTCACCCGAGATAAAATAACCGAGTATCGACCGCTCTTGTGGTGTGCCTTTGTTGATCATTTTTAACGGACCCGAAAAGTTCAGGGCGAAAAGGTGATAACCGTACGGCTCGAGCAAAAATGCCGAACTTAATACCTCTGCACCACCAAAAAATACATTCGACGGACCGCGTGTGGTGATGTTAATGATACCACCGGTTGCATCACCGTACTGGGATGGAATACCGCCAGTGATTACGGTTGTTTGCTCAATGGCCGCATTCGGGAGGTTGGTACCACCCCGTACACGTATACCATCGATGTAGTATTCCGTGCTGCTTGAACGTGAACCCCGGATGTTCAGGGCGCTACCTTCATCGGCTTGGAACACACCGGCTGTGGTTGCTGCAATAGAGTTAACATCACGGGTTGGGAGGGCCGCAATTTCTTCGCGGGTTACCGTACCACCGGTGGATGTTTCGTCTTTCGAAATCAAAGGCACCTCATAGGCTTCGATAATAATCGTTTTCAGATTAATACCGGAACTCATTTTGATGTCTACGAAGGTCGATTTGTCGGATGTAACCAAAACGCCTCTTAATTCAGCGGGGTTAAAACCAACGTACGACACTTTAATATCGTACCGACCAGGAGGCAAGGCGCTAAACTTGTACTTACCATCTACATCTGTAGTGGTACCGCCTTTTTGCACACCATCCCTTAATATAACTACGTTTGCGAAGGGGACTCCCTCTTTTTTCGCTTCGTCGAGGACCTTACCTTGGATACCACCGGTACCAGCTTGGCCATACGATGCGAGTGTCGCAAATAGTAGCAGGATGAAACTCAAGTAGAACTTTCTCTGCATAGTTTGATTTCGCTTTAGGTGTATTTTGATTTCAAGTTAAATTAAAATTGAATATGTGCATGCATCGCGTCGGTGTTTTGACGTTTGCTTGACATAGTTAACATATTGCTTAAACTTCTACTATAGTCTGTCATTTCACAAAAATTGTGGAAACGGTGTGCAACTTAAGCGCAAAAAAATTTAGATGCAAGCACTTATTTATATTGAGATAATCTAAATCTCTCCCATCTTCATCGCCATGAAAAATCGAATCTGCGACTTGTTAGGCATAAAATACCCTATAATACAGGCTGGGATGATCTGGTGTAGCGGCTGGGAGCTGGCTGCAGCTGTCAGTAAATCAGGGGGTTTAGGTATTATTGGTGCTGGCTCTATGTATCCCGAGGTACTACGTGGCCATGTCCAAAAACTGAAAGCAAACACTCACCTCCCTTTTGCAGTTAATCTGCCACTTTTGTATCCACAAATTGAAGAACACCTAGAAATTATCGAAAAAGAAGGGGTGCCCATCGTCTTTACTTCGGCTGGAAACCCGGCAAAATACACGGCCCGACTCAAAGCGATGGGCATCACGGTAGTTCATGTGGTGTCGAACGTAAAGTTTGCCCTCAAAGCCGAAGCTGCGGGGGTTGATGCGGTGGTAGCAGAGGGATTTGAAGCCGGTGGTCACAATGGTCGGGAGGAAACAACCACCCTTTGCCTTATCCCGTTGGTAAGCGATGCACTGAAGATACCCGTCATCGCTGCGGGTGGCATAGCAGATGGCCGAGCGATGCTGGCGGCTTTTGCCTTGGGTGCCGAAGGCGTGCAGGTGGGTAGTCGTTTTGTGGCGTCCGAAGAATCTTCGGCCCACCCAGCTTTTAAACAGCTGGTGGTAAATGCAAACGAAGGAGATACGGTGCTTACCCTGAAACAGCTTACACCGGTGCGTTTAATACGTAACCCTTTTTACGCGGCGATAGAAGCTGCCGAACAGGCGGGTGCGGATAAAGAAGCGCTGGCTGCCCTCCTGGGTCGCGGAAGAGCTAAAAAAGGAATGTTCGAAGGCGATCTCGAGGCAGGTGAGCTGGAAATTGGTCAGGTGGCCGCCGGTATACACGATATCCGACCAGCTGCCGCTATCTTAGCAAGCATCTGGACGGAGTTTTTAGCAGCTAAACAAGGTATGGCCGAGCTATAATATCTCCAAAACCGTACGAAAGGCGACAAAACGTTCGTGGTACCGTTCCGCATGCTTTTTTTGTAAGGCAGGCGCAAATTCATGGAAGTAACGGTCCAAGGTCTCCTGATCATGGCAGGTATATTGAAAAGCATACGTCTGCCCCATTTCAGGTTCAGGATGGATGAGTTTGCAAACGCGGTTTGTCGTAAAACAGCCGCTAGCCAACACTTCGGGGATGTGGTGTTCTTTCATCCAAGTCAACCACTCAAGCTGTATCTCTGGGTCGATGGTGACGGTTACATTATATAAAAGCATAAGTCAATTGATGGTATCGCCCCGCAAACTTCGGAAACGGCGGCGAGCTTCAAAAATAAAATGACTGTCGGGATAATCGTTGAGGAGGCGCTGATATAAGGTCATGGCAGTCTGGTTGTCCTTTAGCACGTCTTCGGTGAGTTTAGCGAGGGCATAAAGCGCATCATCACCATAAATATCGCCGCCAAATTCTGCTACAATACGATTGTATAAACTTGCCGCCTCCGTCATTTTGCCCGTTTTTTCGTAAATAGTTGCCTCACGGTACAATACCTCATCGGTGAGCGCATGACCCGGGTATTGGCGGAGCAGGCTGTCGTAGGCCGAAAGTGCTTTGTCGTATTGCCGGCAAAAAGCCCACAAATCGCCCCGTGCGAACATCTCCATCGGAAAAGTCACCGTATCCGTATCGTAGTTTTCGGTGATCAGCAACGATAAAGCGATGGCATCGTTCGAGATACGCTGGGTGGTAGATGCTTTTAGCACGTCGAGCTGTGCCTGTGCCCAGTCAAATTCACCTTTATAAAACGACAGCCGGGAGTTCCTGAATTTTGCCTCTTGACCGAGTGGCTCGTTGGCGAAGTCTTTTTCCACCTGGGCATACATCAAGGAGGCATCCCACAACTCTCCTGCAATCAAATATATATCGCCCAAGGCCAATTTCACTGCTGCCAGCGTACGTTGGTCGCCGCGCCCAAGCTCCAAGGTGGCTTCCAACAACAGCATAGCACTATCGATTTCGGTCAACTGAAACGCCAAAACTGCGGCAAGCGCCTGTTTTACCTCTGGGAGATTAGGGAAAAGCTGGAAATCTTGGATATAGGACCGGTAAGCATTGGCCAGTTCCTGCCAAGAAGCACGAGGGGCAGCGGGTTGCAGCTCCAATTCAGCCTGACTACACTGTATAAGTTTAAACCGTGCCTCGAGATAAAAGGGGTTGTCTTGTTTTTTATCGATGATGTAACGGTACATCTCTGCCGCTGCGCCAAATTGCTGGTTTTCGATGGCCGAGGCAGCCAGCTCCATGATACGTACCCCGTTTTCGCGGTTGCGTTTGTCGAGGGCGCGGGCCTGCACAAAAGCACCGTTAAAGTCTTGCTGCTGTACAAAAAACCAAATAAGCAATTCCGACAAAACCACCTCATCGGGCCGTTGCTGCAAACCTTCGAGCAACAAATCGCGCAAGGCCGGATAATCCGATTCCGCCAAGCGCGATTGTAGCATATTCTGCACATAGGCCAACTGCTGGGGTTGAACCAGTACATATTCGAGATACGACTGCGCCATCTCCCGCTTTTTACCACTGGCAGCGTAAAGATCAGCGAGATCGAGGGGGAAGTCGTAGGGTGAATCCAACAAACGTCGACCGGCTAATAAGGTTTGAATGGCGAAATCGAATTCATTTCGACTGCGGAAGGCATTGGAAAGCGCCACAATAGCACCCCGGTTGGCTACCAAATCTTTAATTAGCTTCTGGTAGTTGTTTTCAGCCTTCTTGAGATTGCCTTGCAGCTTATATAGGTAGGCCTCATCAACTTTATAGGTTACCACAGCCGGATCGCGTTTGCCTTGTGCCCGGGTGAGTTTCTCTAAAGCATCGTAGTCTTTTAACTGGGAAAAACTGTTAAAAAGATAAACGTAATATGTATTAACGAAAGGCTCCTTTTTGTGGAGTTCTTCAAAAACGGTGACCGCCTTTTCGTATTCGCCCTGCTGAAAATACTGAATGCCCAATTGGAAATCCTGACCACTCTGGGCCATTGCCAAGGTGCTCAACAACCAAAATCCAACGAGCAGGGTAATTTTTTTCATCCAGATCATACCCACTAACGGCCGGCCGGAGTACTTGGTATCGCAGCTCACGGAAGTCGGAAAATACGGCTATTGTCGGGGAATTGAAGCCAACTGCGGTTCGAAAAACCACCGGTCTCTACCCAACGAACAATAAATGGGTAGGCTTGGCTGACTTGAAAACCATCGCGGGTACCGGCATAGGACTCGCCAAAAAATTCGAAACCCCATGGCAAGTTTTTGTAAGAGCGATAAAAAGCGTTGGGGAAGGTAAAATTAGTCGACCAGTTCCAGCGGCGAATAGAAGCATCATCGCCGGTTGATAAATTACTGAGGTTAACCAACCGTGTCGGCGGATAGCCAAAAGC
>JBDNIH010000254.1:0-1405 GCA_041688385.1 Bacteroidia bacterium
CGAATGCCTGTGCGGCTCGATAAAAACCTGAGTTTCCGCAAGGCGTCGGTTTCACCTGGATGCCGGGCAGCAACGAAGGCTTCGAAATCGGCTGCTTTGATTTCAAAATCAGGCACGGCGGTGTGTATAGCGGTGAGAAAACTCATAACCCTAAGAATAATATCAGGCCGAAAGCCAAGTTAAGTGCACTGGAAGCCAGCAAATTCATACGCATTGTATTGCGGAAATTGGCTGCAGCGGTATCGGCACGCACCGACTTCCACCACCAGAAAAAATAAAGTAGCACCGGCAGCAAAGCCGTGGCTAGCAAAAATAAGGCTTCCGTACGACCGGACTGCCAAAGGGGATAAAGCAAAGTTGGCCCACCCAATGCAAAAGCAATAGCACAAAAGCGAAAAGTACCTTCGATACCCAGTAAGGCGCTCAAACTGAGTACGCCATCCTTTTTGTCGGCTTCATGTTGGTAGATTTGAGTGAGCGGATAACTGCCGCCGAGCACCAAAGCCGCAGCCAAGTAAAGTAAGCCCGGCGAGGCGGCCGAAACCCAGTCGAAATTGGCAGGTACAAAAAGCGCCACCAGCAATATTGTCCAAGGCCCTTGAAAAAACAAAACCGTAAAAAAGCCAGCCCATGGGTATTTTTTTAGTCGTATGGGGCGGTAACTGTATGCCCGGGAAGCCAATATGTAGACCAGCAATCCAACGCCCAACGCCCAATGCTGCCAAAAACCAAGGACCAAAGCCAGAATATCCAGTCCAAAGCTAATTGGCCTAAGCAAAGCAGGCGCCCGAGGCGGACGCTCCATGCCGCCAATCGGTCCTTCATCTTGATCTTGCAGACTATTAAAAGCATTGCTACTCGGGTAGACCAAAAAATGCAGCACCAAAAATAGTAACCAAAAATGCGGCGCATTCAGCACTGGAACAGCCAGCATCCCCATTAAAAAAGCGGGCAACAAAAACCACGAAAAAGGCAAACGTAAATGGCGGAAGGCGGGGGTTTTCCAGAATATCATAACAAGCGCTGACTAAACCACGGCAGCTCGGCAATAAATAAGTTATATGAATTTTAAATCAATACATCATTCACAATTCAGTACAACGAAGCAGCTTTCATTTGCGCTTTATAGGCGCGCCAAACTGGCCAAAAATCCCTAACCTTAGGGGCAACGATGCCTTTTTTTTGCATGTGTAAGGACTGTCTCCACATCACCCTTTGAAAGTACAACATTTCGCTGAACATACGCCAAGTTGAAACAGTAGCATCGTAAATATGTGCAGGCTCTGCATTTGCACCATTGATTTCAATGACAACTATTTGCTCACGGTCCCAAAGTGCTTCCGGTGAGGGCACCATCACATCCAAACGGCCAAAACGAAAATCGGTCAGCGGCCCTAGCAAACCA
>JBDNIH010000255.1:0-12412 GCA_041688385.1 Bacteroidia bacterium
GAGGAACTGATGGTTGTCCGTGACATCGCCTTAGTTGAATACACAGGCTCACGGCTACATTTTGCAAAAATATCAACGGCAGGTAGTGTAAAATTGATACGGGAAGCGAAAAAACGCGGACTTTCTATAAGTTGTGGTGTAGCTGCACATCATCTGCTACTCACCGATGAAGTGCTGACCGCATTCGATACCCATACCAAAGTTTTTCCGCCACTTAGAGATAAGGCAGATCAATTGGCCCTCATTGAAGGAGTAAAAGATGGTACTATCGATGTAATCTGTTCCGATCACCAGCCAGAGGATGTAGAGACCAAATTTAAAGAGTTCGATCTCGCAAGTTTTGGTGCAATTGGCTTAGAAACGGCCTTCTCAGTGGCCTTGACCGGCGTTGGGAAAAAAATGAAAATTGAACAGTTGCTGCTGGCTTTTAATCAACAGCCAGCACGACTTTTAGGGTTAGAACAGCCGGTAATTGCTGAAGGACAAGCCGCCGATTTGGTCGCTTTTGATCCAAGCCAGCAGTGGGAGGTTAGCGCAGCTGAAATGGTGTCTAAATCAGTAAACTCTCCCTTTTTAGGTAAAAAGTTGAGTGGTAAAATACTACTCACATTATGCAACAATCAACTTTATTGGAATAAATGACTACCATAGCCACACAAGGGCTCAAAGGTTTGCTATGCGGCATTCGTTTGACCGATATCTACGAACAGTTGAAGCTACAAGGCCGCAAACCTGAAGAGACGGAACAAGCGCTGCTGGAAGCGATAAGGGGGGGTGCAAAAAGCCTAGATGACCTGCTTCTTGCGGATTTTTATCTTGGTTTCCAGGATATTTTTGAGGTGCACACCGAAATGCAGGCGCAAATGAAAGCTTTCGATAATTTGATAGGCTTGCACCCTGAATTGTCTGAATTCAAGGAATATTGTTTCGATCTATTTTTTGTGCAAGCACTGGCAACCCTTGGGGAGGAGGCAGATGCTTACATGGAATCGCCAGCCTGGCAAAAAATTGAACAGCAAACAGTGGGCAGAGGTACAGAGGCGCTAAACCTGTTTATGTATCTAACTGAGGCGAATGAATCAGACCTAAGCCCTAGTTTGGATGATTATTTAGACGGATTTATTCTCGATGAGGATCTTGACTACCAGGACGATGCAGAAATTTATGAAGAAATGATGGCCAACCGAGACTGGCTCGACCTGACCTATGTTGAAATGGTTGCCAAAACAGAGGCCTTAGAGGAGGACACCGCTATGCCTCAAATTTTTACACCGGCATTCTGTTTTTTTAAATCACCTGAGAAATCAAATATTAATATAATGGCTTGCTTACAGTCAGGAGGTCACCGAAAACGAAATACAGCCGTATCGGCCATGCTTCAATTTTTCTACCATGGTGAAACTTGTATTAATCAGGAATTTGGCGCTTTTCTAGCTTGAAATTGATTTACCAAGATACATATACTATTTTTTTTGATGTAATTTTGAATTATCCTAACCCAACGAGATGCGTGAATTAATTCGCTATGCCATGTTAACTGTAGGTTTTCGCTACGGTTCTTATGCAGCGGGAGTTTCTCTTCTAATAGCCATAGTCCTCTTTGCCTTTAAGTTTAATCCCTTGGGCGAATTCAGACTATTATTAAGTACAGTAACCTTGGTCACTACGGTATTGGCCATGCGTAGCTTTAAGTTGATCTTCAATGCTGGCCAGTTGAGTCTTACCGATGGTATGGTGGTTTCGGTGGCCATGGGCCTAGTAAATGCATTTATTTATGCTGTACTCATTTTTATGTGGGCTTCTATTTCACCTAAACTTTGGGAATTACATTTGAATGACCAGCTTCGCACCTTGGAGCAAGGTCAGGAAATCATTACCCGTCATTATAACCAAGGACAAATTGAAAAGCTAAAAACAGCGATTGCAGCTCAATCAAAGAGTTATTTGGCCGTAAATGTTTTCTTTTTTCGATTCTTGTGGAATATCGTTGTTGGTTTCATGGCCTCGCTGTATTTTCGGAGATAACCTTAGCACTATGGAAAATAAAGGAATACTTGAAAAAAGCTTCGTGAAGTGGGGCTTGTATGCTGGACTTGCATCTGTAATATTGACCTTTCTCCTATATATGGTGGATATCACTTTATTGGTAAATGGCTGGATTTCCTTGCTCATCTATGGCATGGTCATCACTTTTATGGTATTGAGTGCACGACAGGAAAGAGAAGAAGGAGGAGGTTACCTGTCCTATGGTAACGCTGTATTAAACAGCCTTGGCGTAAGCGTAATTCTGACTATTATTTCGGTTTTTTTTACAGCACTGTTGTATAATGTCATTGATCCCGAATTGCCAGAATCGTTAAAAACGATTAGTATGGAGAACATGGCAAAAACCATGGAGAGTTTTGGTAGTTCTGAAGCTGATATCGATAATGCCATTAAAATGGCGGAATCACGTCAGGTTGAATATGATTTCAAAGGGCTCCTATTAGTAGCAACGATTGCTATTGCCATGAACTTTGTGATTGGTTTAATCGTATCCATTTTTACCCGTAAAAACGCGCCTATGTTTGAGGCGAGCGAAAACGAAGCATGAGCCTAGACATTTCCATTGTCATCCCGCTTCTAAATGAAGAGGAATCCTTGCCAGAATTGGTGCAATGGATTGATAAAGTCATGTGTGAACATAAATTCACCTATGAGTTGCTATTAATTGATGATGGAAGTACGGATGAATCCTGGTCGGTTATTCAGGAGCTTTCAACAAAATATACTGCCTTAAAAGGCATACGTTTTCAACGAAATTACGGCAAATCGGCTGCCCTAAATACTGGTTTTGCTGTCACCCAAGGAAAAGCCGTCTTTACTATGGACGCCGATTTACAAGATAGTCCCGACGAGTTGCCTGCCATGTATCATCGTTTGTTCGATGAAAAGTTGGATTTGATTTCGGGCTGGAAAAAAAAGCGCTACGATCCGCTTAATAAAACGATACCCACCAAATTATTTAACCTTGCTACCAGGAAAGTGTCAGGTATTAATAATCTGCATGATTTTAACTGTGGACTGAAAGTGTACCGCAGCGAGGTGGTAAAGAGTATAGAAGTTTATGGTGAAATGCACCGTTATATACCGGTTATTGCCAAATGGGCAGGGTTTAAACGTATCGATGAACAGGTGGTTGAACACCGTGCGCGTAAATATGGTTACACTAAATTTGGTTTGGAAAGGTTTGTAAATGGTTTTCTAGACCTGATTTCGATCTACTTCGTGGGTAAATTCTCAAAAAAACCCATGCACTTTTTTGGTTTGCTGGGCACTGTAGCCTTTTTCACGGGAGGATTAATTACCATTTTTGTAATCGCTGACAAACTCTATAAAATCGCGAACGAAATTCCACACCGCGACATCACCGCTCAACCACTTTTTTTCCTGGCATTAACCTTAGTTTTGTTGGGAGCACAGCTGTTCTTGACAGGATTTCTGGCTGAACTTATCTCCCGTAATGCCTCTGAAAGAAATCACTATCTCATCCGGGAAAAAATAGGCTTGTGAGTAGGGTAGTGCTAGTTGGACCATCCTGGCCGTTGCGGGCGGGTGGGATGTCGACTTTCAACGAACGGTTGGCGCGCGAATACCAGGCGCAGGGACATGAGGTGAGTATTATTACCTTCAGCTTGCAATATCCAGCATTGCTGTTCCCGGGCAAAACCCAACTGTCTGAGGATGCCAAACCCGCTGACCTGGAAATAGCTGTTCTAATTAATTCGGTGAACCCATTTAGCTGGCTGAAAGCAGCAAAATTCTTAGCCCGACAGAAAGCTGATTTGGTGGTATATCGTTATTGGATGCCCTTTATGGCACCGAGCCTTGGTAGTATAGCGCGTTGGAGCCGCTGGTTTGGTAACAAAGCCAAACAAGTAGCCATAGCCGATAATGTGCTTCCCCACGAAAAATTTCCGCTGAGTACTTTTTTAGCCCGTTATTTCCTACACAGTATAGATAAAGTAGTTACCATGTCGCAAGCGGTGACAGCAGAACTAAAAACTGTTGGTTACACCAAAACATCCTTGCAGCTGCAACATCCGCTTTACGATAATTTTGGCACTAAAGTGAGTCGTGCAGATGCCCTAGTGGAGCTAAAACTCGATCCAACATATGCGTATTTTTTGTTTTTTGGTTTTATTAGGCAATACAAAGGGCTAGATTTGTTGTTACAGGCTTTTGGCGACGAACGATTGAAAAAACACAAAGTCAAATTGTTGGTTGCTGGTGAATTCTACGATGATCCCAATCGTTATTATCGGCTCATTCGAGAATACAATCTCGTGAATCGAGTAGTAATGCATACCGATTTTATACCAAATGAAGCCGTGAAGTACTATTTTTCTGCAGCCAGTTTGGTTACACAAACCTACCACCACGCAACACAAAGTGGTGTTACTCAAATAGGGTTTCAGTTTGATGTGCCTATGTTGGTGACGAATGTAGGCGGACTCTCAGAGCTTATTTCGGAAGGTAAGTCAGGTTATGTAACCGCAACCAATCAATTGAGTATCGCCGATGCCATGCTCGATTTTATTGAAAATGACCGTTTTGAGGCATTCAGCAAGGAGGTAGCGGTACTCAAGCTTCAATTCAGCTGGTCGACATTCGCTAAGCATTTGGCAGACTAGGCTGCTCGCTCATAATGCAGCGAGTGCCTGCTGTATACTTTGGATTTTATGTGCTGCGTCCGCTAATTTTTTGCGCTCATTGCTAATGACCTGCTCAGGCGCACCTGAAACAAACTTCTCATTCGATAACTTACGCATTACACTTTCTTGGAATCCTTGAAAGTATTCAAGCTCCTTTTGTAACTTTTCTCTTTCAGCTTCTGGGTCGATTTCTAAGTGCAGATCGAGGAAACATTCGTCTGTGCCAACCATAAAGGTTACCCAACCTTCTGGCTTTTCAGTTACAAAGTTTATTTCGTCGACATTTGCTAATTTTCCAATTACAGACTCATATTCCTTATAAATGGGTGCTGAATTCAGTAGCTGCAAACCAACCATATTCTTTACTGGAACTAACTTTTGGTTGCGGATATTACGTATCTCAGTAATCAATTGAAACACTTTTTCAGTCGATTTTAGATAGTTTGTGTCGAAATCTTGCACGGCAGGGTATTTGTCAGTGCACAAAAACGCACCTGGTGCCCTGTCCTGAATATCATGCCACAATTCTTCGGTAATAAAAGGCATCAAAGGATGCAGTAAACGCATGAGCTGGTCAAAATACCCTATTGTCGCATCAAAAGTGGTTTGATCGATGGGCTGGCCAAAAGCCGGTTTAATCATCTCCAAATACCAAGAGCAGTAGTCATCCCAAACAAGTTTGTACAACGAGCGCACCACTTCCGATAAACGATATTGGGCGTAGTCGTGCTCTAATTCAGCGGTAACCTGCTTCAATCGTTCGCCGAACCACTTTATAGCTGGATTTTTAGAATCGCCGGGAATAACTTCCCACCCTTTTACCAGACGAAATGCATTCCATATTTTATTGGCAAAGTTGCGGCCTTGCTCAATCATGCTTATATCGAATAACACATCGTTGCCCGCTGGTGAACTGAACAACATACCCATGCGTACGCTGTCGGCACCGTATTGGTCTATCATGACCAGCGGATCTGGACTATTTCCCAATGACTTAGACATTTTACGTCCTTGTTTGTCACGTACGATACCAGTGAGATAAACATCTTTAAAAGGAATCTGCTCCATATATTCATGACCAGCGATGATCATCCGTGCCACCCAAAAAAAGAGAATTTCTGGGGCGGTAACCAAAACTGCTGTAGGGTAGTAGTAGGCTAAATCTGCATTCGCATTGGCTGGCCCATTCGCGATAATTTTGGGATCAAAAACGGTCAATGGCCACAACCAGCTTGAGAACCAGGTGTCGAGTACATCCTCATCTTGTTTAAAATCACTTGCCAGCCAGCGGCCATCAGTTTGTGCGGCCGCCTCTTCTGCTGTACGCGCTACGATGATTTCTCCCTTGGGCGAATACCAAGCTGGAATGCGGTGTCCCCACCATAACTGACGTGAAATGCACCAATCGCGTACATTTTCCATCCAATGGCGGTAGGTGTTGATGAATTTTTCAGGAATGAGCTTGATGTCTCCGTCTAAAACGTATTGCAGCGCAGGTTTGGTGATTTTTTCCATCTTAACAAACCACTGCAAGCTGAGTTTAGGCTCTACAACTGCATTGGTGCGTTCGCTGTGTCCAACATTACTTTTGTAATCTTCGGCTTTCACCAAACTACCGGATGCTTCGAGTAGCTTCGCTATTTTTTTTCGGGCGATAAAACGGTCTTCACCCACTAGAATTTGAGCTTTTTCGTTCAACGTTCCGTTGTCGTTAAGAATATCGATGACTTCAAGCTGGTGTTTTACGCCTAATTCATAGTCGTTGGGATCATGGGCAGGTGTTACCTTAAGGCAACCAGTTCCAAAATCCATGCTTACATATTCATCCTCAATAATAGGGATCGCTCGATTGATGAGCGGAATCACGGCTTTTTTGCCTTTTAAATGTGCAAAGCGTTCGTCATCAGGATGAATACAAATGGCTGCATCGGCCATAATCGTTTCTGGACGTACAGTGGCAATCGTCACATAATCTTCACTTCCTTCAATCTGGTAGCGGATATGGTACATTTTGGTTTGCACATCCTTAAAAATCACTTCATCGTCTGCAAGTGCTGTAAGTCCTTGCGGATCCCAGTTAACCATGCGAATGCCGCGATAGATATACCCTTTTTTGTAGAGATCGATAAATACGTCAGTAACCGACGCGCTGAGTTCAGGTGACATCGTAAAGGCTTCACGATCGAAATCTAGGGAAGCACCTAGCTTTTTCAGTTGACTGATAATGATGCCGCCGTATTTTTCCTTCCATTCCCAGGCGTATTCAAGGAATTTCTCCCGACCAATGTCATTTTTATCAATCCCCATTTCTTTAAGCATGGCCACCACCTTGGCCTCCGTGGCTATAGAAGCATGGTCGGTTCCAGGGACCCAACATGCATTTTTTCCTTGCATGCGCGCTTTACGGATAAGTAAATCCTGAATGGTGTTGTTGAGCATATGACCCATGTGCAAAACGCCAGTGACATTGGGTGGCGGAATCACTATGGTGTAGGATTCACGTTCGTCTGGGGTTGAAGCGAAACATTTCGCGGCCAGCCAGCGGTCGTACCACTTCTGTTCAATGCCTTCAGGCGAATAGGTTTTGGCTAAACTCATGGGATATGCTAAAAATAAGTCGCAAAAATAGCACAGAATGCGCATAATGCCCCGTTTTGGTCTTATTTTTCGAAGCGCAAACCACCGCTTTCCTCGATTGTTGTAGCCTTATGCACCGTATTCCTGCTCTTATCCGCGTTTTATTGCCCATCGGTTTGTTGGTGGTACTGTTAGCTAATTGCGGCGGCGAAACGGACAACGAGACTGAATTGGAAAGCTTACGGGTGGAGGGAAGCCATTTTGCCAATCTCCACGACAGCGTAACGTATGTGGGCATTGAAAGCTGTCGTGCTTGCCACAACGAAATTTATGAAAGTTTTCTGCAGACAGGAATGGGGCGATCGATGGGGCATGCAGACTTAAATCGCTCGAAAGCCGATTTTTCTGGCCATACAACGCTCTTTGACCCAGTTATGCAATTGGGTTATCAGGCTTTCACACGCGATAGTCAGCTATTTATCCGCGAATTCAGACTCGAGGGTTCAGATACAATTCATCAACGTGTTGAACGTATCAGCTTGGTGGTAGGAAGTGGGCAACATACCAATTCCCATCTGATTAACATCAATGGTTATGTGTATCAACTACCTATGACCTTTTATACCCAAGATCAAAAATGGGATCTGCCGCCGGGCTTTGAAAATGGAGGGAACAGCCGTTTTGCACGAACCATTGAAACGGAATGTATGACCTGCCACAACGCATATCCCAAACAGGTGCCGGGCTCTGAAAACAAATATATCAGTATACCACAGGGTATAGACTGCGAACGTTGCCATGGTCCGGGCAGCCTACATGTACAAGAAAAACTGTCTGGTAAAATCGTTGATACTTCAATATCAGCTGATTACAGTATTGTCAATCCGAAGCGGTTGTCTATTCCACTCCAGATGAGCATTTGCCAGCGCTGCCACACGCAAGGAAATGCTGTGCTGAAGCCAGGTAAAACCTTCTTCGATTTCCGGCCAGGTATGGTGCTCAGCGATGTGATGAGTGTATTTTTGCCGCGTTATGAGGGTGATCAGAGCCATTTCACCATGGCTTCCCATCCAGATCGGATGATGCAATCGGCTTGTTTCAAAGAAAGCGCTGGTAAAATGAGCTGCATAAGTTGCCACAATCCACATAAAAGTATAGAAGTCACGCCAGCAGCACATTTTAATGCAAAATGCCAAAGCTGCCATCCCGGACAGGAAGAATGTACCGCTGATAAAGCAGCACGAAAAGCCAAAAATGATAATTGTGTGAGCTGCCACATGCCCAAATCGGGTACCAGCGATATACCGCATGTCACGATAACCGACCACTGGATACGAAAACCAGAAAAAACGACCGACAAACAGCGGACCTTTATTGGTATTGCATCTATCAATGAAAAACGACCCGATGCACTCACCAAAGCTCGGGCCTGGCTGCAATATTATGAGCGGTTCGACACCAAAGCGACCTATCTTGACTCTGCAGAATTTTATTTGAAAAAAGAGCGTAAAACTAAAACGCCCCTTTATTTTGAGACTGAGATTCATCTCCGTTTTCTGAAAACAGATTATAACAAATTGGTGCAATTGGGTCGGGTAATACCAGCAGGAATAAGTGGCTGGTCGTATTACCGCATAGGAGAAGCACAAGCGCAAAGTGGATTACGCGCAGAAGCCCTTAGTTCTTTCAAAAAAGCGGCAGCCTTGATGCCGTATCAGCTTGATTTTCAGATGAAATATGCCACGATGCTGCATGAATTAAATCAACAGCCTGAGGCTACCGAAAGGTATGAGTTTATACTCAACGAAAACCCAACGTATGTTCCCGCCATGGTGAATTTGGGCTTCTTGAAACTAGAAGCAGGGGCAGATAAAGAAGCCGAATATCTTTACCTAAAAGCGCTTAAAATGGACCCTGATAATCAGTCTGCATGGATGAATCTGGTAGGTTTAGCGCTTTACCGTAACAATACCGCTGAGGCAGAAAAGCTACTTGAAACCATTCTTCGCCGGTACCCTAATCAAACGCAGGCACGTCAACTCTTGCAAAAATTACGTTCTTAAACGATTTTACGGTCCAAATTTCATTTATGAGTCCAGCAGCCAAAAAACGCAGTAGCACGAATAAGTCCAAAAATAGAGCCAGCCGTCCCGTTCATAAGTTTTTGTGGGCTCTTTTGGGCGTTTCGCTGCTTAGCTTGCTTGTTGTAGGCTATGAATTGTATCAAAGGGTTTATAAAAGCAACGTAAGTCAGCAATTGGCAGAGGAGGTAACGTATTTGTACATTCCTACAGCTTCGAATTATGCTGATGTACTGGAATTGATTCAAGCCGAGAACCTGCTTCAAAATCTTGCCAGTTTCGAGTGGGTGGCCCAGCAGTTGAAGTATCCGGAAGCCGTAAAGCCCGGCCGTTATCGCATTGAGAAGCGGATGAGCAATTTTGAATTGGTGAAACTACTGGGGTCAGGTCGGCAGGAACCGGTAAAGCTGGTGATTAACCGTTTTCGGAGTCGCCACGACTTTTACGCTGCCATTGGTCGTAAGCTCGAAGCCGATTCAACAGAAATTGAAGCGATTTTTAGTGATGCTGTTTACCTCCGTTCCTTCGGCTTTACGCCTGAAGACGCCATGGCTGTGATTGTACCCAATACGTATGAGCTGTATTGGAATACCAATGCGCAGGAGTTTTTTGAGCGGATGTGGAAGGAATATAAAAGCTTCTGGACGGAAGACCGCAAAAACAAAGCGACGGCATTAGGCTTAAATCTTGTGGAGGTGATGAAGCTGGCAGCTATTGTAGATGAAGAAACAAATAAAGACGACGAAAAAGGTGTTATTGCCCGGGTGTATTGGAACCGCTTGCAAATGGGCATGTTACTGCAAGCCGATCCAACCGTTCGTTTCGCCCACCAAGATTTTAGCATTAAACGTGTGACAGGCAAACATCTGCGCTTACAGTCACCTTACAATACCTACCAGGTAACAGGTTTGCCGCCAGGACCCATTTGTACGCCTTCACAAGCAAGCATCGACGCGGTTTTAAACAGTCAGCCGCACAGCTATCTGTACTTTTGTGCGAAGGAAGATTTTTCGGGGTACCATAATTTTGCGATTACCTACCCCGAACACCAAAAAAATGCAAGGCTTTATCAGCAAGCTTTGGCTAAATTGAACATCCGTTGATGTATACACACGAAACACACTACCGCGTCACCTACGGCGATACCGACCAGATGAAATATGTTTATTACGGACATTATGCCCGTTTATTCGAAATAGGCAGGGTAGAGGCTATGCGGGCAATAGGCTTTTCTTATCGCCAGTTTGAAGCGGAAGGTGTGATGATGCCAGTGCTGGAACTACAATGTAAATACCTCAAACCAGCATTTTACGACGAGCTGCTGACCATACGTACCTGCGTAGCTGAAATGCCGGGCGTGCGTATATTTTTTGTACATGACATATTTAACGAAGCCGGTGAGCATATTCATCATGGTAAGACTACCCTGGTTTTTATGCAGATGAGTAATAGTCGGCCTTGTAAAATACCTACCCATTTCGCTGCAGCCTTACAACCTTTTTTCGCAGTATCATGAACGAAGTCCATAAGTTTTTACTTCGTTTCAGGCTCTACAAGCGCTTAATGGCTCTGCTTAAGCGAGTAAAAATTGGCAAAACCACTAAAGTCCCACTTTATGACGTTTTGGGTTTCTTTTTACAAGAAGTTCAAAACCAGGATCTGGTTATGCGGGCGTCGGCGATCACTTTCAACTTTTTTTTGGCCTTGTTTCCGGCCACTTTATTTTTGTTCACGCTCATACCATACTTTCCTGTAGCTAATCTCGACGGGATTATTCTTGAATTTTTAGGAGAAATTATGCCTGATAGTGCCTTTGAAGCCATCAATACCACTATTTACGACATCGTCAGTAAGCAGCAAGGCGGACTCCTTTCCTTCGGATTTTTGATGGCCCTGTATTTTGCGACGAGTGGAGTGAGCTCGTTGATGTCCTCATTTAACAAAGCCAATGAAATTTTCGAAAGCCGTTCTTTTCTCCGTCAACGGTTTTTGGCGATTGGTCTAACTTTTTTGGAGGTGGGTGTATTGCTTACCGCGGTAATTCTTATCCTCGGTGGAAATTTAGCTATCGACATCTTAGTGCTCTACGAGATTGTTGAAGCCAGTTATATAGCGGATATGCTACGTATATCGGAATGGTTAATTATTATATTTCTAGTATATACGGGCATCAGTGTGCTTTACTTTTTTGGACCTGCTGTGAGCAAACGTTGGAGGTTTTTTTCGGTAGGTTCATGGGTGGCCACAGCCTTATTCCTTATTGCTTCTATCGCTTTTTCCTATTATGTGAATCACTTCGGCACCTACAATAAGTTGTACGGTTCTATCGGTACCCTTATTGTAATTATGCTGTGGATGAACATCAACTCCATTATTCTATTGATAGGTTTTGAATTAAATGCAGCAATCTACATCAATCGTTCCCGTTTGCAGAAAGCCAGAGCGCTGTTAGATGAGGAGGAAATGCAGGCCAAGGGTGGTTTAAACGAGGATTGAGCAACTTAGTTGAGCCGCTTTCCGGTTAACTTTTCGCCCCCTGATCTGGATTTATACATATGGGCCGTCAGTCCGAGTCGGTATAGGAAAGCCAAAAAGAGCGTAGCAAGCTTAACCGAAAGAGGACAGGCCGCTGAAAATCCCTACAAAAACAAAAAAGCCTCGCTTTCGCGGGGCTTTTTGATGCGGAGAGAGAGGGATTCGAACCCCCGGACCCTTGCAGATCTTCTGTTTTCAAGACAGACGCAATCGACCACTCTGCCATCTCTCCGCTGCAAAGGTAGAAAAATCAATTTCATTTGCATCGCTAGGGTTGATGTTAGAATACATTTTTCATGTTGTAAAGCCTTGTAGGGGGTATTCCGACGCCAAAAGTTTGGCTAAGGCTTTCATTTTCAAAGGCATAAACCAAGCATATAAAATATTCGGTTAACTGCTTGTAGGGTACTTTTTTCCACTTAACTTTGCCCCACTTCTAGGCCCAGGTGGTGAAATTGGTAGACACGCTACTTTGAGGGGGTAGTGGGAGTATTCCTGTGCTGGTTCGAATCCAGTCCTGGGCAC
>JBDNIH010000256.1:0-3146 GCA_041688385.1 Bacteroidia bacterium
ACAATGCAGCCGCGGCCGGAATGTTTCGCAAAACCATACAAGTTACCACCTCGGCCAGCACAGAAGCTGTGGTGCTGACGATAAGTGGCGAAGTCAAATAAGTTTTCGCTCCTAAAAACAAGCCCATGCTCAAAAGTGCCCTAGAGACTTCGGTTTCCAGGCGCTTTTTGGTTTTGGGCAGTTGCGCTAAATTTCAGGGACTGCAAGGTTGTGGAAGGCAGTGAGCCCATCAACCGCAGCGCTTTTGGTGACGCATTGTTTTGGTGACGCATTGTCGGACCTCGCTAACCGACAGCAAGCTCGAAAACCGAAAGGTGAGGCATAGGTAGCGTCTGTCCGCGCTGTAAAGGGTAAAAGAGTAAGGTCCGGATAGTCTCTTTTTTTAAGGCTGCTAGCTAACCAGAAACCTATTCACAATGGGAAGAGGCATTTTTTTTTGATTGGACGAGAAGCTTCTCTTTTTCTTAACCAAGGAGTAAGGATTTGGTGCTAAATTGCAGCCCGTTTGAAGATGAAGCACTTCGCCCTTATTTGTGTTCTAAGTAGTTTTTTGTTTGCCTCGAATGCGCAGGCACAGGTATTGCCTTCTTTTGGCGGTAGCCGTGCAGGCACAACTGGCATGCAGTTTCTGAAGGTTGGTGTCGATGCCCGCTCATCGGGTTTGGGGGGCAATTTTACAGCCTTGGCCGATGACGTAGGCGCATTATATTGGAACCCTGCAGGCATAGCGCGCATAGATTCACAACGTGCACATGTGCAATTTGGCCATACCTTGTATTTTGCAGATATCGGCATTTCTTACGGCGGTGCTGTGGTGCGTATAGGCGAAAGTTATTGGGGATTAAGTGTAGTCTCCTTGGGATCAGGCGATATGGACGTCACAACCGAATTTCAGCCCTTCGGAACGGGAGAAACCTTTCAGGCCAACAATACAGCTATTGGCGTGACTTACGCCAAAGCATTAACCGATCAATTTGCCTTCGGCGTAACCGGCCGGTGGGCCCGCGAAAGTATTGCCGGAATAAATACCAACAATGCTATTTTCGATTTTGGCTTTCAGTATAATGTTGGTTTGATGAATACCCGTTTTGCCGTCACGATACAGAATTTCGGGGTAAACGTTCAACCCAACGGGGAGCTTACGGTTTTAAAGTTTACCGGCCCAACGACCGTGACCAATTTTGAAGAAATCAGTGTGCCTGCTATGTTTCGCATCGGCGTGGCCCTCGACCCCTATGTAGATGAGGTAAACCGGATTACAGCCACAGCACAGCTGAATCACCCCACAGACAATAACGAAACTTTAGGCATAGGCGCGGAATACAGTTGGAAGAATATTTTATATGGCCGCATGGGGTATGAGTTTGGCGCAGATGAAACGGGTTTACCAGCCTTTGGCGTTGGACTGCAAGCACCGCGGAATTTTGGCTATCTCCGACTCGACTACGGTTTTAATAATAAATCTCGCTTAGGCAGCGTGCATCGTTTTACCGTTGGAATTGGCTTATTTTAGAGCGACCTATGAAAAACCTACTGATTTATAGTCTGCTTTGTCTTTCGTTTGTCTTCACGGGCTGCGAGTTTTTATTCGGTACCCGAGAAGATGCAACCGTGTCGGATGTTTTCCGCCAAGGGGCTATCGACCCGAATGTAAATCAGCAGGTAGTTGGTTATGTGCCCGTATTGCCTATTTGGGGAGGCTTTGCCAACCCTACGGACGTATATGTGGGTTATGATGAGCTGGTTTATGTAGCAGATGCTGCAGGTGTGCATATTTTGGACTTAAAAGGCACGCGTCAGGCTTTGATTCCTATACCGGGTGCAACTAAGGTGGTACAAGATCGCCGACTCTTCACCTATGTACTTGGACGCGCCAGTCGTTCGATAAACGGCGAAAACTGGAATTTGGCTGCCGTTTATGTGCTTACCGGCGCTGGTACTGGAAACCCACAGATTATCGACACCCTGATTCATCCATTTAACGATCTCACGAGAGCAAACACCAATTTCAGAGGTGTGGCAGATCAAAATGTAGAATTCACCGGGCTTGTTCCTTTAATTGATAACAGTTTTTATCTGTCACGCCGCGGCCCCACCAATAGCCAGATTTCTACTGCCGCACCTGACAACGCGATATTGGTTTACCGCAGCGACCTATCGAACAACGGTTACGCGCTTGGCTTAAATGCCAATAGCTCGAGCCTGCGTTCTGTTTTGGATATTTCGGGTATGGCCGGCTTTTTGGCCCCACCGCAATTGGTTTTTGGTATGAGCACCTCTCGGGATTTCATTTTATTGCAAACCCGCCCAACTGCTGAATATAAAACCTTGTGGATCCGCCAACAAAACAGCGAAGAAGCAGGAACAGTATATCTCGAAAACCAGAATATGCTGAATTTTGACACCACCAAAGCCAGCCGGTTTTTGTATGATTCATTTCGGTTTGGCAAACCGGCTGATATATGTGTCGCTCCGGATGAAACAAACTATATTTTTGTCATCGACAGCGAAAAGGATAGCCTCTTTCAATTTACCAGTCTGGGTTTTGAAGGGGTAAACCCACCACGCAATTCAGGATTAACCAAACAGGTTATCGCCAGTTTTGGCGGTAGGGGCTCGGGGCCCTTTCAATTTAACCAACCGCAAGGTGTAGCCTATATGCGGCGCATCGTTTATGTGGCGGATACAGGAAATGGCCGAATCATGCGATTTAAGCTGAGCACTGACTTAGAACTTTAAACCCCAGCAGGTTTCCTTTGGTTATTTGTGTAAATTTTCAGCGCACAATTAAACCATTGCTTCAATTACATGTCCTAATGCCGTTTTAAACCTATTGCTATGAAGAACCTTCTCATTTTGGCCTTTTTTGCCACAACAATTTTCATTTCTTGTACAAAAGAAGAAGCGCAGTCTACCGATGAAATGGAGACGCTTATGGCCGACAATGCGACGGCCGACAATTTATTCTCAGATGAATATCTCCTCCAAGATGAAGCACTTGCTGGTGCAGAAAATCTCAATTTCCCCCCATCTCCTTGTCTTACAGTTACGCACGACACAACGGTTACCCCACGGTTAATAACCTTGGATTATGGTAGTGTCAATTGCCGTTGTCGCGATGGACGTTTTCGGAGGGGTATCGTACT
>JBDNIH010000257.1:0-2667 GCA_041688385.1 Bacteroidia bacterium
GCATTATTCCATCGAAAGTAGACACCCCTTGATTGGCAGTTTTGCGCACGCCGACCAGAAAAAACTTGAGCCAGCCGAGCAAATCCTGGTTGTGGCGGGCGAGCATGAGTTTGTCGTAATACAACATCCGGTGGCATTCAAAAAAATCAGAGAGGTACAATATCGGCTGATGTAAAATACCAGTATGCACCAAATAGATGGATATCGGTACGCGACCTACCCTGCCGTTGCCATCGACCATGGACCATCGACCGCTACTGCCAGTGCAAAAAAAAACCGGGATAATCTTACGACTATCCCGGTTTACTTTTACCGTGTTGCCCGACTAGGACTCGAACCTAGACGTACAGTACCAAAAACTGCTGTCCTGCCAATTAGACGATCGGGCAATTGGGAGTGCAAATATAGCACCGATTGTAAAAAGTGCAAGGCCTTTCCGCGATTTGATTCATATTTTGGCGGGCAAATGTGAAGAATTGCCAAAATGAGCAGGTGCATACCTTAACCCAGCGTATTAAACGTTTGCTTAAAGCTTTTTAGTGATAGGCATTATTGTCGGTAAAAACCTTATTTTCGACCCTGTTAAAAACCCTTACGCATGCTTCAATATCAGCGGATCAATAACATCGTGGGCTGGCTCATTTTTGCCGTAGCCGCGGTCGTTTATACGCTCACCCTCGAGCCCACCACTTCTTTCTGGGATTGTGGTGAATTTATCTCGGCTTGTTTCAAAATGCAGGTCATGCACCCGCCCGGTGCACCATTTTTTATGCTTACTGGGCGTATGTTCACCTTTTTCGCCAGCGATCCAAGTCAGGTGGCTTGGACGGTGAACTTTATGAGTGGGCTTACATCGGCCTTTACCATTTTGTTCCTGTTCTGGACGGTAACGGCATTTGGACGTAAAATACTCGAAAAAGAAGGCGCCATGAGCACGGGTGCCGTCTTCGCGCTTATGGGCGCTGGTGCTGTAGGTGCATTGGCCTATACTTTCACCGATTCTTTCTGGTTTTCGGCGGTAGAGGGCGAAGTTTACGCCTATTCCTCGTTTTTTACGGCTATTGTTTTCTGGGCCATTCTCAAATGGGAAAGGGTAGCACATGAAGCCGATAGCAACCGTTGGCTTATTCTTATTGCCTACTTGATGGGTCTGTCGATTGGTGTTCACTTATTGAACTTGCTTGCCATACCTGCCATTTGTTTTGTGTATTATTTCCGCAAATACGAGCCAAGCCGCAATGGAGTGATTTACACTTTGCTCGCTTCGGTCGGTATTTTGGGTTTTGTACAATACGGTATCATTCCGGGCATCACCACTATTTCGGCTTACAGTGACTTGTTTTTTGTCAATAGCATCGGTCTAGGCTTTGGCACAGGCGTAGTGATATTCTGCTCTTTGCTGGTTGCCGCTATTGTTTATGGCATCTGGTACACCAACAAACACGGCAAGGTATTGTACAACAGTGCGCTGCTCGCTTTGAGTTTTATTATTATGGGTTATGGCACCTATGCCATGATTGTAATCCGTTCGGCCGCTAATCCGCCGATTGATATGAACAATCCTGAAAACGTATTTTCGCTACTGAGCTACCTCAACCGCGAACAATACGGCGATCGGCCTTTATTATATGGTCCTTATTTTACTGCTGATGTAGTTGGTCAGGAAGAAGGCAAAATGCGCTACCGCAAAGGCGAGGACGCCTATATTCCAACGGGTAGAGATGTAGATGCGGTATACGATAAGTCGCAGATGACCATTTTGCCCCGGGCATACAAACGTGCCGGTACCCAGCAGCGACATATCGACTTCTACAAACAATGGCTTGGACTACGCGATGGGGAGAAGCCAACTTTTGGCGATAACATGGACTTCCTGTTCACCTACCAGCTAGGACATATGTACTTCCGCTATTTCATGTGGAATTTTGTCGGTCGCCAAAACGACATTCAAGGTCAGGGTATGGACTATGAGCGTGGCAACTGGATAAGCGGCTTTGATTTTTTGGACGAAAACAGGGTAGGTCCTGCCAAACTTTTGCCAAGCAGTAAAAGCATGAACAAAGGCCGGAATATATATTACGGCTTACCGCTGTTGTTGGGCTTGATTGGTTTGTGGTATCAATACCGCAAGGACAAAAAAGACTTCTGGGTGGTTACCTTCCTCTTTTTACTTACCGGTATAGCTATTAACGTTTACCTTAACCCCGAGCCGCTGCAGCCACGCGAACGGGACTATGCCTATGTAGGTTCGTTTTATGCCTATGCTATTTGGATAGGTCTGGGTGTATTGGGCTTATTCGACTTATTACGCAAACGTTTGCCCGAAACAGTGGTTGCCCTCGGTATTACCGCCGTTACTTTGGTCGCCGTACCAGGTATACTTGCCGCCGAAAACTGGGATGACCACGACCGTTCGAACAAGTACACCGCCCGTGATTTTGCCATCAATTATCTCGAAAGTTGTGCGCCTAACGCCATTTTATTCACGATGGGTGATAACGACACCTATCCGTTGTGGTATGCGCAAGAGGTAGAAGGTATTCGGACCGATGTGCGCATTATAAACTTAAGTTTGTTAGGGACCGATTGGTACATCAACCAATTGCGTCGTCCGATGAACGAAAGTGCACCGATAAAACTGAGCATCGGACCAGAACAAATCGCCCA
>JBDNIH010000258.1:0-5589 GCA_041688385.1 Bacteroidia bacterium
TCAACAAAGCATACCCTGTTGAATCATTGTTGTCTTGATTTCCAATGCGTGAAATGGTCACACCTGCTGGAACAGAGGAAGCATCAATGCCATCACTTATCCATGCACCAGCGAGATTAACGGGAGTCCCGCTTACCGCTATTGCCGCACTTTGAATATTTGTAGCTGGCCAGCCCCAAAACATAGCATCAACTACCTCATTGGTCGGCGATAAAAGGAGCACCCAGCCTGAGAATGTGGGGAAAGCCCCGGGATTCCAAAGCAGATTACTACCCCAATAATCTGTGGCTGTAGAAGCATCCGACCAAGTCATGGTTTGACCTGGTGCCATAAATCCTGTCAAGGTTTGTACTACGGAATTCACCGAATTAATGTCTGAATAGGAGTTGCTGACCGCAACCTTCCAACCAGTTATATTAACGGAAGCATTTGACACATTCTGAATTTCAAAAGCATCTGTTCCCCCTAAATCCACTTCGGTAATCAAAATAGGGAAATCGCTTTGGTAGGTGGCTGTTAATGTCGCGGTATCACCTACAATGATGGCGGTATCATTTCCTGCACTAATCACAAGGTAATCGTCGATATAAGATGCTATTGAAGTAGTATCAGACTGACTTGCAGAATCAGTGGCGATAACACGATAGTTTACCGGTATGGCGGGCGAACTCTGTGGTATGGTTCCTGTCCAACTGCCTGCACTTAGCGCCATAGGCGTGGTCACAAAAGCACCGGTATTGGTCAAATCGTAACTCAAAAGCACACTGGTCAATGGGAACGCATGGAGGATATCTGCACTGATAGCCCGTGGTGCCGTTACGCAAGAATCTGATGCTTCGGTTAATGCTGTGAAGATAGGTGAAGTGCGTTGTGAGATGATAAAGTTGTCGATACCAACCCCTTCTCTCACTATAGTAGAAGTACTTGAATAAAACTGAATGCGGAAACTTACGTTTGCTTCACCAGCTAGGAAGGCCAAATTGTGCTTCGCACGCAACCAGCCACCGCTACCCGGATTACCCTGCCAGCCTGGTTGACTTAAACTGGTGGTATTGCCGCCATAGTTAAACCAATTGCTTATTCCTGAGTTACCATTTCCTACTGGGGCCCAAGTCGCTCCGCCATTAATAGAGTAGGCTAGGTTTGTGACACCCGATGTAAAATTGGTATTCCACCAAATGTCAAATTCAACATCGGGATCTAGCAAAGTGCTAAAATCGAAACATGGCGACTGCAAATAAGAACTTTCAGAGGTATTGTAATTGCCTATAAGATTGGTCACCCAAGCTTTCGTTCCTCCTGCTGCTGTATCGATAACCGTACCGGCAGGTGTGCCATAGGCCCAACTGTTATTGTCGCCAGTTGCGAACCAGCCGCCATCGTTGGCTTCGAAATCCTGATTATAAGGATAACTATTCACGGAAAGGTAATTGTGCGCAGTTGCGCTCGTGGAGTCATTGGCTACGAAGCCATCATTCAGATTGCTGTTAAATACCTCAATAAAGTAGTTGCCACCTAAAATACTTAAGTCAGCATTTACAGGAAAAGTATACTGCATCGTATCACCTGGGAAAACGCCGGAGAGAGAACCAACGCTCACCGTACCACCGTTGATGCGATATCCTACTGGACTTTGCATTAAGGTATCTAGACCAGCGTTAATAAACTCAGCTACTATTGGCTCGTTATTTCCCAAGCTGCAGCCCTGTAAAGGCGAAACAAGTCGATACGCCCGAATGTCTGTGGTTGGATTTTCAATGATACGAATATCATCCAAAGCAACATCACCATCGAAGCTAGCACCACGGGTCACACTGAAACGCAGTGCGGCTGTATTGCCTGGAATTAGGGTCCTGAACATCATCCAAGCAGCGCCATTGGAGGTTTGCTGTTGGCCTACAATTGAATCGAAGATAATCCAGTTACCACCCACCTCTGCCTCTATATCCAGTCGGTCAATATCCGAACCGTACATGTGAAACCAGAACTGTAAAGCTGGATTGGCTAAGGTGGATAAGTCTAAACAAGGCGAAATCAAACGAGCAATACTGCCTACTGAACCAGAAGAGGCTTCTGAATAGATGTATTTTCCTGCTGCCGTTCCTAAAGTATGGTCAACGGCAGGACCTGTATTGGTGCTACTTGTAGTGCCGTCTTCTACATAGAAGGCGAATCCAGCTGTTGGGTCGATGGTCCAGCCGTCTGGCAAACCGGTGGCTAGACCTGTATTACCCGACTCAAAGTCCATGAGATAAGGAAAGACTGTTAGCAACGGGTTCAGCACCGTCGTACGCAACGTATCGTTTAATGGATTACCATCATTCGCTGTACTCACATAAAATTCGAAAGCGTAATTACCACCAATTGCCATGTTTACCGTATTGGCAAAGGTGAAATGAATGGTATCACCCGGATTTATGCTTCGGTTGAGCGTATTCACTTGAGGCGTGCCATTATTGAATATTAAAGTGATGCTAGCAGTGGAAATGGTATCTAAGCCAATATTTTCCAATGAAATGGCCACCAATTCGGCAGCACCCAAGCCACAAGAAACACCAGGCGTAATTAAGCTTGTAACGGCCAAATCGCGACTATTGGGTTGGAATTCGTAAGCACCCATATCCGGTGTGGTCAAACTACGTGATGCGCCGGTTATATCGGTAACGACAAGTGCCAATGGCAAACCTGCATTATCAAGAGAGGCCGAGGTAGGAAGGCCAGAGCCCAAGGTTGCGAAGACAGGATTGACACTCAAACTGCTTGAATCAAATCCGGTAGCAGCAGTCCAGTCTGCAAGGGTAGGGTATTCCGTAGTTGGCAAATTCACGCGCATCAAATTAAAGGTAGGGTCATCAATGAAAAAGTTATTGTAGTCCATGGTAACTATACCCGTTAGAAGTGGAATAGACGCCTTAAAGGGACGCATATTCGGCGGAATTGCTGTGGCATTGTGGCTATATACGGCAATTACATTGTTCCGCATATCTAAACTACCCCATGCCGGAGTAGTCGTTGAGCCACCAGTGATATATAAACCTGCTTGAAGTGTGCTGGTGCCTACCGATGCAACCGCCATATGGGCTGTATTATTGTAAAACTGGAGGTAATCAATTTGGGAGGTCGTAGCTGTACTCGAACCTAAATAATAGCCATAATGCGTTATACTAGCTCCTTCGAGAGGTACAGCGGTAAAAGTAGCCACCACATTGTTATACATCTGCGATGGAGCAAGGCTGTCGCCATCTACATTAAAGGCGTAAATACCATAGCCCGACATGCCGCCGCTTACCTCATTGTTAGTAACTAAAAAACCGCTATTGGCATTCATATATATACCAGCGCCTGAAGTGGAAGTCCCAACAAAGTCAACAATCCTGTTATTGATTAGCTGCAAACCGGCCTGCTCACCAATAAACATAGCCCGGTAAAAATAGTTACTTAACATATTGTTACTCACCACATTTTGGGTAGCATAGGGTGCCGCACCTTCCATCTCGATGGCATAATAAAAACCCGAGAAGGTATTCGACTGAATGAGCATGTTAGACGTATTCGAAATCCCCAAGCCTTTATTAGTGGAAGTGACTGTTCCGACTGAGTCGATGAAATTACAATTGATAACCACACCACCATTCGCGCTACTTGTATAGTGCAACAAATGACTGAGTGATGCTGGCGTAACTGAGCGTTGAAAAGTCAAATTACTAAACGTAATGCCCTGTACCCCATTAACCACCATTACAGACGTATTGGCATCCGGCGTCAAAACCACATCGCTTACCACCGCAGTTGATGAGGTGAAAGTGATGGAATTACCAGAAGTTGCACCGGGCACATTGTTTAATGTGGTATTGACACTGTATGTTCCAGGACGGATAGAGAAAATTACTGGGCCACCTATGCCACCACAGCTTGCTGCATTCACAGCGTCATCGATAGTTGCAAAGTTCGGAGAAGTACCTCCCACAGTATATGTTCCAGCAGGGAGTGCCGGGCAAACAGTCGACGTTAAAGTATCGTTTGAAGTATTATTATCAGGACCAGCGCCATTTACATTACTAACCCACACTTTCAACTGAAAAGTAGCGGCAGGAATAATTAAAGGTGCTGCAAAACCAAATTGTGTTGTGGTAGCTTGCACAATGTTCCCCGAAAAGGCTTCGGTAACGATTGCACCACTGTCTACTTGATAATGTACTTGTGCACTGGTGATAGTCGTAGTTGCATTGTTGGATAACGCTACCAACACCTGACTTGAGTTTCCGCTCGCTATAGGACTCGTGGGTGAAAGTAGATTCTGAACACCTAAGTCCGTTCCTTGTGGCACAACATAATGAATCTGAACATTCGGACGATTTTTATAGGAAGAGGTGGAGGAAGTCATGGTTGCCAAAAAGTTGACATTGGACGAGATACCCGCAACGATATAATCCGCAAATCCGTTGGTGTATTTCCAATCCCATTTATTGGTAGCATAGGGAGAGCCACCGCTCATTTCGTTTTCGATGGCAATCTCGAGACTACCCCCCGTATAAGTAAAATTAGATGTAAACGGGAACTGCACCCAACCCGTAGTAGCTGGAATGACAAAAGCAGCATCATTCAAAACTTGTGAATGGCTTGCCAATATATCGGTCCAATTAGTAGCAGTAGATAAGGGAGGTGCTGTTGCAGAATTAGCGGCAAACATGCGTATAGTCAAATTGCTTGGCGTATTGGTTCCACCTGTTCCATTTTTGTCAAAGGAGATTCCTGTTACGACTGCTCCTGTAGGCAAGCCCACAGCCGACAATTCTGCAGCCGTGAATAGGATATTGCTTCGATTAAAACGTGTGCTTGAGGTGCCGCTGAAGCGGTAAATCGGGCTGTAAAGCGTAAAACTAGGCACCTCACTGCCTGTTCCGATGGTTACAAGTGTCTGTGCGTCCGAACTTAGATAAGCCGTGAACAACATCAGAAAAGTAATTAATAATCTTTTCATAAGCTTAGATTTAATCATGTAAATTAAGCTTAATATTTCAAAATATTCCAGATTTAATATTAAAAAATGATGAAATATTAACTAGAAATCGTCCCGTATATTAATTATTAAATATTTTAACTACTATTAAACGGCGATTATTCATCAAATATTCAGATATTATCCGTCTAATATCAAAGGATATTAGCAATAATTAACAAGGAAATATCCTATAATTTATGCATAATTAGAAGTGAATAAACTAAACAGGGTTACGTGAATGCGAAATATTTTCCAAAAAAAAGCCGCCTCAGTTTTACTGAGGCGGCTTTCGCAATACGTATGCCTACTAACGATTCACCACCAAGTTACCATGCTGTACTTGGTCGCTGGCAATGAAGCGGTAGCTGTACATACCCGCCGACCAGCTATCGGTACGGATGGTTTGTACTTGGCCATTTTCACGATCAACCGCAATAGTTGCTACTACTCGACCTAAATTATCATGGATTTCGAGTATACCCTTGCCTTGGAATTCATTGAACGCGAAGTTCACAAAAGATTCTGCAGGATTTGGATAAACCTTGCCAATCAAACGGTTGTTCTGAGCCAGTTCCTGAACACTTACA
>JBDNIH010000259.1:0-41588 GCA_041688385.1 Bacteroidia bacterium
CCGAACTTTTTTGGATTTCACACATTCTCCTGTATGTTTGCACCAGCTTATCCAGAAGGATGGAGGGAACGGCCCTTTGAAGTCCTGGCAACCGCCACACGAGACACTTGCCTCGCGTTGGTCTGGTGCCAATTCCGCTGCCACTAACAAATATTTGAGGCAGGAGATGAGCAAGCAGAAAACAGCTGAAAAGGGCTGTGTGCTACTTGCAAGTCGTTACCCCAGAACTTCGGGGATGAGCTAAACAAAACGTTTGGCTTTTTTTATGCAATACAATATCCAAGAGGAAATCAAAAAACGCGTGCTCGTGCTCGATGGCGCCATGGGTACGGAGATACAGAATTATAAACTCACCGAGGCGGAATACCGTGGCGAGCGTTTTAAAGACTGGCCTTCTGACCTCAAGGGCAACAATGAGTTGTTATCGCTCACCCAGCCCCAAATCATCGCAAATATTCACCGGGCGTATTTCGAAGCCGGCGCAGATATCGCCGAAACCAATACTTTTAATGCCCAAAAAGTGTCGATGGCCGATTACGGCATGGAAGCGGTGAGTTATGAACTCAACTTAGTCTCTGCCCAGTTGGCATGCAAAATTGCAGCTGAGTTTACGGCTATAAATCCTTCCAAACCACGTTTTGTGGCGGGTGCGGTTGGTCCAACCAACAAAACAGCCAGCATCAGCCCGGACGTAAACAACCCCGGCTTTCGCAGCATCAGTTTCGATGAACTGGTAGAGGCATATTACGAGCAGGTGAAAGGTTTGGTAGATGGAGGTGTTGATGTTTTGCTGGTAGAAACCATTTTCGACACCCTCAATGCGAAAGCGGCACTTTACGCAATTGACAAATATTTCCGCGACCGATCCTTGGCGCCTTTGCCTATTATGGTGAGTGGCACCATCACCGACAACAGTGGAAGGACACTTTCAGGGCAGACCGTCGAAGCTTTTTTGTATTCCATGTCGCATTTGCCACTGTTGAGTATAGGTTTAAATTGTGCGTTGGGAGCCAAACAAATGCGACCCCATCTGCAATCGCTTGCAAAAGCCAGCAAATACAGTATCTCGGCCCATCCAAATGCCGGTTTGCCCAATGCCTTTGGTGAATACGACGAGTCACCAGCAATGATGCGGGCCAATATCAAAGATTTTCTCGACAACAACTTCGTGAATATTATTGGTGGCTGTTGTGGCACTTCGCCAGCACATATCCGGGAAATTGCCGCCGAAGCAGCCCTACATGCGCCGCGTAAACAACCTACTATAGCGCCGCTTTTGCATCTCAGCGGACTCGAACCCGTGACCATCACCAAGGCCACCAACTTTGTAAATGTGGGTGAGCGTACCAATGTTACGGGTTCTAAAATGTTTGCTCGCCTCATCAAGGCTGATGATTTTGACAAGGCCGTTGAGGTTGCCCGCCAACAAGTGGAAAATGGCGCTCAAATCATCGATGTTAATTTCGACGAAGGTATGCTCGATTCGGAAGCATCGATGACTCGTTTTCTGAACCTTATAGCCGCTGAGCCCGACATCGCCCGCGTGCCTGTGATGATTGATTCTTCGAAATGGAGTGTAATTGAGGCAGGCCTGAAGTGTGTACAGGGCAAAGCCATCGTCAACTCTATTTCCATGAAGGAAGGGGAGGAGCGTTTCCGCTATTACGCCCACCAAGTGCTCGCCTACGGTGCAGCTGTAATTGTGATGGCTTTCGATGAAAAAGGTCAGGCCGATAGTTATGAAAGACGTATCGAAATTTGTCAGCGAGCCTATAATATACTGGTCAACGAAGTAGGTTTCCCAGCCGAAGACATCATTTTTGACCCGAATATTCTCACGGTAGCGACGGGAATTGAGGAACATAATAATTACGCTATCGACTTCATCCATGCTACCCGCTGGATCAAAGAAAATCTCCCTGGCACCAAGGTGAGTGGTGGGGTAAGTAATATTTCTTTCTCTTTCCGTGGCAACGATAAGGTGCGAGAAGCCATGCATGCTGCCTTTTTATACCACGCCATTCAGGCAGGTATGGATATGGGTATCGTGAATGCAGGTCAAATTGAAGTTTATGAAGAGGTAGACAAGGTACTGCTGGAGCATGTGGAAGATGTGCTTTTCAACCGACGTGCTGATTCCACGGAACGCCTCGTCCAATTGGCTGAACAATTTAAAGGTGGTCCAGGCAAAGAAGCCGCCGCCCGCGACGAAAGCTGGCGTTTGGAACCCGCTCAAGCCAGACTGACCCACGCGCTCGTAAAAGGGATTGACGAATATATAGACGTGGATGTTGAAGAAGCCCGGCATGAATTTGACAAACCCTTACAGGTCATTGAAGGTCCGCTGATGGCGGGTATGAACGTGGTTGGAGATCTGTTTGGTGCAGGTAAAATGTTTTTGCCTCAGGTCGTAAAAAGTGCCCGAGTCATGAAAAAGGCGGTAGCCTATTTGATGCCGTATCTCGAAGCTGAAAAGTTGGCCAATCCAGCACAAAACCGCCAGACGAAAGGCAAAATTCTGATGGCTACCGTAAAAGGAGATGTTCACGACATTGGTAAAAATATTGTAGGTGTGGTGTTACAATGTAACAATTACGATGTGGTAGATCTGGGTGTGATGGTCAGCTGTGATAAAATTCTAGCTGCAGCCATTGAGCATGACGTTGATGTTATTGGATTATCTGGCCTAATTACCCCGTCGCTGGACGAAATGGTCTTTGTAGCCACCGAAATGGAACGATTAGGCATTAAAAAGCCACTTTTGATAGGAGGCGCAACGACTTCACGGGCTCATACTGCTGTAAAAATCGCACCAGCATTTAATGGTATTGTGGTGCATGTGCTCGATGCCAGCCGCTCTGTTCCTGTGGTGAGTAGCCTGCTGAGCCCTGAACAACAAGAGGCCTTCATCACCAATACCCGCACGGAATACGATAAACTAAGAGAAGGGTATTTAAGTCGCGGTCGTGAAAAGGCCATGCTGACTTTAGCTGAAGCACGTGCTAATCCTTTTCCTATCGCTTGGAAGGCAGAAGATGTAATAATCCCCGCCCAGCAGGGCATACATGAATTTAGAGTGTATCCGCTACAAACTATAGCCCAATATATCGATTGGACGCCCTTTTTTCAAGCATGGGAGCTACATGGAAAATACCCCAACATCCTGCACGATGAAGTGGTAGGAGAAGCCGCTAGCAAATTATTCGAAGATGCACAGCATATGCTCAAAACCCTCATCAAAGAAAGCTGGCTAGATGCCCGTGCAGTAGTGGGCATTTTCCCAGCAAATAGTGTGGGGGACGATATAATAATACAAACCGCACCCCGAGCCCCTCTCCAGGGGAAAGGGGGGAATGAGGCCCGATTCCTTACTCTACGCCAACAAGCCAAAAAAGCAAATCACTTGCCTAATATCGCGCTTTCCGATTTCATCGCACCTGAAGAAACAGGTTTGCAAGACCATTTCGGATTGTTTGCTGTTGGTATTTTTGGCGCCGAAGAAAGGGTAAATGGCATGAAAGCCGCGCACGACGATTATAACGCCATACTGCTCCAGTCTTTGTCGGATAGATTGGCCGAAGCTTTTGCAGAACATCTACATAAAAAGATCCGCAAAGAATTTTGGGCCTATGAGCCCCGTGAAATACTGAGCAACGATGACCTCATTGCGGAAAAATACCGGGGCATCCGTCCTGCCCCAGGCTATCCTGCCTGTCCCGACCATCTCGACAAAGGTACCATCTGGAAAGTGCTAGACGTTGAAAAACGTATTGGACTGCAACTTACCGAACACTATGCCATGTGGCCTGCCGCCGCAGTGAGCGGTTATTATATGGCGCATCCGGAGGCCAAATATTTTGGTGTAGGCAAAATTGCTAAAGACCAAGTAGAAAACTATGCCGATCGACGGGGCATTAGCTTGGCAGAAGCTGAAAAGTGGTTAGCACCTGTATTAAACTATTAAGTATGAAAATCACCGAACACATATCCACGGCGAAAAACACCCTCTTCTCCTTTGAGATACTTCCTCCGCTCAAAGGGCAGGGGATCAACCAGATTTATGCGGGTATTGAACCACTCATGGAGTTTAACCCGCCTTTTATTGACGTTACCTATCATCGGGAAGAATTTATCATGAAGCCCCTTTCCGATGGTACTTTCCGGCGCATTACTACTCGAAAACGCCCTGGAACGGTCGCCATTTGTGCGGCTATCATGAATAAGTTTAAAGTGGATGCCGTACCCCACCTCATATGCGGCGGATTTAATCGAGAAGAAACCGAAAATGCCCTCATTGATTTACATTTTTTGGGTATCGATAATGTACTTGTACTCCGTGGTGATAACCTGAAACACGAAACCGTATTCACCCCAGAACCCGAGGGCAATACCAATGCGCTTGAGCTCCTCAACCAAGTAAAAAGGATGAATGCTGGGCAATATGAGGACGAAGACCTCATTAATCCCGTGCATACCGACTTCTGCATAGGTATCGCCGGCTATCCCGAAAAACACCAAGACGCTCCCAATATGAAATCGGATTTGGCGTGGCTTAAAAAGAAGGTTGAGGCGGGTGCGGAATTCATAACTACACAGATGTTTTTTGATAACGATGCTTACTTTAGTTTTGTTGAAAAATGCCGAAAAGCAGGAATTAATGTGCCTATTATTCCAGGAATTAAACCCATAGCAACTAAAAAGCAACTCGCCGTATTACCCAAGGTTTTTCATATCGATATACCTGAAGCTTTGTCGGAGGCGGTAGATAACGCCAAAGATGACAAACAAGTAAAAGAGATTGGAATTGAATGGGCAATCAGCCAATGCAAAGCTCTAAAAGAGAAAGGTGCACCTGTATTGCATTTTTACACCATGGGTAGAAGTGAGGCGACACGTCAAATCGCCAAAGCTGTTTTTTAAATATATCAACACATTGGAAATGTTTAAAAATGGAATTGACCTAAAAATGCTGGGTATTTGGAATCTGGCAATTGTCTTCCTTGTTTTACCGGCTCACCTAATTACGATACCTGCTGAGGTATACGCCGAATCACTTTAGGCAATGCCACTTTTCACGCTTGGTCTGGGGTTTTTGCTTATTTACCCAGCAACCAACAAAATCGACAAAGGAAATGCAGTAATACGGGCAAGAATGATTTTGGTCGTAGGCAGTGCCCTGCTGTTTTCTGTTAAATAGGTCACCTTGACTGAATATAAGAGGATGTGGGTCTACCAAACTTCCGTTCTATTTTTGTTGGCTGCTTTAGGTTGGTATTTTATACGCTGGCATGTACGCAAGTCGGTGGTAATCTAGTTCGGCTGAGGCTTACAGTTTGGAGAAGCCATAGGCTTCGCTTAACTTAGCCTCAAACTTATTCTATGATTGGTTGGATTATTTTTGCAGTAGTGGCTTTGGGTGGCTTCGTTTGGGCGTTGACCCATTATACCAAAGAACCACATTGATTTTCTACCCCGCATTTGCGGGGTTTTTTTTAATTAAAAAAAAGCGGACCTATCTCCCGACTGGTCCGCCAAAGCGAAATCTGATCTATGAAAAAAAATTTATTGCAGTTTCAGTTGGATTGAAAAGCGTTGTCCGTTCATTAATGGTGTTCCTGCATTTTTTATGTCTTCAAATGACAAACGGAGTTGTTTTTCGAGAAAAGGAGTAGCATTTTTAACTTCCAGTACCTGGAGGTTTCCGATTGAATCGAAGGTGAAATGCACCTCCGGTTTTTCACCTTCGTAAAGCGTGACGACTTTGGCAGGAATCCGTAGTTCTTTTTGAATTTTGGCCCACATTTTTTGTACACGTACGTCTTCGGCATGGAGTGTGCCGCCAGCAAAGGCGGTGTGAAAACAAAGGGAATACAAGAGCAGTAAAGCAAATAATTTTTTCATGGTGAAGGATACTTAGGGTCTAATGGGGTCTTTGTAGTTGGGCTACGGTTTTAATGACGCACAAAGTTGTTCTGAGGTTGCATCGCTTATGGTTAAGGAGGGTTTAATATTTACTATTGAAATGTAAATGGTTTGTTCCACCTCCTGAAAGACTCTTTTTTTAAGGACTATTTTTTTGAACTTGGCGTGTTTTGTGCCGAGGCTTCAGACCTTTCCCGAAAATAATTTGCGCTCTAGCGACTTGCTTGGGAAGCAAAAAATGCCATCATAAACTAATGGTAGTGTATATTCTGTTTAAGTCGGGTAATAAATTGTACGAGCTATAGTTAAGATTATGAGATGTTTAGCGTGAATATTTCTCTTCTAATTGTCTTAAGTCGAGTTAAGTCATAAAGGCGCTTGCCATCTGTTGGGCAGTCGAAAGCTTAACTTTCAGAAAAGAAAAGCGACATGATGAAACGATTAACAGGCCGGGTTGCCATCATTACGGGTGGTGCGAACGGTATTGGGAAAGCAGCAGCTATCAAATTCGCAGCTGAAGGAGCAAAAGTGGTGATATGGGATGTCCAAAATGATAAAGGAGCGGAAACACTTGCGGAACTTATGGCGATATCAACAGGACATCGGTATATGCAGGTGAATACGACTAAGCTCGCTCCTGTTTTAGCAGCGGCGGCAACAGTGAACCAAGACTACGGCCAAATCGATATTTTAATTAACAATGCCGGTATTACCCGCGATGCCACCCTTGCCAAAATGACGGAGGAACAATGGCAGCAGGTAATTGACGTAAACTTGACGGGTGTATTTAATTGCGCCAAAGCGATTACACCATTTATGGTGGAAAAAGGCTATGGACGCATTATCAATACCTCCTCGGTTGTTGGTTTATATGGGAATTTTGGGCAGACTAATTATGTAGCTACCAAAGCAGGTGTTATCGGCATGACCAAAACTTGGGCCCGTGAATTTGGGAAAAAGGGCATATTGGTAAATGCGGTTGCGCCTGGATTTATTGCCACGGAGATGGTTGCGGCGATGCCTGAAAAAATAATTGACATGATGAAATCAAAAACACCGCTGAATAGACTTGGTACTCCCGAAGACATTGCGAACATATATTGTTTTTTGGCTTCTGAAGAGGCATCGTACATCAGCGGAACCTGCATCAGCGTAGATGGTGCCTTAAGTCTGTAAAATTATGCGCAAAGCAGTAATCACAGGAACAGGCCATTATGTGCCAGAAAGGGTTGTTACCAACCAATATTTTAACGAAATACTTGGTGAAGATGTGGATACGTGGCTTCGGCAAAACGTCCATATCGAGGAAAGACGGTGGTGCGCCCCCGACGAGTCAACGGCTGATTTGTGTGTTTCGGCTTCCTTAGCAGCTTTAGAATCGGCAGGAATTTCGGCCAGTGCGCTCGACCTTATTATTGTAGCCACCGATACGCCTGAATATATTTCACCAGCTACCGCAGCCGTAGTGCAAGACCGCTTGGGTGCAAAAAAAGCAGGTACCTTCGATCTAAACACGGCATGCGCTGGATTTGTAACGGCAATGGATGTTGCTTCTAAATACATCATTGCCGATGAGCGCTACAAACAGATTTTAGTGATAGGCGCCTATGCCATGAGCAAATACCTCAATTTACACGACAAAAAAACGGTTACCCTTTTTGCAGATGGTGCTGGAGCAGTTGTGTTAACTGCAACCGAAAACACCGATAGGGGCTTTTTAGCCTGCGAATTGCGTACCGAAGGGCAATATGCCGATTGGATGGGTATTTATGCAGGTGGAACCCATCAACCTATTACGGCGGAGGTTGTTGCTAAACACGACCAACTGTTAAAATTTGTCCATAAGTTCCCGAAAGAGCTTAACCCGACCTATTGGAGCGAAATGACCTTATCCTTGTGTCACCGACTTGGTGTTGCACCTGAAGAGATTGGCCAATTTTTCATTACTCAGATTAATATCAACAGCATTTGGGCCACGCTAGATATTTTGGATTTGCCGCACGATCGGGCGACCTATATCATGCAAAAACATGGTTATACAGGCTCTGCTGCGATTCCAATGGCCCTCGATATTGCCGCTAAAAGTGGGAATATTAAAAAAGGAGATCTCATTTTTCTAATCGGTAGTGGGGGCGGATTGGCCTTTGCGGCCGCCGCATTCCGTTTTTGAAATTTTAAACCGCTAACTATGATTTCAGTAAATGTTAAAACCAAACGATTACATCAACAGCTTTTGGTAGCCGGCGAAGCAGATAAACCAGCGCTGTTATTTATCCACGGCAATGCCTCGTCGTCGGTTTTTTGGAAAGAAGTTGGGGAAGCGTTTTCCGCGTCTTATTTCTGTTTGGCGCCAGATCTTCGGGGCTACGGCAATACAGAAGACCTACTGATTGATGCAAGTAGGGGTTTCGGAGATTTTATAGATGATTTGTTGGCTTTACTCGAACACTACGGTATCGTTCAGTGTCATGTGATTGGTCACTCTTTGGGTGGCGGTATTATCTGGCCTTTGTTGGCAGCAGCACCCAATCGTTTTTTGAGTGGAATTTTGATTAATCCTGCCTCTCCCTTTGGATTTGGAGGCACCAAGGATGAAAAAGGAACACCCTGTTACTCTGATTTTGCTGGTTCGGGAGGAGGAATTGTAAACCCTGAATTTGCCCGACTTATTGCCAGCAAGGATAGGAGTAGCGAAAATCCGCAAGCAAGTCCAAGGGTAGTTATGAATAGCTTTTACTGGAAACCACCCTTTGTTCCCTATTGGGAAGATGAATTACTAGAAAGCGTACTTTCTGAGAAGATTGGTCCTGAGCGTTATCCAGGTGATTTTGTCCCTTCTGAGCAGTATCCGTTTGTTGCGCCAGGTAAATGGGGGCCGATTAACGCCTCCTCTCCAAAATATTTGGGTAAAAGCGTAAGTGATTTCATCGAAAAAACGGCGCACATCCCCATTTTATGGGTGCGCGGCTCCGATGACTTAATCGTAAGCGATAACAGCTTGTTTGATTTTGGGACATTGGGGAAAATGGGTTACGTACCCAACTACCCGGGTGAAGCCATTTATCCGCCACAACCTATGCTCGGTCAAACCCGCTATGTATTGGAACAACGCGCAACGGTTGGTGGTAATTACCAGGAAATCATCATGGAGGACACGGGGCATAGCCCCTTTATCGAAAAGCCTGATTTGTTTTTGAACCATATGCAGCACTTTTTGAATCAATTCTAGGATGGTAACCGCTACTTGGATACTCATCAGCCTGTATATGGCCGTTACCCTGTTTATTGTTTTTAGGGCAGCGTTGAAGGTTAAAAGTTTGGCAGATTATGCTGTTGGCAATGTCACTTTTTCGCCAATTGCGGTAGGATTGGCCTTGGCGGCAAGCATGACGAGTGCTGCAACTTTTATCATTAACCCAGGATTTATTGCGCTTTATGGTCTGAGTGGTGTGATCAGCTATGGTATTGTGATGCCGATTGGTGCGCTTATTTCATTGGTAGTTTTAAGTAAGGGTTTCCGGAGGTATGGCCAAAATGTAAAAGCCCTCAGCTTAGCACAATGGATGGGTAGTCGCTATCAAAGTAAAAACTACGCCTTATTTTTTGCGGTTTTGGCCCTTTTGCTTATCACTTTTATTGTACTGATTAATGTCGGTCTCACCCAGATATTGTCCAAGGCGCTCGACTTGTCGCCAACGACTGTGTTGATTGGCATTGTGGTCTTTGTTTTTGGTTATATGATGTTTGGTGGCGCCAATAGCATGGTGTACACCAATATGATTCAGGCCCTTCTGATGTTGTTGGTAGCTTTTTTACTACTTGGATCTGGCTACGAACATTTTAGCCAAGGCGTACACGGCTTTTTAGAAAAGCTGAAAGCCATAGACCCAGTATTAATCGCGTCGACGAATCCGCAAAGTGTGCTTTTCCGGGATTGGTTTGAGATAGGCTTTGCGCAGTTTATGATTGGCATTGCCATTGTCTGCCAGCCGCACATCATCACAAAAGCCCTTCTGCTGAAAGATGATAAGGACGTCAATCGTTTTTTAACGGTAGCCGTGGTCGTGGAACTGATATTTTTCGCCGTCGTTTTTACTGGTTTATATGCGCGTTTGATGTTTCCGGATTTAACGCTAAACGGCATTGCGATAAAACCTGATGCCATATTATCAACGTATGTCGTCTCAGAATTTCCGGTTTGGATTGGTTTAGTCGTTGTACTTGGTCTGATATCAGCCGGAATTTCAACTTTAGAAGGATTAATACAGTCTTTGAGCACCACAGTCTCAAATGATCTGTTGCCGGCATTTTTTCCTGGACTGCTGCAACAGACGGATGCAAAACGTATCGCTTTGAATAAACTGGTAATCGTTGTTTTGGCTATCGCAAGTGGTTATTTTAGCTTTCAACAACTTGTTTTGCCTAATCTGAGCGTTGCTATTTTTGCCCAAAATGGGGTATATGCCTACTTCGCTGCTGCTTTTGTGCCGGTGTTATTTGGTATGTTTTTGCCTAAGGCTACACTCAATGTGGTGGCCCCAGCTTCGCTCATTGCTTTATTGGTGCATTTTGGGGTGTATTATGCTGAGCTTACACCCTATATGCAAGCTGGTGTGAAAAATCCTGCAATTCCGGCAGCATTGGCTATCTCAGCAAGTCTCCTCACCGGATTGCTGCTCTATCAATGGTCAAAAAGAACTAAAATATGATAACCGAATTCGATTGGTCGGCCCGCTGGCGCTTATACACTCCTGAACAAATTGCTGTTAAAGAAGCCCTCACCGGACGAGCGCTGACCTATGCTGAACTGGACTTAGCTGCTGCTCGCTTAGCCAATTATTTAAAAGCACGCGGACTTCAACGGGGAGATCGATTGGCCATTTTAGCCGAATTTAGCTTAGAGCATATCGTTTTGTTTTCGGTCGCTCAAAAAACTGGAATTGTGCTTGTCCCACTTAATTATAGGTTGGCAGCACGCGAAATTGATTATCTCATTGGTGATGCTGCGCCCGTTTTGTTGGTATATACATCAAAATATAAAACGCTTTTAGAAGATGCACCCCAGGCGCAAGGCATTGGTTGGTGTAATATGGAAGAGATAACAGCGGCCATGGGAGATGAGCAGTTGTTTGCCGAGCTTGTCGCCGTTCAGCTCGAAGAGAATGACCCTGTATTTATTTTGTACACCAGCGGTACAACAGGTTTCCCAAAGGGGGCAACGTACACCCACAAAATGTTGGTATGGAACAGCTTGAATACCGCATTAAGATTACAAATTACAGGCAACGACCGCACATTGATGTGTATGCCGCCATTTCATACCGGTGGCTGGAATGTGCTTACCACACCCTTTTTGCATTTTGGGGCAACGGTCGTTCTATTGCCACAGTTCGAAGCCGAGCTGGTAATGGCTCTACTCGAAAGAGAGCAGATAAATGTGTTTATGGTAGTTCCTACCATGATCAAAATGCTGAGCGAAAGCCAGGCTTTCGAAGCGACTGACTTAAGCCATTTGCGCTATTTTATCGTTGGCGGAGAGGCTTTGCCTATTCCTGTGATAGAAGTTTGGAATAAAAAAGGGGTGCCAATCCGGCAAGGATATGGTCTCACGGAAGTTGGCCCGAATGTAACCTCCCTTCCCCAAGAGGATGTCATTCGTAAAATCGGCTCCATTGGTTTTCCAAATTTTTATTTAGAAACACGTTTGGTAGATGCAGATGGCAAGGAAGTTAAAGGTGCAGGAACAGGTGAGTTTTGGCTGAAAGGGGATGTGGTAACACCTGGTTATTGGAAACACCCCGAGGCAACGGCCGAAGCTATAACTGATGGGTGGTTTCATACCGGCGATTTGTTACGCAGAGACGATGAAGGGTATTTATATGTGGTGGATAGGTTAAAAAATATGTTCATCAGCGGCGGAGAAAATGTATATCCTGCAGAGGTTGAAAAATACCTACTGACCCATCCCGCAATTAGCGAAGCCGTGGTAATAGGGGTGGTAGATGAAAAATGGGGAGAGGTGGGCAAAGCTTTTATTGTGTTGAAAACGGAAGGGAAACTGGATGAAGCGCAACTCAAAGCCTATTGTATTGGTGAACTGGCCAAATTTAAAGTACCGAAATCATTCGTTTTTGTAGATGAGATCCCAAAAAATGATTCAGGTAAGTTGGACCGTAAACGACTGGTTTAAACGTATTTCACAGGATTAAGACATTTCAGGCATTTTTTTAGCCTGAAAGGACTTAACTTGTAGGACTGAATTTCTTTCCATGCTAAAGCAAATTATTCTACTCTCTTTGGGCGCGCTCCTGTTGACAGCTTGCGACACACAACCCGCCAAAACTTACAAACCTGCGCCAGCAATCGGCGGTCAGGTATCGACAGAAGAAGAGCCTCAGTTTTTGATGCCTGAACAACAAAGTGCTCCTGTTACACCGACCAATAGTTCAACAGCACTTAATCCAGAACATGGACAACCGGGCCACCGTTGTGAAATACCCGTTGGAGCACCACTAAACACCCCAGCCAGTGGGCCCTCAGAAATCACCACACAAGTAAATACCGGTCAAATCCCTGCACCTGCCACAGCCCAGCCGAATGCTACCTTAGAATTGCCAGCCTCAGCAGCTAGTCCTAGTACATCGAACAAAAAGTTAAATCCTGAACATGGTCAGCCTGGTCATGATTGCGCCGTCCCGGTAGGAAGTCCATTGCCTTAGTAGGGCGTACAATTTTGGTGCTTACTCATTTTTGGGCGCGAATCTGTCTTGTAGTTATTTGCTACAGCTTTAGTTCGTAGCTTGCTTTTATATTTTACCAATGGCTCAACTACGTACTTGGTTATTTTTGCTGCTGTTATGCTTCATACCGGTGAATGTTCTTTTTGCACAGTCAGTAGTTAATGGAATAGCAGATTTACGAGAATATAACCTAAACGAAACAACGGTAAACCTCAGTGGTGACTGGCATTTTTATTGGGAGGAACTGATAGATCCAACACTTTCGCCACAACCAAACGCCGATTTAGCACGCTTTCCATACCGATGGAACAAACTTAAAGTAAAAGGAAAGCCAATAAGCCCAATGGGGTTTGCGAGCTATCAACTTACAGTGCTGCTCAAGCCAAGTGAAAAAAGGTTGGTGCTCGACATGCCAGATGTTTATTCCAGCTATTCACTCTATCTGAATGGAAAACTGGTACTCCAGAATGGACGCCCAGATAGCGTGGAAAGTAAGGCAATACCACGGTGGGAGCGCAAACTTTTGCAACTTCCTAAAGGTGTTGATAGCCTGCATTTGGTTCTTCACGTAGCCAATTTCTGGCATTCAAAGGGCGGTCCGTATAAGCCAATAGGCATAGGTGATTTTGAAGCTTTTGCCACCAAAAAAAGACTGGACAACGCCTATGATCTGATACTTTTTGGTTGTTTACTCATGGGGGGATTGTTTTTCCTGGGTTTGTTTCGTTTTGGCCGACACGACAAGGTCATGCTGTTTTTTGCCTTGTTCTGTTTAGCGTATAGCTACCGCATCGTTGGCACAAACAATTATATCTTGCATCAACTTTTGCCTAATCTCAGCTGGTATATATCCGTACGTTTAGAGTATTTGTCTCTTTTTGTTAGCATCGTATTTTTTTGTGTTTATACCCTAAAGCTATACCCAAATGAAACAAATGGTTGGGTATTCCGGGTAGTAGTGGCTGCAGATATTGTCTTGGCAACTTTGGTCATCTTAACCCCACCAGAAATTTTCACCAGAACCCTGAATGTTTTTCTGGTGCTGATGTTTGCCTTTACCTTTTACCTTTTCTGGGTTTATATAAAAGCTTACCGAAATAAAGTTCTCGGCTCAGGGTATGCACTTTGGAGCGCAGCTGTAGTGCTGGTCATTATGCTGTTAATCAACGTCCAATACTTCGGCATTCTAATGCTGGATAGGGTGTTGTTGTTCGTCGGTTATATCGTGTTTTTCTTTCTCCAGTCGCTGATTATAAGCTACCGTTTTGCAGAAAAACTCAATTTAGCACGGCAAGATGCAGAACAAGCTTTGCGAGCAAAATCTGAGTTTTTGAGTACTATGAGTCATGAAATTCGGACACCCCTCAACTCAGTCATTGGTATGGCGCACATCCTTTTGATGGACAAACCGCGTGCCAACCAACAAGAGCAGCTCAATGTATTACTTTTTGCAGCCCGAAATCTATTGAGCATAGTCAACGATATACTCGACTACAATAAAATAGAAGCTGGAAAAATCACCATGGAATCTATTCCAGTTGATATTGCGGGTTTAAGTAGAAATATTTTTCTTGGTCTCCGCTCTCAAGGAGATGAAAAAGGCTTGGCCATGGAGATTGAAATTGACCATGATTTCGAGAGAAGACTACTCACCGACCCAACTCGGCTCAGTCAGGTGATTGTTAATCTCCTGCACAATGCCATAAAATTCACGAAAGAAGGCAGCGTGCGCCTAAGGGTTAGTTTGTTGTCGAGACAAGCCGATAAAATGCACGTCCGATTTGAAATCATCGATACAGGCATTGGTATTGCGGCCGACAAGCAACAACTCATTTTCGAGCGTTTTACCCAGGCTGACTCCTCTACTTCCAGAAGTTTTGGTGGTACAGGATTGGGACTATCTATTGCACGGCGGTTACTTGAATATCAGAACACACGGTTACAATTGGAAAGCGAGCCCGACAAAGGTTCTCGCTTTTATTTTGATTTCCTGCTTACTGAAAGTATGGAGCTGGTGCAGGAAATTGGAAAAGAGCCTGCCGATCACTTGCAAGACGATCAACAAGGTAAACCACTCCAAGGACTAGACATATTATTGGTAGAAGACAATGCATTGAATGTTATGGTAGCCAAGGCCTTTTTGCAGCGATGGGGAGCAACTATCGAGGTAGCGACTAACGGTGCAGAAGCATTGGACCAAATGAATGCACAGAAACACAGTCTGGTTTTGATGGATTTGCACATGCCCGTCATGGATGGGTATGAATCCACCCAAAAGCTGCGCGCGCGCGGTGAAAAGGTCGCGATTATTGCTCTCACAGCAAGTTTACCTAAAGAAGTTGAACACGATGCTATTTTGGCAGGGGTGGATGCGGTGGTTGTGAAGCCCTTTAATCCGGATGAGCTACGCAAAACCATTTTAGAAATTTTAGCGACCAAAGGGGTGAAGGCTTTTGGTGAAAGGGGAAAGGTATAAATGAAGATGCCCAATGCGAAAAGTAGACTGACAGCAGTGCTATTTTTTAGCATTTTTCTGCTCAGCTCAAGCTTGCAGGCCGGCTTACGGCTGCCCGAAAAGAAAAAACAAAAAGCCAATCAAAGTCTTCAGCTACAAGCGGGAGGTGCTTTTATGGGTTTTAATGATGTTTTACAATCTCCGAGGGTATATGCTGGATTCGGCTGGAGTCTCGGTGCTGGTTATGATCGCATCAAAGCCAACAGTTTGTGGAGCGTGGAGGGACAAGCTTATCTAGGAAATACGAACAATCAACAACGCGGGAGTTTTAGTGCCAATACAGCGCAGTGTTTTGGTATTCAGCTAAACAGTGTCAGGTTGTGGCGGGTGAAAGCGCCTCTTGGTCGTTTACAATGGTATGCTGGTTTTGGAACCCAAGGCTATGCGCAAATCAGGATAAACCCAGAACTGGGTAACAGCAGCCTGGGATATGATGCGATGATTGGCTTGGGAGGAGTGAGCCGATTGGAATTTCCATTTCGACTTAAATCGGACAAAACGTATCGTTTCTGGATTTTTAACTATACCCGCAGGGCCTATCGCTCCATCCGGTTAGGTTGGCAGCTCGAATTGCCCGTGGCGGCACTTCATCTGCGAACGCCTTATGTTGGTTTGACCAACACCTTGGGTAATGACCCAGTGGCCGGTTTACTGCAAGATTTGGAAGACAATGCCCGTTTTGTTTTACCCGGTTCTTACCTCTATGTGAAAAACCAATTGTATGGCCACTATTTCTTGAAGAATGGCAATGCGCTCAGTTTACAATGGCAATGGACCGGCTATGCCTACAACTATAATAACCAAGCTACGCGTTCAGCGAATAGTCAGCTGTTAGTAGGCTTACGCATCAAACTCGACCCGCATCCAGAACAACGCCGATGAAAAAGATAGTCTTATTTATTATGTTGCTTTCCGTGCTCTGGGGCTGTACCGACGCCTTTTTAGGGGAACAGCCTAAACAAGCACCACGAGACACTTTTGAATACCTCTGGGAGGAGATACGGACAAAATATAGCTATCTGGGCTATAAAGAAGTGGATTGGGACTCGGTATACACTAAATATAGTCCGCTTATTCGCCCAGATATGTCGCAGGAGGCACTGTTTCGCGTTTTAGCCGATATGATGAACGAATTACGCGATGGACATGTCAATTTAATGAGCCCGTTTACTTATTCCGTTTATTATCCCATTTTTTTAGGACGACCAGAGAATTACGACGGCCGACTTTTGTTAGAAAGGTATCTTTTACGAGATATTCAACAGTATTTCATCACGGGGCCATTTCAACATACGGTATTAGATACTTTGGGCAAACGTTTCGGCTTAATAACGTACCGTTCTTTTTCCAGCGGATTTAGCAGCGCCGACTTGAACTTTGTGTTTCAAAAAATGGCCAATGTAGATGGCGTAATTTTAGATTTACGGTCGAACGGTGGTGGTGCCATTCAAAATGCCCACAACTTGGCCGGACGTTTTACTGACGTAGAACGAATTGGTTTTTACAGTCGGCTTAAAAGTGGCCCGAATCCGGAAGATTTTGGCCCGGAACAAGCAGTACGGGTTATTCCCGCTGCATCGCCGCTTAAATTTACCGGCAATATGGCTGTTCTCACCAACCGCGGGAGCTATAGCGCTACTTCCATGTTTTGCTTGCACATGCGCGCACTCCCAAATATTCGTTTGATTGGCGATACTACCGGTGGTGGCTTGGGCGTGCCGAATGGCGGAGAGCTTCCCAATGGATGGACCTATCGTTTTTCAGTTTCACAAAGCCTGAGCCCCGAAACGAATGGGAGTGGTCAACGCTTTAATTGGGAATCGGGCGTTCCGCCGCATATTCAAGTAGACCTCGACGCTGCCCAGGCTGCACTCGGTTTCGATAGCATGTTGGAGCGCGCCCTTTTGTATTTGGAAAGCGGTCAGTAAGCTATGAAGCCGAAACTGCAAGTATTCAACCAATTTGTAGCGGTTTTGCTGCCGCATGAACTACATTATTTAAAAGAAATTCATCAGTTTCAGGACGAAGAGAACAAAAGCATTCTGGCGCAGATGGTAGAAAAAGTGGTGCACAATCAGCTGGTCCACTTCGATGCTGAGATCGACAAACGCAAATATTTTGCGCTTATTCAATGGGTTAAGCACAAATTGGCAGCCATCGATGTCGATCTCAGCTTTGAGCACATCAACCAGCTGGATAGCCGCATAATGACCGATACGGTTGATGCCGATACGGAAAAGCAACTTTTGACGCTGCTCAAGTTTACCCCATCGGCTTATTATTTCGTTAAAGTGTATGACCTGATGCTCAATTTCCGGCAATATTTATTGATACGGATGCGCTTTAGAGAACATAAACTTGTAAACGAGTGGCTTACAAATCACACCTTGGCTTACGAGCGTTCAAAAGCTATTTATACGGAATTACATCAGGCCAGTCTGGAGATTACTTTGGAATACAAAGAAGGTGTACTGCCCAGTCGTGATTGGGCCAATTGGTTGGGGGAGGTTTTTCGGGACAAAGCATTGGACGGTTTGAACCGCTATTTTGCACTGGTTAGACTCACTTTTTGGCATTATAATCACCGGAGCTACCAACAACTTTTGCCTTTTTATGATGAGCTAGAAGTGGCCTTTGGTGAAGGACAGTTTTATTCAAAACGTATACTCGCTAATTATTACAGCAACCGACTGCTATTACATGCGCAGCTTGATCAACTAGAGGAAGCTGCCGCTTATGGTTATTTGTCGATACGGGGTAGAAATGCAGATTATATCTATTATATCAATAATCTGAGCGCCATCCTCTTGCGAAAGAATATGCCAAAGGCTGCACTCGAGTTAATGCGGCAGGCATTCCAGGAACTTAAACATTACAATAATTTCCACAACCGAACGGGCTTTGTCGCCTTGTTCGTGCGCTGCCTTAACGAAACGGCCCAACCTCAGGAAGGAGAAAAGTATGCCGAAAACTTCCTCAATGCCTACAAAGAGCAGGTTTTTGAACAACGGTGGCATCTCCTTTTTAGTAGCTATCTGCAAGCACTGTTGCTCCAACAAAAGTTCGCTAAACTCATTCGGATTGTTCGGGTGAACAAGCTCATGGAAAAGGAACAGCATTACCGAAAAAGACAACATTACCTCCCCGCATTGAGCTGGTATTATGCCTTGGCCTTGTTTAGAGAAGGTCACCTGGAACAAGACGAGCTTTTACAACAGCTCAAGGAAGCGGCCTTTACCGTCGCGACGGACAAACACCGTAAGTCGCAACTGTTTCAGTTGGTAGATGAACTAAAAAAATGGGCGCCCTCCGTCTTTGAAAAGCTTAAGTCGATGTTAGTTGAAATTGATGTAGTATAAAGATATACAGATAGATATAGATGAAGTTTGTCTTTAAATGTGCTTAAGTCGACCAATAACAAGCACAAACAAAAACAAGAAAGTCGAGGCGTAAACCTTAGCTTAATGTAAACTTAACAAACAAGCTATTTTCTATGAAAAAAACAACGTTTTCTCTGTTCATTTTGGCGATGGCCATGGTAGTTTCCTTTTCATCGTGTACGAAAGACGATGACACGACTACACCAGTTCCAACAACACCAGCAAATCCGATTATCGGAACATGGAAGTCGGTGGGTGCTGATATCGCCTTTTTGCTCAAGTTTCCACCGGTGAATTCAGATTCGCTGTGGGCGAGTTTCAGTGCCAACAACACCTATCAAGTTAAAAGTTTTGATACTGCAGGTACTGCACTTACTTTCTCTGGTACTTGGACTGCAAATAAATCTAGTGTTGGTAATATCTATACCATCACTTTGAACCAGTCTACGCCTTCAGCAGTGACTTCAGAAGGTATTTTCGAGGTTTCAACGGCTAGTCCTGACAGTATGTATTACGAAGTACTTCAGACAAACCCAACGCTCACGGGCTTTACAGGCCCTACACCAGCTACAGGCTTCGGTACAACCGCAGGCCCAGGCTTACAGCCAGGCTGGAACCTTCAGAAATTCAGAAGGCTCTCTAACTAATCACAAACAAACAAAGGTGGCGGATTCATTCCGCCATCTTTGTTTTAGATCTTTTGGATATGGCAAAAAAACTACGTTTAGGTTTTTGTTTGATTTTATTTGGACTGTCGGCATATGCCCAAGAAAACTCAGGCAGTGGCATTCAGTGGCTCGACCGGCCGGTGCCGCAAAAGGAGGAAAAAGAACTGCAGGTGTTCGCCTTGTTTTATAATCAATGGGTAAACAACAATCTGCAGGTTACCCAGCCTTTTTTTCAAGGGCAGGTAATTGGTCGGATGTTTGGCTCCAATACTTCGACTACCCATAAAGGGCGCTCGAGTTATTTTGAGCAGCGCTTATTGCCTTTTTTCATTTATAAGCCTCGCCTATTGGATGGTAAGGTGATATTGCGGACCTCTTTCGAAATTGACTGGACCTGGGGGGACAATAGTTATGGAGCTGCTGGTAATCAAGGCGCAGCCATTGCTGGTGATATGGTGAATTTGCAGACTCAAAATGTGGAACTTGAGTTTATACCTGGCAATGGCTGGTTTATTAACTTGGGTTTGCAGCGGATGTTTGACAATCCAGCCAATCCCTACCGTGTGCTATTTGATGAGTTGATGAGCACGGGATACCGCTTGAGTTATTGGGGAACAGATGGTGTAGGAATAAACATTAGACGTGATTTGGATTTCGAACGATACAGCCTAGGCTTTTATCAGCTCTATGAAAACAATATTCACCTGAACGACGACGTCACCTTAACCATGGCTACTTACGAAAGGGATTTGACTAAACGTTGGACCCAAGCTTTGTCCTTATGGTACGTATCAGATCGGGGCAATGGACAAGGTGGTGCTATCGGAAACGGCCCTGGGTCGTCGTTGGCAGAGATGAATGGCGCTTACCGTTTTGGATTAGGAGCAATACCCTTTAAAGCTGATGTTTTTTGGTTGGGAACCAATGGGTCTTACAACGCTGGTTTTCATACGGGACGTTGGTTGGTTTCGGGCTATGTGAACAGCAATTTTGGACAAATCCGTCAGGCCGCGGATAACAGCCGTTTGTTTGACATCATGGGTGTGGGTGCCAATTTAAGGGCAGGTTACAAATACGGACAAACCAACGAAGATGTGGTTATGTCGGACATGATATTCACCTCTGGAGATAAAAACCCGAATGACCGCACCTACAACGGGGTAATCACAGGGAATACCTGGGGAACGCCTGCCGCCATCTTTATCAACCATGGCGCCTATCTGCTTTTTACACATGGTAACGTTGTAAATCGTTTTGTATCTGCTGTCAACGATATTTCGAATGCCGGTTACGGGTTGAGTGGTGGCACATTAAATTTTCACCACTCTTTTAAACCCAATAAGCTGGATGCAAAAATAGGTATGGCGTATGCACTTTCGAATGTGAAGCCAGCCGGTGGTGGCAATATTTTGGGTACTGAAGTCAATTTTAAGCTGCGTTATGTACCCAAAGTATTTATGGATCTGGAACTACATGCGGCTTATCTCAGCTTAGGAAATTTTTACGATTCACCAGTCATGAATGGCAATCAAAGCAGCCGCCCTGAAGATCCTTGGACAGTTTTAATGGTTTATCGGTGGTTAATTTTTTAAGGGTAGAATGATGAAAAAACTGAACCTACTCTTCATTTTCGCACTGCTTTTGAGTGCTTGTGCCCGTCCATTCAGCTATATGCCGTTAAAAGCAATGGAAGAATTGGATTATCCCTACCCTGTAAATAAGATACAGTTGGATGAGGGATATCAATTGGCCTATATGGAACAAGGGCCAGCGGATGCACCAGTCCTGTTGTTTATTCATGGTTTGGGCTCCTACTCGCCAGCTTGGAAAAAACAGCTCGCTGAATTATCGAAAAACTACCGCTGTATTGCCATCGATTTGCCAGGTTATGGAAAATCTACGAAGGGTGAGTACGAAGGCGGAATGGCGTTTAATGCCAAACTGGTATTGCTGATGGCAGATAAACTCGGGCTCAAACAATTCACCTTGATAGGGCATTCCATGGGTGGTCAGATTGCCATTACCGCAGCGCTCTTAGCCCCAGAACGAATTAGCCGACTTATTCTCGCTTCCCCGGCAGGATTTGAAACTTTTGACGTGGGCGAAAAAGCTTGGTTCCGGGATGTAGTCACCGCGCGTGGCACCAAACTTACCCCAGCCAAAGCCATCGTTCAGAACTACCACAGCAACTTTTATAATTTTCCAGATGATGCCGACTTTATGATACGGGATCGACTCGCGATGCGAACGGCTGTAGATTTCGACTGGTATTGTTATATCATTCCAAAAGGCGTGCAAGGAATGGTGAATGAGCCTATTTACAACCGTTTGCCCGAATTGAAAATGCCAGTTTTGGTAATTTTTGGTGCAAACGATCAACTCATTCCCAACCGTTATCTGAATGGAGGTACCACCGCAAGTATTGCAGCCGCAGCGAAACATATTCCAAATCATACCTTGGTTTTATTGCCTAAAGTAGGCCATTTTGTACAATTCGAAGGCGCAGAAGCCTTTAATGCTGCGGTTCTTAACTTTTTAAAATGAGGCAAGCTTCTAAAGTTTGCTGTTAAGGCCAATCCAAAAAAAGCCGTTTTACACTGTAAAACGGCTTTTTTCTGGCGTTAAAAAGGGACGTTAATTCATGTCAATCAGCTTGGCGTTACCTAGGAAACGATGCTCAACAGCAGGCTTGCCTTTGTATTGAATTTCGCCATTTCCATTAGCGCGGATATTGAGATTATTGCGGGTATAGACTTCAATATTTGCTGGACCATCCAGATCGATATAGGTGAAATCGCTGTTAAGCTCAAATAATTGAAGTTTACCGCTGCCTTTAATCTCCATATAATTGCTTTCTGCCTTGCCTGCCAAATTAACAAGGCCACTGCCATTTAGCTTTATTTCTACCGATGATAAATCAGCTAATAATTTGATCTTTCCCCCTCCTTCAATCTGTACATCCAAATCGACGGCTGAAAATTTATTTAGACCATTGATCTGCCCATCACCAATTATTTTAAGATCGGTGAGTCTCGGCAGGGTAACAAATATATCGACATCCTTAGCCGCTGAAAGCAAACATTTACTGGTGCTAATAATCAATTGGCCATCAATAACCTCAGTTTTTATCAGTGGTTGAATATGAGGAGGTGCGATGATTATAATTTCGGTACGGTTGCCTTGACTAACATTGACATGACCGTCGAAGCGGAGCTGTATTCCCGTAAATATTGTGGTTGTGCGCTCAGCACTTTCTTTTATGCCACCGCCTCGCACACACATCACACGATTGCAGCTACTGCCAACAACCAACAGCAGGCCGAGCCACAGCGAAAAGTGTAATAATTTGGTATGCACAGGAATTAATCTTCGGCTCCAAAAATAGACGCTATTCTGAAATATTAGGGGTGAACAGCGGATAAATACCGTTGAAATGCATGAAAATACCCTGTTTATGGTAGGTGTTTTTGGAATTACAGTGGTGATTTCTGCCGAATTTATGAGATAATAAAAAACCCGCACGCTTTACAGCGCACGGGTTAACCAAACTAAACCTATGAAAAACTACCGGAAATACACCGGGATGACTTGCTATTTTCTAACGAATAAATATTTAACGGTAAGCGAGCCGTTTTAGTTTCCGCATGATGAATTTTCTTCTGACTTGATTTCTATAACTGATATAGTACATAATCGGAACAAGAATCAAAGTGAGGAAAGTAGCAAATGACAAGCCGAAAATGATAGTCCAACTTAGCGGTCCAAAGAAGGCCACGCTGTCACCTCCAAAAAAGATGTGTGGATTTAGCTCACTGAACAGAGTGCCAAAGTCGATGTTTAAGCCTACTGCCAATGGTATCAAACCGAGTATGGTCGAAAATGCGGTGAGCATTACCGGTGTCATGCGGATTTTACCTGCCTGAATAATTGCTTCTCTCAAGGAGGTGCCCGGTTTTTCGAGCATTACATCGATATACTCTACGATGAGGATACCGTTTTTAACAACTATACCCGCCAGTGTTACGATGCCGATACCAGTCATTACTACCGAAATTGACATACCGGTGATGATAAAACCGAGGAGTACACCAATGATGGAGAAAACGATTTCGGAAAGAATAATTAAACTCTTATTCACAGAGTTAAACTGCAACACCAATATCATAAATATCAAACCAATAGAGATGAGTAGAGCTGAACTTAAAAAAGCGCCGGTTTCGGCTTGTTCTTCCTGCTCACCCGTCATAACAATGGTATAGCCTTCTGGTGTGTCAAAATCTGCAATGGCTTTATTTATTTCAAAGACTACCTCATTGGCGGTATAGCCGCTCAAAACGTTCGATGACATGGTCACCACGCGTTTTTGGTTTTTGCGCTTGATGCTGCCATAACTATTGGTGTATTCGATTTTGGCCACCGACGAAAGTGGAATCTGCCGAATGGCACCACCTGCATTCATATCACGATAGGTAATGCGGGTGTTAATGAGTTGCTCCACATCCTGGCGTTGGTTTACTGCGTAACGTAACTGAATGGGTACCTCATCGTTGGCATCACGGAATTTACTGACCTCTTTTCCAAAAACTGCTGCACGTATTTCTGATCCAATTTGAGCTGTACTCAAACCTTCCCGCTGAGCACGTTCTCTGTCAATAGAGATGAGTAGTTCAGGTTTGCTTATTTCTAGGTCACTCTTTAACTCTTCAACGCCAGCAATCTGAATAGAGTCGAGATAACGTTTGAGTTTATTCGACACTTCACCTAATACTACAAAGTCGTCACCACCGATTTCGATGTTGATTGGTTTACCCGTTGGCGGTCCGTTTTGCTCCTTATCTACAGCAATTTCAACCCCAGCTATGCCTTTGATGGCCTCGCGGATGGAGTCAAGATAAGGGACGGTGGATTCGCCATTTCGTTTGGCAAACTCTACGAAGGCAACGGTAACCTTGCCCTTGTTGGGTGAAGTGGCATTGTCGCCTGCCATAGGGTCGCCGGCACCAATCGCTACATTGGCAATGAGCGACTCAACAATGGGGTTATTTTTACCAATAACCTTTGAAACGCGCTCCTCAACAATTTTGGTGATAGAGTCCGTTACTGCCTGGTCGGTACCCACAGGTAAGGTAATATACGTATATACAAAGTTCGGATCACCTTCGGGGAAGAAGGTGACTTTCAAACGACCTGCATTAGCTGCCATGCCGGTGATTACGAAGGTGGCAATCAACAAACCCAGCATACTCACCAATAAGGCAACCGGACGACGGCCTGTAAGTGACCAGCGCAATAAGCGCTCATAAGCTCCTTGTACAACCGGCCATTGTTTATCCTGGAACCTAATAATGGCAGGCGATAAAACGTAGCGGTTCAGCCAAAGTAAGCCTACAACAAATAGCAGGAAATTGCCCATGCCATAGCTGCCGCTGAGGTAAAGAATTACGGCCAAAGCTGCAAATCCAAGTGAAGCAATGTTTAGGGTTCGCTTTTTGGTCTTTTTCGCGAAATCATCTTCATTCCGGAACTCTGGCTTCATAAACTGAACTGCAAAAACTGGATTGATGATATAGGCCACCAAAAGGGAGGCCATCAGGGTAAGCATCAGCGTTATGGGTAAGAAGAACATAAACTTGCCAACTACGCCACCCCAGAAGGCCAAAGGCAAAAAGGGCGCTATCGTTGTGAGTGTTCCAGCCAATACAGGCATAAATACTTCACCGGCAGCCTCTTTGGCAGCGTCTTTAATCTTACGCCGACCGTTTGCAAAAATACGGTGGGTGTTTTCAATAACCACAATGGCGTCGTCCACTACCACGCCCAAAGCCATGAGTAAGGAGAACAGTACAATCATATTGAGTGTAAAGTCAATGCTCGGCATGAAAAGGAAAGCGAGGAAACTTGATAAGGGTACCGATAAGCCAACAAACATGGCATTCGCGGTGCCCATAAAGAACATAAGCACCAGTGTTACCAATACAAAACCAATAATGATGGTATTTACCAAGTCGTGAACGGTAGTCCGTGTGAACACACTTTGGTCACCAGTTATAGTGATTTTGAGGGCTTTTGGAAGTTTCTCCTTTTCGAGTTCGATGAGTGCGCGTATATCGTCCGCAGTGGCGATGAGGTTTTCACCTGATCGTTTGATGACATTCAGCGTAATTACGTTTTCGCCGTTCAAACGTGCATAAGACTCTTTCTCTTTAAAACCGTCGTTAATAGTGGCGATGTCTTTGAGGTAAATGGGTGTGCCTGGCAATGCAGTCACTATGATGTTTTCCAATTCACTCACTTCTTTAAACTCACCCACAATACGAATGGCACGTTTCATCGGGCCGGTATTTACGCTACCGCCCGAGATGGTCATGTTTTCGTATTTGATGGCGCGTTCAATGTCGTCCATGGTGATTTTCGCAGCCTGCATGCGGTACATGTCCACATCCACTTGGATTTCACGGTCGAGTGCGCCCACCAGATCTACCCGGTTGATGGTTTTTACACTTTCAATCCGGTCCTTGATGTTGTCAGCGTACTGCTTGAGGCGTGCCAGATCAAAGTTTCCGGAGATGTTTACATACATGATGGGAATCTCCGACAAGTCGATTTCAAGCACAATGGGATCCTGTGGCAGGTCGGCAGGCAATTCAGACCGCGCTTTATCTACAGCATCTTTAATTTTCTGCTTGGCTTCCGCCACATTTACTTCGGTGCCAAACTCTACGATTACATTCGAGAAGTCTTGCAACGAGTTGGAAGTCATTTTTTTGATACCAGAAATAGCCTTGATTTCTTTCTCGATGGGTTTCGTTACCAAGTTCTCCATATCGGCTGGAGAAGTGCCCGGATAAACCGTACTTACATAGATGGTCGGGATAACGATTTCCGGGAATTGTTCCTTGGGTATCGTATTGTAAACCTGAATGCCGGCCAGGGTAATGATAATCGTTAAGATGAAAATACTCACCTTATTGTCGATTGCCCAGCTGGTGGGTTTAAATTCTTTGTATTTCGGTGCGCTCATTGGGGCGTTTTAGTGGATTGGGGATCAGAAACTGATAATCTGGCCTTCGTTGAGGTCGGTATAGCCGGTTGAAATCACCGATTCACCAGCAGTCAAGCCGCTCAGCACCTCGATATTGGCACCGTAACTCTTGCCAGTGGTTATGCTCCGTTTCTCAGCAACTTTTTGTTTGCCTGTGGTATTGGCAACAAATACGAACGTACCCAGCTCAGAACGGCGAATGAGATTAACAGGAATGACAAGCGCAGCAGCATTGGTGTAATCGTTGATGCGCACGAGCGTAATCATGTTGGGATAATAGTCACGGCTATTGGCGGTCAACTGTACTTCAACACGGAAAGTCCGGTTGATTTGGTTAATGGTTTTGGCGGTGAAACTGACTACGGCATCTACTTCTTTGTCGAGATCTTTGAAGTACAGTTTGACTTTATCCCCTTTTTTAACCTTGCTGATATGACTTTCTGCCAACTCAGCAACAACACGTAAATCGTTATAATTAACGACTTTAAAAGCGGGTAGGCCCGGCTGTACGGCCTGTCCTACTTTAATATTTACGTCATCTATAACTCCCGTTATGGGTGATTTAATGCGGGTCATATTTAATTGTTCGTTTAAACTGGCCAAACGCAATTCCAAACTTTCTTTTTGATTTTTGGCGGTGAGATATTCAATTTCACTGCCGATTTTTTGCTTCCAGAGGTTTTCGCGTTTTTTGAAGAGAATTGCAGCAAAGTCGAGCTGATTTTTCACCTCTTCGAGACCTTTTTTCACTGCGTCATTATCGAGTTCGGCAAGGACTTGATTTTTATTGACCGATTGACCAACACTTACTTGGATTGATTTGATGATGCCCATGCTTTCTGCAGTTACATCTACGTTTTCTCGGGCATCTACCCGGCCTTGCACATCAATATAGCTTATAAATTCTACGGGAGCGACTTCGGTAACGAGTACCGTTTTGCTGGCCACTTTAATTTCGCCGGTAGCCTGAAGTTCTGCTTCCAGTTTTTTAATTTCGGTGGTGATGGTTGCCTGCTGCTTGCGCAAGTCTTCTAGTTCTGCAGCTTTTTCGCTGGTTTTGTTATCGGTGCAGGCATAGGCCACAAGGAGGAGGGCAAGAGCTGCGAGGATGCGTGATTTCATATTGTAGTGGGTATTTTTTTGTTTGGATTATCGGATAAGTTCACCTTTTGCTTTTTCTAGATCAAGTTTGGCAAGGAGTAAGCTGTATACCACGCCGAGATAGTTGGTTTGTGCCTGACGGAAATCTGACACCGCACTTATGACTTCGAGGTTGGAACCAACGCCAGCAGCGTATTTTTTACGACTTACTTCCAATACGTTTTCGGCAAGGAGTAGGTTGTCTTTCTGGTTTTCGATCATCTCAACTGCATTTTTAAGGCTGATGCCTGCTTGGTCAATGCTTAGATCAATGAAACGACGCATGTCTTGCATGCCATTTTCAACCTTGAGCACCCCAATTTTTTTCTGTTGTGCTTGATAACGTTTGCTGAAGCTGTCGAATATCGGGACCTGAATACTTAGTCCGATGGCACCAAAGGCATACCAATCGCCGCTTGGATCAAGTACCCTGTCGAAGCTGTTTGAGCCGGCCAATGCGCCACGGGTAGCTTGTGCGCCTAGGCTTGGCAAATAGCCTGCTCTCACATTTTTAAGCTCCAACTCAGCAGCTCTTTTTTGGGTAAGCAATAGTTTGTATTCAGGCACCTTATTGTAATCGGTTGCACTGCCATTTAATAGGTCGTTATTTAACATTACCTGTGCCAGCGGATCGCGCAATTCAAGTGGGTCTTTCGCTGGGAAATTCATTTGAAACTTCAGGAGCGCAAGGGCAACATCGGCCAATCGGGTAACATTATCGCGGTCGGTAACCAAGTTATTCCGTTGCAACTGCAACCGATCCACATCTAATTTCTCAACAAAACCGTTAGCGAGCATTACCCGCATTTCCGATAAAGTAGAATCTAGACGGGCTACATTTATATCTAGCAGCGCCTTCCGCTCGCGGGCGATAAGCACATTGTAATAGGCCGATTTCACATTATATATAACCTGGGTACGGCTGATGTCGCTAGCACGTGAAGCAAGTTCGCGGTAGGTTTGGGCGGCTTGCAAACCAACGATGTAGGAACCATCAAAAATGAGTTGATTAACACTTAATACGGCCTGCCCACCATATTGGGGTTGGAATTTGAGGGCGAGAGGCTGTCCCGGTGTTCCACCGAAGACTCCCCCGTCGGGGATGATAACACTCTGAATAATGTAGTTGTTACTAACATTGTAGGAGGCATTCACCTGTGGGAAGCCGATAGTAGTAATTTCACGGACTTTGGCACGGGCACTTTGCTCATCCAGTGCAGCATTTTTAGCTGTGCTGCTATTGGTGAGTGCATACTTCACAGCCTCATCGACCGAAAAGCTGCCTTGTGCTTGCGCAACGCTACTTATTATAAGCAAGCACAGCAAAAGACCGAGGGGTAAGAGGGATTTTAATCGTCGGGCTAACATATGGGATGTGTTAAATGGTAGTATAAAATGGGTCGTTGTTTTTCAGAATTTTGTTCATGGCTTTGATCCCTTTTGGGGTACATATACCAGTTAAAAAAGTAATGAGTATTGTTTTTATTACTTCGCTGCGTGGTTTGTTGATACTGCCGAATAACTCAGGGTCAACCATCATATCAACATGTTGCATGTGCATGCTCACGACTATATTTAAATCTAGCTCACTGCGGATAAGTGCTTCCTCTTGGCCTTGGGTAAGACAGCTTTTGATCTCGGCCCGGATTTCTTTGTTGCGGTATTCTTCAAAGATCGACCATACATCGCCGAAGTACTTTTTCATATCGTACAAAAAGATGGGGTTGATTTTCTCCATGAAGTTTACGCCACCGGCAGCAGCAAGGAGCATTCGCTCCACGGCATTCTCAGCAACGGCACACTGACATTGCGTTTCGGCCTTGTGAAAACGAAGGTAATCGGTGATTGTTTGGGTAAGGAGTGCTTTTTTGTCCGGGAAAGCAGCATAAATGGTTTTTTTAGACATGCCTAGATTGTTGGCAATGTCGTCCATCGTGATACTTTTGACGCCGTATTTAAAAAACAGCTCTCTGGTTTTGGTCAATATCTGGTTTTCTAATTCCATTTTATCAATTGCGATGTAAAACTATGGAAACTATTAACGTAAATAAAGTTTCCATTGTTTCTTATTTGTTAAAATTTGTTTGAAATAAGCTCGAGCGAACTAAGTGCGCTTGGTGTAAACAAAAAATATTGGCTGTTGAAAGGGTGCCGGTCGGACTATAAAGTGTCGGGATTAGCAGACGAAAGGCAATGGTTTACAGCCTTGCCGTGCTATATTTACGGGGTGAAACCGATTTTCTCTACCGACTTCACCCTAGGCATACTTGGGGGCGGACAATTGGGCAAAATGTTGCTCTATGATACCCGTAAACTTGATATCAAAACCCGTATACTGGAGCCATCTGCTGATGCACCCTGCCGGATGGGAGCGAATTCATTTGAGCAGGGTAGCTTGTTAGCTTATGATACTGTCTTGGCCTTTGGTCGCCAATGCGATGTGCTGACGATTGAAATTGAACATGTGAATACCGATGCACTGCGGCAATTAAAAACAGAAGGTGTAACGGTACATCCCGATCCGGAAGCCTTGGCATTGATTCAGGACAAGGGTTTGCAGAAGGTTTTTTACAAAACGAACAATATCCCTACTTCGGCTTTCAAAGTCTGGAAGGGCAGTGCAGATCTTAAAGCTGCCGTTGAAAAAGGCGAGCAAACTTTACCTTTCGTTTGGAAATCGACCCGTTTTGGCTACGATGGCAAAGGAGTTAAGATTGTTCGCACTGTCGCCGATTTAAATACTTTACCTGATACAGCATGTATTTCGGAAGCATTGGTAAATATTGCCAAAGAACTGGCAGTGGTTGTAGCGCGGAATGCCCACGGCGAAATTCGTTGTTTCCCAGCCTGTGAAATGGTTTTTCATGCCGATGCCAATTTGGTTGAACAGGTGGTTTGTCCAGCAACCGTATCAGAAGCGCTATTGACGGAGGCAGAAACGATGGCAACCGGCCTTATCGAAGCTTTTGGCATCTGTGGTTTGCTGGCTGTTGAATTTTTTGTCACGCCCGAGGGCCACTTATTGGTTAATGAAGTAGCCCCACGTCCGCATAATAGTGGTCATTTTACGATTGAAGCCTGTTTTACTTCCCAATACGAACAACATTTGCGTGGTATTTTAAACTTACCATTGGGCGACCCAGGTTTAAAATGTCCTGCTGTTATGGTTAATCTAATTGGTGAAGCAGGTTATAGCGGTCCAGTTTTTTACGAGGGTGCCGAAAGTGTATTGGCTGAAGCGGGCGTGTACCTGCATGTTTATGGCAAGCGGGAAACCCGTCCTTACAGGAAAATGGGACACATTACGGTAGTACGACACAATCTAGAAGAAGCCAGAAGATTGGCCAATCAGGTTCAGAAAATGATTAAAGTTATTAGCAAATGAACGAGATACGTATTGGCATCATCATGGGCAGCAGCAGTGATTTGCCCGTCATGCAAGATGCAGCCGCTGTGCTCGATGAGCTTGGCGTGAAATATGAAATTACCATCGTTTCGGCCCATAGAACACCGGAACGCATGTTCGATTATGCCCAAAAAGCAGAGGGACGTGGTGTCAAAGTGATCATTGCTGGAGCAGGTGGCGCAGCACATTTGCCCGGGATGGTTGCATCTGTAACCCCTTTACCTGTAATAGGCGTACCTATCAAATCGAGTAACAGCATCGATGGCTGGGATTCGGTATTATCTATTTTGCAGATGCCCGCTGGCGTACCCGTTGCGACTGTTGCCTTGGGTAACGCTCGGAATGCAGGTATTTTGGCAGCACAAATACTGGCCACCCATGACGCGGTTATCTTACAAAGGGTAAGAGAATTTAAAGAAAAACTGCGCGATAAGGTACTGGATGATGCCCAAGACCTAGAAGAGCGTGGTTATCGTGATTTTTTGAAAGGCCGTGACTAAATCCCTGCTTTTGTGCTGCTGCCTTGGCGTATTGCTCCAATGTAAATCGCCTACACGGCCAGAAAATATAAATTTATTGGCCATGAACGGCACAATCGTGGCTTTTTCGCAGTTGCCAGCAGCACAGCTACAGGTGTTTTTTTTCTATGGTCCTGAATGCCCGCTCAGCGAAAATTACACTGCCCATGCCAACCGTTTGCTAGCCTTATATGGCCAGGACAGCGTACGGTTTACGGCCATCATCCCCGGAGATTACGACAACAAGGCTAGTGTTTCAACTTTTATCCAACGTTTTCAAATTAAGCTACCCGTTTACCGCGATACCACCTGGCAACTCACCCGCTGGATGGGGGCTACTATAACCCCGGAAGTATTTGTGTATGCCGGAGAGAAACTACTTTATTATGGTGCTATCGATAATTGGGCGATTAGTCTAGGCACAAAACGCAGAAAAGCAACAGAACACTATCTGGAGAATGCGCTTAGCTCGTATTTTGCAGGCGAATGGACCTCAACTTCCTACATACAAGCCGTCGGCTGTTTTATCGAGCCACCTCAACCTTAGCGCTGCTCTTTTTTTTGGGCAGCTGTGATGATGCTGCGGAAAAAACAGAAAATGAGCAGCTCCCCGAAATAGTGACTTGGTCGGAGCACATTGCACCCCTAGTCTACCGGGAGTGTACACCCTGTCATCGACCCGGTCATGCAGGTCCTTTTTCGTTGATGACCTTTGTAGAGGCAAGTCGGCGCGCACACTTGTTAGCTGCGGTCACCGAGAGCAGGTATATGCCACCTTGGCCCGCTGATATTAACTACAGCACCTTTATTGGCCAACGTCACTTGTCTGATAACGAGATAAGTTTATTTAAACGCTGGGCAGAGCAGCAAACCCCAATAGGAGATACCTCTTTGGCGCCAAAACCGCCTGTTTATCCGGAGGGCTCCACCTTGGGTAAGCCGGATTTTGTAGTCACCATTGATAAACCAGTTCAGATACTCGGGGACAACGAGGAGCATTTCTGGATTGTTAAAATCCCCTTTGAAATACCAGCAGCCACCTATCTTAAAGCAGTCGAGTATGTCCCAGGGCACCGGCGCATCGTGCATCATATGAATGGACATATGATTAATTACGAAGACAAGAAGAAGAGCAATGTTTTTGGGGGTATCCGTCACATAGACCCAATGCTTATGGGCTATGAAGAAGGATATCAGCGCCTAGACTTACCCAATGACGACGGTAGTTACCCCGCTTTGACCCCAAGTGTGATGAATTATCTGCCGGGGATGCAGCCTGTGGTTTATCCAGTGGGCATCGGAGGATGGCCAATAGCCAAAAAGGGTGTTTTTCTGCTTCGCGACATCCACTATGCCGCCTCTCCGGTGGATACAGAAGATGCAGCAAGCCTCAATTTATTTTTTACGCAAGAACCACCCATCCGCCCAACCCAAGAAATTCAACTCGGTACCTTAGGGGTTTCTGAAATTGTGCCTGCATTGGTGATACCGCCAAATACAATTAAAACGTTTCGAACACAGGCCAAAGTCACTCAAGATATCAGTTTACTAACCCTGAACCCACACATGCACTTATTGGGTAAATCCTACTGGGCCTATGCTATAACGCCAAAAAATGACACGATCCCATTGATTCGAATACCTAAGTGGGATTTCCGCTGGCAATACAACTATACGTTTCCACAGATGCTGAAGCTACCGGCAGGGACGACTGTTTACGTAGAAGGGGTCTTTGATAATACACGTGAAAATCCCAATAACCCCTTTACACCACCCCAGGAAGTTAGGGAGCCAAAGGGCAATATGCGCACCACCGACGAGATGTTCCAGCTGATTTTGACGTATTTGCCTTATCAACCAGGTGATGAGCTTATCCGGCTAGATGTGCCAGCCATTACATCTCGACCTTAACTAAAATTCTAGCTCAAACTAGGAGAACGCAATAACCGCTGATCAAAGGGAAACGGCCGAATATCTGTTAGGATGAGTAGCGAAAAATCAGCATGTGCGGGATTGATGAGGTAATTAAAATCACCTTGAGTAACCACTGACGGTACCTGCAATAAACAATACGCACCTTGTTGCACAAACTGATCGCCCAAAAGTTGGGCAGCCGTGGTTGGCGGAAAACGGTTCCAGGTTGGCGGTAAAACTTTTGGTTCAAGCACCGCATAACCTAGTTTATTGGGTATTTGAATGGTGAGCATGACCATATCCGTGGGGAGCTCTGAGAGGGCTAGATTAACCAAAACTTCGGCCATGGCCAAAGATCGATTAGCCGCAGTATAAACAAGTTCAGTACCTATCGAATTCCATCGCGCTCCAAACAAAGCAGCTCCTTTGCCACTTAATTGATTTGCATAAGCTGTTTTTGCCAGGCGAAAAACCTCCATGCTCAGATAAAGATGCCATGCTGCATCCGGTGGAGACTGGCCAATAAGAGCGCTTTTCCGTAGGAATCTTGAAGTAAATCAATGGGTTTGATATTATCAAAGACAAAAGCAGGGGTATTTAACCAGTTATCAAGCTTTTGCATATCTCCAAAAAAGGCCAAAGCAGCCTGCATCACTTCGGTGACCTCAAGGATGCGCTGCGCATGAAAACCCCCAAAGTGAAAAGCAGGCTCTGCCTTGTACCGTTGCAGCGATTTGGTAGAAAGCTCTAGAAAATGAGACCAGTTTTGCTCTGAAAAAGGCAGCATAGCCTGTATTTTGGCAAATAACCGATAAGGAATGCCCGACCTGATGAGGGCCCGTATGGCTAGCGCATCTTCGAAAATATTTAGGCTGCTGGCAGAGAGCGGACTATTTACGGCTTCCCTGTGATAAGCAACCAGCTCATCATTGAGTAAGGAGAATTTTTCGCCGAAAATGGGATATTGTTTCATGGCTTAAACATATGTCCACTAATATACGACAAATGTCTTGAGCTTTGAAGCTTTCCCAGATTTTATTTTTCAAGCGTTTTAGGGTAGTAGCTCAGCTTTATAGCCTACTGCAGCCAAGCTGTTTTTGATGATGTCTGCGGTCAGATTTTCGCCTTCTACGGTAAGTATCCTGTCTGGATGTTGCAGGTCTACTTCCCACTTTTTGATTTGCGTTAGTTTTTCCAGCTCAGGGCTAACCGTTGCTATACAACCACCACATTTGATGGTGGATTTGAATTTTAAAGTATTCATGATTCGATGTTTAGATTAATTGATATGTTTCCATTTTAAACGCAAACTATTGTACACAACGCTAACTGAGCTCAAGGCCATGGCGGCAGCGGCGAGCATTGGGTCGAGTAAAAAGCCATTCACAGCATACATAGCGCCTGCTGCCAAAGGAATGCCGATGATATTGTATATAAACGCCCAAAACAAGTTCTGTCTTATGGTAGCTACCGTGGCTTTGGACAAAAGAATAGCTGTTTCTATCCGCCCAAGGTCGTTATGAAGCAACGTCATACCGGCTACATCAATGGCAATATCAGAACCACTACCCATGGCAATGCTGAGGTCGGCACAAGCCAATGCTTCACTGTCGTTAATGCCGTCACCAACCATGGCTACTTTTTTGCCTTGAGCTTGAAGTGCCCGAATATAATCGGCTTTTTGTGCAGGCAAAACACCCGAAACGATGGTTTGGATACCTGCCTTGGTGGCCATGTTTTGCGCGGCGGCATTTTGGTCGCCGGTGAGCATATGCAATTGTAATCCACGCTTTTGAAGTCGTGCGATAACAGTTGCAGCCGAGGGTTTTAGTTGGTCGTTTAATGCTAAAACCGCTAAGGTTTCATTGCCATGGGCCATCCAAACCGTCGTATAACCATTGGCTTCGAAATTTGCGGCGGCTGAACGCAAATGATTGCTAATAGGTATGTCCATTTCCCGCATCCAAGTCGTACTTCCTACCATCCAACTCTCACCAGCAAAAGTGCCTAACACACCCTTACCAGGAAGATTACGAAAGTCATCTAAATCAACAGCATGAATTTGATTTTCCCGTAAATGCCGACTGATGCTTTTCGCTAATGGGTGGTCGGATGCCTCTTCTAAGGCCAATAGAATAGCCAGCCAAGAGGCTTGCTGATCTTTTTCTGCTTTGCGCCAAACGATTTCTTCGAGACTAGGCTGACCCGTTGTAAGTGTTCCCGTTTTGTCGAGAACGATATCGGTGATTTTAACTGCGGTTTCGAGGCTGGCAGCATCACGTATCAAAATGCCCTGAGCAGCACCTTTGCCCATACCGACCATAATAGCCGTAGGTGTTGCTAATCCTAGTGCGCAGGGGCACGCAATGACCAATACAGTTATCATGGCCAATAATCCATGCGAAAAGGCATTTTCTCCGCCCCAAAACAGCCAAGCATTAAAACTGGCCAATGCAATTAATACCACAATAGGAACAAAATTTCCTGCAATTTTATCTACCAACTGCTGCACAGCGGCTTTGCTGCCTTGCGCTTCCTGAACGCGCCGTATGATTTGTGCGAGAAGAGTGGATTTGCCCACCCCAGTGGCTAGCATTTCCAGGCGACCGTCCCGGTTGATGGTCCCGGCGAACAAGGTGTCGCCCACTGTTTTCGAAACAGCAACAGGCTCTCCGCTCAGCATGGCTTCATCTATGAAAGCGGTACCCGACTGAATTTTACCATCGACAGGAATTTGATCCCCAGCACGGATTAACAGAACATCTCCCTGCTCAACAGACTGCAATGGTCGTGCAATGGGCTGGCCGTTTTCCAAACGGAGTACCGTATTTGGCTGAAGACCTATCAATTTCCGCAAAGCCGATGCGGTACTGTTTTTAGCACGTTCTTCTAATAATCTGCCCAATAAAATGAAGGTGATAATAACCGCAGCCGACTCGTAATAAACATGGGCTTGCAGATTTTGAGCAAGCCAGTATTCGGGATTGATGGTATTAAAAAGGCTGAACGTCCAGGCAATACCCGTGCTCAACGCAACAAGGGAATCCATATTGGCCTGAAGATGTTTCAGTTGTCCCCACGCATTTTTGAAAAAACTTCGACCAAACCAAAAAATAACGGGTGAACTCATAGCTAACATTGCCCAGTTTACGAACGGAAAGTCCATAAAAAACATGGAAAGTACCACGACGGGCAGGCTAAGAATCAGTGCGCCGGTAAATTGAAAACGTAAATAACGGTAATAGGCCTTTTGATTTTCTTCAGCCGCTGCCAGCGCATCCTCGGCTGCTAAGTCTAAATCGTAGCCCAGCGATTCGAGGCTTTTTTGCAGCAGGGGAAGGGCCGTTGCATCATCATATTCGAGCTGGACGGTATGTGTTGCCAAGTTGACCCGAGCGGCGTTTATGCCAGCTTGGCTATTGGCCGTATACTCTACACTCACAGCGCAAGAAGCGCAGCTCATGCCACCAATAGGTAATGTAGCTATTTGCACAGGTATAAAATAAATAGGATGTCCAAATAACCCTGATCCACACGATAGGGTTCCACCAGATTAAGGCTTCTGAATGATGATTTTTCTGAAAACAACTGCATCTCCGGCTTGAATACGTAATAAGTAAAGACCTTGTGCCAAATCCCTTAAATCGAGCATGAATCTACGCGCATTTGGCTCCCAGCGCTGTAAAAATGCACCAGTTGGGGTGTAGAGCCCGACTTCCTGCATAGGTACGGCAGCACGTATTTCACTCTCACCCGCAGTCGGGTTGGGATACAATTGTACAAAACCGATTCGGTTGTTGGCATCAGACACCTGCAATTGAACCACAGTAGCTGCCGAACGGTGTACACCGTTCACCAGTTCGTAGCTGAACTGATCGATACCTTGAAAATCTGTTTGTGGCTGGTAAAAGAAGCTACCATCCGCTGCTAAATAGAGCTGTCCAAATTGAGGAGCACTTACGATTCTGGAAGAAGTGAAACCCGGCTCAAGCAAGAGGTCGTTTTGAAGCAGACCCAACAAAGCGTTCACCTGAAGCTCTTTGTTCATCAGCGTAGCAAAGGTGTCGGTTCGGGCCACCACGGTACCCGGTATGAGCGGTAAACGGGTTTTGACGATGTCGTAAGATACTTTTTCGTATGGAGCAGCATTCAGGGCGTGGTTCCATTGCGGGTATACCCAGCGGTTAGGGCTCACCAACAATTGGTCGCGGTACTTCAAACTAAGACGCAAGCCGTCAGAAAGCGTGTCTTCTTTACCAGGTAGGGCACGGTACTCGTGAATCACCCGAAAGGTGCTTGGGTCTAAAATATTTAACAACGACCAAGGAATTCTGAGTCGAATCAGATTCTCTCCAAAAACAACCCCATCACGGCTCGATGGGGGTAGGTCAGCTCTATTGGCTTGCAAACGACCTGAATATTGTATCTCTTGGTTGCCATTGTTATTGCGTAAACGCACTATCTTCCAAGGTGCTCCCATTGTCGCAGTGGAGCGATATAATTGGGCTGGAGACGATACATTGTGCCAAATACCATACAAGTCGTAAGCTTCGGTGACATATAAATCCGCTCTGTTGTTGGTGATCATGATCATAAATTCAGCGCCGTGGCTGAGGGTGTCACCAGAAGGGAGTACCCGTTCACCCAAACTTTCAGCATAAGTGTCAAGGGCTACAAAAATTGTATCTAAGTTGCGTAGCGGTTCGTTGAGAAAAATATCCAGTTCCAGTAAGCTGAATCCAGCCGAACCTTCAATTTTAGCAATGGGGGCATTGGCAGGGAAGGTAGTGAGTAGCTCCAGCTCACGTACCGACTTTTTAAAGCCAATCAGGCCAAAATTTTGTTCTGCCGACATTAAATTGTGCCAGATAATCCTACGTTCTGTGAGATAATCCAGCGGGTCCATCAACCAAGTTCGCTTAAACCATTCGTCGAGCCATGCGAATTGTATGCCACCGCCGCAACCGGATTGTAATATATTCTCTAAAAGCCGCAAACCTAGCTCACCCTGTTCTTTTTCGTCGGGGCCGCCGTGATGCATTCCACTTTGCGCATAGTGGGCAATTCCCCAGCTCGAGGGAACGCCATATTCAGCGATAATCAGGGGTATACCTTCGTAATGTTGTTTAAGATCGATGAGATAGCCGAGATAAGAATTTTGACCTAAATAGTCGCTATAACCTTGGTATTTGGGTTCTTGACTTATAAAATCAGGGTAATATGGATATGCGTGATAGCTTACAAAATAGCCTGCTGGGGCTTTGCTATGATCGATGGTTGATAAGTCGAAAGCAACCGTGTCCTCCTCCCGGTTGGGTTCAAAAGGGTGGTGCATGGGGTCGAGCGTAGGCCAGCTAGAGGAACTCACCGGCCGCATGGTTTGATAATTAGTTTGCTGATAGCTCAACAATTGGTCGAGCATGCGCACCATCCATACTTCGGTGGCCTGGGTGTTGGAGATTGACAAGTAGTTGCCAGCATAAGCTGTTTCGCTTGGGTAGAGTTGATTGGTATGCAGTACTTCGCCTGGATATATTTCGCGACCAATAATCCACCCTATCAGCCAGTCGCTGGCGTCTACAGTAAAATCACCCCAGGCTTTGCCTTGGCGCTGGTTTATACTTTTTCTGCCATGAACGCAGTCTATGTTGTCTTCTGCCTCCAGCGCAAAAAAAGGCTCGATACTTTTTAGGTTCTCATCGTAATCGGGAATTTCCTCTTCAAGCCATACACCCTGGAAAAAGTAAAGCGGGTTCCGAGGATTGGCGCGGTTGAAAGAATCGAGTGCCGCATAAAACTGAGGATAGTGTAAGGTATATAAGCGAATAGTATTAAATCCGGCAGCTTTAATCTGAACAAACCAATCGACATATTGTGCCCGGGTTACCAACAGCTCACCAGGGAAAGTGCCAGGTATTGCTACGCCCAGGTTAATTCCTTTAACAACAAAAGGAACATACGCTGCACCATTCCAGATGGTTAGGTGGGAAGAATTAGTAGAAAAGGGAAGGCCTTCTGCTGAGGTGTTTTGGTAAAATAAAAAAGGGAGCAAAAAACTCACCTGTACAAGTAATCTGGTTAAATACATCATTCTGACGACTATATACTTTCAAAGGTCGGCAATAAAAGACACAAAACAAGTTGACTTATGAGCAGTTAAGGTCTAAATTCTCGACTTGCCCCGCTACAGCAAACCACTAATTAAAAGACATTTCTTCAGACAATTTCAGCTAAAATTTAACGAAATTAGTGGATGCGAAATACTATACTGGCTATCGCCCTCCTGACTATGTTTAGCTGCGCCCCTACCCAAGAGTTACCTACGGTTTCAAATGTAGATTTGAATCGTTATCAAGGCCGCTGGTACGAAATTGCCACTTTCCCTATTCGGCCCCAGCGTAATTGTACTGCAACCTATGCCGAATATACGTTGAACAAAGCAGGCTATGTGGAAGTCTACAACCACTGCATCGACAGTACCGATGGGTCGGTGAAAGACATTCAGGGAAAAGCCTTCGTAGAAACGGTGGGGGACAATAGTCGCCTTTTGGTGCAGTTTTTCTGGCCATTTAAAGCGCCTTACCAGATCATTGCACTCGATACCCTCGATTACCGCTATGCCTTAGTAGGCTCTCCCAACCGCAAATACCTTTGGATTTTGAATCGGGAGCCGAAAATGGACGAGACGCTTTTTAAAACCTTGGTTGCACAAGCAAAATCTTTGGGTTTCCCTACTGAAAAATTGGTAATAACGAAACAGCCCTAATGCGGCGCATGCGGTTTTTGAGTGATTTTAACCGGTTCGCTGCACATTTTTTGGTTTAAAAATCAGTGGGTGAAATCATTGCTGCCATTAAGGATTGATGGGAGATATAAGAGGCATACCGCAGCAATTTTGCGCGGGTCAGTTTGTGTAGGGTGCTGGCCACCCGCGCGCTCGATCAATTTAGGCTATTTGCTCTTTTTGGCAATTAGTTGCCGGATTTTAGCCTTGGAGGCCTCATCGAGCTTGTAAATTTGGGGGGCATTTTGGTGTTGTAAAGCTTTGTCGATGAGCAAGCTCTGCTGCTCATAATATTTACACACGACGCACATACGCTGGTGCACCCTCAACTTGATTTGCAACCACCAATGGATGCCGACACTCAATTTGAGCTCAGTTAGGCGGGTTGATTCGCGACACGAAATCTTCAGCCAAGTCAAAAAAGAAAGATTTATTTTCATTGAAACCAATTAGACTGCAGACACTGCTGCATGGTCAACTTAGCTCTGTGGTTGACCTGCCAATAATTGGTCGTACTCAGGTTCAATTCCTGACAGAGGCGTTTGGTTTCTTTTGCCTCAAGGTATTTACTTACAAGCACCGACTTCCATAAAGCAGGTAGCTTGTTTAAACAGTCATAGAGAATTTTCAAAAAATCTGGTTGATCTAATAGAGCAGCAGGAGGCTCGATAGGTACCATGCCAGCTCGCCAACCGCCAGCGTCATCAAAATATATATCCAGATCCTCCTCCTCGTTGCCGATAAAAGATTGTGTCCTAGACTTGGTTTTGTAGTAATCTAAAATTTTATGTTTCAAAATACCAAAAAGCCAAGTCCGACCCTTGCTTTCTCCTTTAAATTTGGCAAAACCAGCGATTGCAGCTTCAAAAGTATCCTGTACCAAATCGGCCGCCACATTTGCATCGTTGGTTTTTAACCGAGCATAATTGTAAAGCGCATCGCCGTGTGCATCTAGGAGCGTTTCAAGTTGGAAGGTGTTTTTTGTATTCATCGCTTTAAAAATATGCGATTTCACCAAAAAAAAAAATTAAGGGTGAAGATGTCAGGATGTTTTATTTTGGCAGACTAACAATCATACACAAAAAACATGTTAAAATGAAAATTCCAGTCTTATTAGGTTTAGGTTTTGCTTGGATGCTGGCCTTGCCGGCAGTTCAGGCGCAAAATTCGCCCAATGTTTGGGTTGCGAGTACGCAAATTTCCTTTGCTCCGGCAGAATTTAGCGGTGCCTTAGGCTTAGGCAGAGAACACCGGCTTGGTAAAAAAGACCGGTTCTTGTTAGGTTATGGGCTACGTTACAATGGCTATCGCGGCAATAATATTAATTTTATTACTGCACCTGCTGCGCTAACCCTCGACGAGAAACTGGATACATTAGCGCTAAATAGTGCGGCAACCCACGCCTTCAATCTTTATTTGGCTCTGGGATATCAAATCACCCCAAAATTAAGCTTTGTGTTCGACATCGACTTGGTTGGTGTCACCTTAGGCGCCCAACAAGCTGGTGTATTTACTTCAACCGATCAACTGGGTTTCAACGGTAGCTATAATGCAAGTCC
>JBDNIH010000260.1:0-2156 GCA_041688385.1 Bacteroidia bacterium
AGTTGAGTGCTTTGAACGCCCTCGTTCACCATGCCTCCTCGAGCAATATTCATGTCGATAGGCAGACTGTACATGAGTCCATCGAAGTGCCTGATATACTGCAAGGCGCGCATTTGAGTGCCAGCATCCATAACCGGAATATTGGCATTGGAAAATACTTGCGCACCGGCTTGGTGTAAATCGAGCATTTCGGTGAGATCAACTCCTTTTAGATCCAATGTAAGCGCCGCTGCGGGTATGAGGCGACAAAGTTTACCTGCACTTTTGTTAATCCAATAACTAATACCGCCTTTGTGTTGGGTAATGGGAAAAGTGTCGGGCTGTACGCATACAGCGGTATAGCCTCCTTTTGCTGCAGCTACCAAACCAGAACTTAAATCTTCCTGGTGCTCCATACCCGGGTCGCGAAAGCTCGCGAAAGTATCAACAAACCCATTGGTTAGATAGAGCTGATTGGCGCTGATCTCAGCGGCGTCGGCTAATTTTAACTGCTGACCGATGTGTTTAACAATGCCATCTTCCACCAACAAATCGACAGTTTGGAGGTGATAAGGAGAGCGTGGGTCGCAGATGGTGGCCGAACGAAAGAGTATCCGCATTTATTTCCAGAATTTGAGCAGGAGAATTTCTGCCATCAAAAATATCAAAACTGCGGCCAAAAACCACTTCCATAATGGATTTGATTGCGCATGGTGTACAAGATTAGGTGTTAACTCTGCATTGGTAAAGGTAAAGTAAGTCAGCCCCAGCCGGCTACTTTGTGCCTCCAATGCTTCATCTGTCATAAAAATAAGCTCTGATTCTGCTTTATCGGTATTTACTGCCAGCCAAGCATAAACTGTATCACTTTTGCTGCTTTTTAGTGCATACCATCCCGGTTGTTGTAATTCACCGAGTTGCAAACTAATTCCGCCCTGCTGCCGACGAAGTTCTGGAATGTAATGGTTTTGATCTCCACTAAGCTCAAAAACCTCCTGCGCCGGGAGTTGAAGACGTAATACAACGGGACTGGTTTTGCCCAAACGGTAAGCCAGTGGTCGAATACCTCCGCTCAATAAAATACTTCTGTAAACGAGTGGAACAAAAAGAGCGTGCTGTTGTAAATTCGACCACGCCGGATCTAAGGCGACGTGAAACTGCAATAGCCGCCCTTCACCAAGGGTATGTGTGCTTACCAAAGGATCGCGATTATTCAAAGTCATGAGGCTAATGGCCCGGTTTGAAGCTACGTAAGGAAGATACTGTACTGCTTCTGGCAAATCAGGTTGCTCGGGCAGGCGTGAAAAAGTTTCTTGAAATAATTCGTTTTGCAAAGCTAGACTACGCACTGGGAATTTACCATTTTGGGGTGCTGCCAAAGCTGTAAGCCCTAGTTGGGTCAATAATATATTTCCCGCCAAAGGATTTTTCTCGTTTGGAAAATGGAGTAAAGTTGTCCCCGCTTCTACGGTTTCTACCAAAGCTAAATTGAGTCCCGATGGAAATGCAGCGAGATGGTCTAGTACGACTACGGGATATTGTTTGAGGCGGTTGTAGTCGAGCTTATTGGCGGCCAAATAGGTTGGCCGAACAAAATCATCAGCAGCAAACAATGCCGTTAAATAGGGATTTACTTTTTGGTCAGAAATTACCAAAACCTCCATGGCCGTCTTGATATCGAAACTGAGGTAATAACGGTCGTCGAAAGTTACGAGTTGATCGTCTAGCACCAACGCAGCTTTTTGCCAGCCACTTTCGGCAGGGTTAAAGTCGATGGTATCCACCAAAACCTGTCCTGCTTCCAGGTCAAGGGTCGACAATCCTTTTTGTATACCATTAATTTCAAGAGCTATACGTACCGAAGAACGCGGCTCTTGTCCGCTATTCACCACTTTGTACAATAAGCGAACGGCTTTGCCTGTCGTGACCACGGGCGATGCTAGCCAGGCCGTATCGATGTATAAGTTGGTAGGCGCGTTAGGTTTAAATTGAAAAATACTGGTCGAAATGGTACTATCTGCTTTTATTTCTTCAAAATCCTGACTGGCTTGTTGAAAATCAGAAAACCAAATTCTTCGCCCGACCCTTTCTTGGTTTTTTATCCATTCCGATTGTCGGTTTGCGATGACAGAAAGGGGTCTGGTTGTTGAAACGGGCTGAATAGCGCTGACTGCATC
>JBDNIH010000261.1:0-2459 GCA_041688385.1 Bacteroidia bacterium
AAAACAAAACTCGCCAAGCTGGCACCAACAAATTCGTAGGCACCGGCATCCGGCGTGGTGAGTGAACGCGGTTGACTGTTTAAATCGGTAGCCACAAAAGCCAAGGGCGAACCAAGATTATCGACACCGGTACTAAAAGGAATCAATAGTGAATCGGCTTGGAAAAATGGATTGGCAAAAACCGAATTCAAATCCTCACCCGTTGCAGAACGCCAGCCGGTCAGACTGGTAAAACTATTCGCGGGGTTGTTGATGCGGAAATAGGCCTGTTGATCCAAACCACCCGGCCTGAAAAAGACGTTGTTGGTCGAAACCAATGTATCAGCCGTTGCCTGACCAGAAACCGTCACCAACGCAAAGCTGGCCGGGGTCTGCACCGATTCTGCAAAGGTGGATATAACGTTATTGCGTAATTCGAGCTGCTCAAAAGGTGTGCTGGTGCCTGTACCTCCATCGAGATACAAAACACCTTGAAAATTGGATGCGCTAGAAGAACGGGCCCGGAAATAAAAGCTATTGTGAGCGATGACAACCCGGTCGGCACCCTGGGCGGTATTTCCTGTAATCAAAAAGCCTGCAGTAGCATTGGCCGTGCTGCTGTTGGTGCTGGTTTGCCCAGTGACTTCGTTGTTGTAAATCCTGTTCGGACCGTTCACATCGCCATTTAAATTGGAGAAGTTACCCGAAATACGCGGCAAAATTCCCGACCAACGGTTGGCCGAAATAGCAGCATTTCTTACGTTCACGATAAGGACGCCTGCATCGGCATTGGCCAGACCTAAAAAGTTGCTGAAACGATTGTTCGAAACCGTGAGTCCGGCCTGGTTGCTGATTTGTAGGGCCGGGCCTGCATAATTCACAAACTGGTTGTTTAAAACACTGTTGTTGTCAGACGGCAAAGTATCGGTATCGGTAATGATTAAAGCGCGACCAAAACCGCTAAACTGGTTATTGACCACTTGCAACTGACTTTGGTTTTCGGCCACAAAAGCTTGGTTATTCACCGAATTGCTCGTGGTGCTGTCGATAAAGACTACTTGTGCGACGGACTGTTGTAAACCATTGCTCAACAACAACAAAGGTGTGGGCGAGGTAGGCAAGGTGGTCCGAACAAAGGTGAGTTGCTGGAAAAGTACGCCCGACTCATTGGCCACCGTAAATACCGGCTGATTTAGCGCCGCACTGCTTGTTCCAGGATATAATTTGACCGACGAGGCTGGCCCTGCCGCTTGAAAAGTGATGTTAAAGCCACTTCCGGGCAAATCATTTAAGGCATAATTCCCAAAATAGCTGCCAGGGGCAATGCTAAAAGTCACATTAGCCGAAACACCACTGCAATTCAACCGAGAGACAGCGGCTTGTAGCGTTGGGAAATCGGAAGTAAGTGTGCCTACCGTATAATTCGGGCCTGCCAAGGGCAAACATATAAAGCGCGATACACTATCGTTGTTGCGGTTGGCATCGGCTGCGCCATTAACCTGACTCACCCAAATACGCAGGGTGCTGTCGCCACTCACTGGAAAAGTCAAAGGTGTGCTAAACGTATAGCCAATCACACCAAAAGAAGCCTGATTGGTTGGGAAACTTTCGCTCGTCACGGCTCTGTTGCCAAATTGATAATTTAAGGCTAGGCTGGTGATGTTTTGTGTGCCTAGATTGGTTACTAAAACCGAAACCGGATTGAGTGATCCAGCCACATAGGGCGCATTGGGGGATTGGATGGCGGTGATGCCAGCATCTAATAGTGGCAAACTGACGAAGTCGATGCCCAACGTGCGTTGTGCTGCGCTGTAGGTGCCTGTTCCTGACGTATTGGTCGCTGCACCCAGTGCGATATTCCGACCCGTTAAGGTATTGGAGCGGACAGAAAAACCTCCACCTAAGGTTCTATCATCAAAGCTGATTTCGACCAAAAGCGAAAGTGAGCTGTCGTAAGGAAAGGGTGTGGTTAAGTCGATGCCAACATAGGCATTGGCCGAAACCGATGGAACCACCAGGTTGCCTGTGCGGTGAACCGCCAAAGTAGGAAAAGAGGTATTGCTGAGGACCGTATCTGTAGTTTGGCCCATGCGTACCACAAAATTCGTCCAAGTTCCACTGCCTGAACCAGATGCGCTTGCCACGTAAATACGTGAAATTGCGCCTGGTGGTGGGGTAGCTAAAAAGTCACTTGGCCGATATAGGGTTAGCAAACGTTTGGTAGTGGTAGACTGAAAGGGTACAAAATTCGCGGCTGAACCCGTGTTCAGGAGTGTATTATATTGCTGTGCAAGAAGCCCTTCTGAGGAGAATAAAATGCTTATAAACAACAATAAGAATAGTTTTTTCATACAACGTATATTTTTGCGGACCTTGAAGATGCAATGCCATATGCCTTCTAATGGTCATGGAAAAGTCATATAAGTATATATTAGTTATTTTAATATTAGCGCCTATATCTAAAGTTTTTAATCCTATTT
>JBDNIH010000262.1:0-1801 GCA_041688385.1 Bacteroidia bacterium
AAAAAAATGGCTTTTTTGTCCTTTGTCAGCCGTTGTTTTTTGCACCGTCGTCTGTTTTTTCGGGTTGCGGCTAACTTCATTCCATTTGAAATAAAATAGCAAGCGCTTGCAATATCCCCTGCATATTCGCCGCTGATGGTTAAACTTGCATATGAATAAATTTTGGCTGCTCTTTGGTCTACTGCTTTCTGTTTCGCTGGCCGCAGCCCAGGAGTTCACGGCTAGGGTGGTTGACCCACAAGGCAGGGGTATTTCCTACGCTAATATTGGAATAGTAGGAACCAGCCGTGGAACTGTGAGCGACAAAGACGGCTATTTTATGTGGCCTCAAGCCGTCTTAAGTGAGGAGGAAAGGGTCAGAATTAGCGCCATAGGTTTTGCCGACCGGAATTTCAGCGGATTCGATTTCTTTTCGTTGGTTGCCAAAGCCGAGGAAATTTCCTTGCAAACCCGTATCTACCAAATGCCAACTGTAAATGTGGAGAGCAGCAAGGGGGTTGTTAAACTCATCGGCAATCCTCCTAATAAGGTTACTGCCAACTATCGGGTGAACACTTCTTTGGCTGGTTCTGAAATTGGCATCAAAGTAAAGGCACCAAAAGGACCTTATGCTATCCGAAAATTCGCTATTCATGTGGCAGAAATCAAACGGGATCGCGTTAATTTCAGACTTAACATTTACGAATACCGGGGCGATACCATAGGTGAACGCGTTAATACCAAAAATATATTGCTGCAAATACACCAAACCGGCATGAACACCTTTGATTTGTCGACCTATAACCTCAGCACCCAGGGTGATGTATTTGTGTCGCTGGAGTATATCGATTATACCTCCGATGCCAATTTATTACTGCAATGTAATCTTACCGGCGGCACGGTATGGTACAAACAAGGCGTTCAAAACATTTGGCAAAAGTTAAAACGCGAAGATGCTGGTGGCTTGCGTATTGCACCCTGTTACCAAATTGAGGTCCTTTATTGAGCTTAATCAAAATTGGCTTAAAAGGTACTGTCCGGCCACAGGTTGAGATCGTGACATTGGCTTTAAGCGCAATGGATTATAGGCTGGCGGTAAGCGCTTGGCGATTCAATTTTCCGCCATCGAGCAATGGAAGCTGAGTTATGGACAAGATTGTTTTGGGGGCCCAAGCTAGCGGGAGTTTTTCTTTCATGAACCGCAGACTATTTACCCGATCATGTTCGGAAGGCCCCTCACCCGTCACCCACAAAACAACCGACTCGCCAAAACGCGGATCAGGCATACGACCTACCGCAAAATCACGGTCTTTCAGCCAGGCTAATTCGGCTTCGGTGGCAAATAAAATGGATAATGCTGCCTCCACTTCTTCGAATAGCACTTTTATACCTCCGCTATTCAAAATATTGTCATAACGTCCACGCCACAAAAACTGGCGGTCGTCGCGTAGCTCAACTACATCGTTACTATCCACCCACGCATAGGCGGTAGCAGCTCCGCGAATACGTAAACATTGTCTGTTGTCCTGCCCTATTTCAATCCCAGCTAAGGCAGTGTAGGCTTTTTGTGGGTGTGGCCCGTTCACCTGACGAAGCGCAATGTGACTCACCGTTTCTGTCATGCCAAAACCTTGGTAAACGGGCGTATTTACTCCCCGAAGCTGGCTACGTAATACAGCTGGCAAATCGGCACCGCCCAATAGAATTTGCGCAAAACTAGCGAGTTGGTCCTGCTCGATTACCCGAATCAATTGTGCTGGCACCATAACAGCAAAAGCGTAATACGGTGGCTGTCCCTGCTTCACTGGCAGTTGGAAATGGG
>JBDNIH010000049.1:0-13055 GCA_041688385.1 Bacteroidia bacterium
ACGATGAAAACGGCGCAGGTTATGATGTGCCGAATCACAGAGGTGGCCGAGTATAATTTTACGCGACCATTTTCCGGGTGTCCGGGGCTCAGCGAAGTCGAGTTCAGAAGCTTCAAGTACTTTGATAGAAGTTTCTTCCATGGCCTGATGCAAAAGAATTGCAATGTTTTCAGACGTACGCATGCACCTAATTTCACATGCCGTTAGGAGAAATCAAAATTTACTTAAAATCAGTAAGTTAAAGGCGATCTAACGGATGTCCAACGCCTTAAATCGCTGGCTTATGAAGCGCTATTTTGACCCAACGGCGTTTTCCGTTGCGGGATTAACGTATAGGCTATAAATGGCCTCAGTCCACGAATCAGCCTGCAGGGTGAAATAGGAGCTTAAGCGGTTATTTCTTTTTTGAGCTGAATTTTAGCTTGGCCGACTGCTTAATTACGCTTCAGCTAATAGAATTAAGCAAGAACTTTTCTGTCGCGATGGGCTGCCCGTTTAAATGAATAGCCAATAGATGTTCGCCGGGATAATGTTTTCGGGTGGTTAAATCTCCAAAGGCTTGTTGGCGTTTGAGTTGGAGTTTTTCTCCTGCGGCGAGCTCACGTTCCGAAATTTGAAACACTTTTGCCGTTCGGCTTCTATTGGCTTTAACATAATGAATTACATATTCAAGCCGGAAAAGTGCTGGCTGCTCACCGGTATGTTCAATGTCTAACTCGAAGGAGAGTTTATCACCTATCTGCAAGCTCTTTGGTGAAAGTATGAGTCTATTTAGTTGGTAGGATACGTTTTTAAAGCCAAAAAGTGCCAAGGCAGCTGGATGTCCTTTTTTGAGCAAACCGCGTAAGGCGTGTTTGAGCAGCTTATCGGTATCTGCATGTTGGCCTTTCCAGTCCTTGGCTATTTCCATTACCAGTTCAGGGTGTGTTTTGGAGATGTCGTTGAGGCTATTGGCTACCGATCGCCGTACATATTCGGAAGAGTCGTTTTTGAGTTTTTCTAGTATCGGGCGTATGACTGCCGGATTTTTTTTGATCCAAGGCACATCCTGACCCCATGGTAATCGAGGCCGGCATCCCTCGCTAGCCAGACGACGGACGTGGTGATTTTCATGTGCTACCCAACTTTTACATTGCTCCAGCATTCGCTCTGGATAACGAATCAAGTAAGGGCGAATGGCAAATTCACTGGAGCACAAAAGGGTGAAGTCGGCAAGGGCAGGAATAGAGCTGTCGGGATGGTCCTGACCGTATACGTCAACGAAATCGGAAAATAGGATAGCGGTGAATCCGCTGAAGCCAGGAGAAACTTTGTATAAATGCTGTAGTTGTTGGAGGTAATCTCCGCTCAAATGGCGCTTGAGCATGGTGGTCAGATGCCGCATTCTGTCTTTTAACTCCCGCTCAGGCCATGCGGTATCAAAAACGTCTCGGGTGAAGTTGGCTGGTTTAAATGCACTATCAACTTGGGCACAAGCCGTTGCCAACTTAGCTATAAGTTCGGGGCTGTACTTATTTTTGAGTAGTTCGGCCATTATTTTATGCCCATGCGGATTAAGGTGGCATTTGCTTCCGGGAAGTCGAAGTATGCATTTACATAGAGCTCCCGATTCTCGAAGGTAGGCATCAATTGATGTTGACCCATAAAGGCTATTATTTTTCCATAGGCAGCAGGCATTTGATTCCAAGGTCATTCGTGTGCGGCCTCTACGCAAGTAAAGGGTTCTGATTGTCGGAAACTGAAATGGCCCGAATAAGGGGTTTGGGTTTAATGAACAGGTATTGCCACCTCTAAGCTGAAAAGACGAGGCTTCATCGCCAGCAAAACCGAAATAATTCCAGCACACTGGGCCACTCAGTTGCATGTTGTGGTCAAGTATTTCTTGCAATAATTGGGGGATTACGGGACTGGTTTGCGCCGTCATTTGTGAGCGGGTTATTTCGAACCGGGCGTACACAAAGGGAGTAGCCGGTTGGGTTTTGATCTCCACGGGTTTTTGATTTACTTAACCCAAAATTTAGCGTCACCACTGACAGAAAGTTATCAGTGGTGAATTCGGGGATTAAATTTTAGTTTGGAGTTGTTCATCAATAAACGCCAATAATGCCATAGGGGCGATGGCCTGGGCGTTGGGTAGCCAACACATACACCAACGACCCGTATATTCCACTGAATTATTGCTGAAATCCATTTCTATCCGGCCGGCATCTACCACGCTTTCGGCTAACCAGCCGTAATCATATTTGGTTTCTACGATTTTGGGAGCGATGTCGGGGGAGAAGCGAATCGTATAATACTGTTGTGGTTCGCGTACATTTTGACCTGGTAGATAAGTGGCAAGATGAGGTAAACCTGACCAGGTTTTGAAGCTTGCACCAACTTTCAGCTGACATATTCGATCTGCGCAGAAATCATGCAGGTCCTTACGTAGGCTGCACCAAGCCAGTAAATGCCATTGTTGGTTAAAAAACAGACCATGCGGTTCAATACTTCGCCGAGCAGCGGTGCCTTGACTCACGATGTATTCGACATCGCGTAGTTTTTTGCTGGCTAAGGCCAATTGTATCTCTTCCAGAAAACGACAAGCTTGGTGGCGGTTTTCGGGTGGGCGTTGATCCATACACTAGGTGTGTGCGTTAAGTTCGGTAAGTATTTTTTGGTCGACATTGGCGGCAGCTTGTCTTATTTTGTCGCATGCGTCGTCGAGATGGCGCAGGGTGGCATCGCTGCTTTTGTCCCTGCAAGGGTGCGAGCGGTAAATAGGGCAAGTGCCTGTTTCCTGCTAAAACCAATGGACGAAAGTTGTTGCTGATTGCCTAAATGATACCCGCTACCTGTAGTGGCTTGAAGCGGTAAACCAGCTTCTTGCAAAATTTGTATATCGCGGTAAATGGTTCGCTGACTAACTTCAAAATGCCGGGCTAATTCATTCGAAGTGACTTGTCGTTTTTATTTTATGTGCAACAAAATGGCAATAATGCGCTGTAGTCGATTCATTACCAGCTTTATTTCAGACTAAATCGAAAGGGTAAATTGTAATGAACGCTTACATGCATACCCTCGGAAATGGCAGGGATCCAGGTGGCTTTTTTCTGCATCAGTTTTACAACGCGCATGGCCTCCAAATCCAGACTTTCGTCGACAGATTTTCGAAGTTCTGGCTGTTCAATTTGGCCACTTGAACTCACGAAAAAACCGATAATTACGATACCGGTGATATTCTTTTCCCTAGCGTAAGGTGGATATTTGGTGTTTTTGGCCATAAATTCTATCAATTTTTGGTCACCTCCCGGGAAGGTGGGCATACGTTGGTAGATATAGTAGGCCGTGTCTGCTCCTATCGTAGAAAAACACCGACCTAAAATCATTTCATCTTCTTCATAGATGTCGAATCGCCTGTTTGTGCCATCGGGATAATAGGACTCGAGCGGACCGTGTTTTTTGCCATTGTGATATATTTCTTTCGCTCTTATGCGACCTAGGGTGTCGTAATACAGGGCTGGACCGTGTTTTTGACTTTTTTTGATATCGAGATAATCAACATCGGATAACAAGCGGCCTTCGGTTGACTTGGTGATGATTTTACCTTCATTTTGATTGTCGAGCGCAAAAAAGTAGGCCTTAATGTACCGTGCTTTATCTGGCCCAGTTTCCTGCCAATCGATATCATAATAGCGTATAGCATCGGGCTGCTGCGCTTTAGCTTGGCTGGTTGCACATACTATTAGGCCGAGGAGTAGCGTGAAACGGAAGATGCACATAAGTATATGTTGTTATACAAATGTAGCTTTCTGCGGGCAAAGCTTAAAATCCGCCTACATCTTGTCTGCAAAATCCTGAAATCTACTTATGTTTAACGCTTCATGCTCAAACTGCTTCAAAAATCCTATCCTCTACTCGAAAGTAAGGCTGCCCGGTGGCGGATGTGTTTGGTTTTTAGCGTTTTCGTTGGCCTCTTTTTATTCGTTTTTGAGCCCTTTGGCATAGGAAACTCACCGGGCCCAATGTGGTTAAATGCCTTGGCTTATGCCGGCGTTTGTTTAGTGCTGATGTTTGCCTTAAATATTTTACTAGTTCCTGTACTGCCGGGGTTGTTTCGGGAAAGTACTTGGACCACCGGTCATCAGATTTTTTGGACCATGCTGAATGTGTTGGTGATTGGTTTTGGCAATCTTTTGCTGACTTCATGGCTGTTTAATGCGACACTGGACTGGGACAATTTTGTGACTTTCGAAGCCTATACGCTGGCTATTGGTTTTTTCCCAGTAACCGTAAGTTTTGTGCTGAACCAAATCCGATTGGAGCGGCATTACCAGCATAGTTCTGAGCGGTTAAACCTGCGGCTGACAAACGAACAAAGGAATACGTCCGACTTGGTAGAGGTACGCTTGACCTCCGATAATCAAGGCGAGGATTTACAACTTCAAATAGCTGATTTTGTACTGGCCATCGCCGCCGATAATTATGTAGAAGTTTACTATCGCCGGGAGGGTACTATGCAAAAAATATTACTCAGGACTACGCTTAGGAGATTAGAAGCTGAATTAGCCGGCCACCAAGACTGTTGGCGCTGCCACAAAAGTTATCTGGTGAATTCGAGTTACGTCAACCGATTCAGCGGTAATGCACAAGGGTACAAATTGCATCTCAGTCTGTTGGGTACGTTGGTGCCTGTTTCGCGCGGTTTACACCAGGAGTTACACCCGCGATTTGGGGTTTAAAATCGTATTTGCAATCAGCATTGAGGGCTTGCTATCGATAGCATAATTTTTAACGCCGCTACTTAGCTTCCCATTCACCCCAATCGATTAGCCATTCACCTAATAAGCTTACTATTCACCCCTCAAGTTGCGGTTTACCCCTTAAAAACAAGCCTTCTGCCGACTAATTGGCAAATTTGGTTCAAACAAAATCGCTATGCAAACTATTTACAACATCGTCTTGGTCATTCACATTGTCGCTGGCAGTTTGGCACTACTCAGCGGGTTGACTGCACTTTTCCTTCGAAAGTTCAGCGCCAACCACCCTAAAGCTGGCAAGATATTTTTTATCAGCACCCTAGGCGTGGCCTTTTCGGCTGCTTTTATGGCTTTGGTTAAACCGAATGTTTTTTTGATGACCATTGGCATATTTACCTTTTACCAGACCTACGCCGGTTTCCGTTCTATTCAGGATAAAAGTCTGCGCCCAAGCGGTTTGGATTTGTTAGTCTGGCTAGTAGCAGCTGTGAATGGCGTGACCATGGTCATGCAGCTCGATATTATACTCTGGGTTTTTGGGGGTATTCAGCTTTGGTTGGTCGTCACCGATATGCGGAACTACATCATTTTATGGCGGGGGGGTAAACTTCCTGCCACGGCCTGGCTCAGAAGACATTTAGGAATGATGATTGGCAGTTTTATAGCAGTAGTAACTGCTTTTATTGTAGTGAACAGTTCGGGCTTGTGGTGGCAATGGCTCACCCCTGTGGCCTTACTTACGCCACTCATTGTGTATTGGAACATTAAAATCCGTCCGAAAAAAGCGATAGCTACCAAGGCTGCTGCCTTATTAATTATTGGGCTATACTTCGGAACCACCGCACATGCGCAACCTTATGTAGAAGGCGGTAAAACCCGGCACCGTTTTGCACAGATGAATGTTGGGCTGGATGTTGGTATAAACCCTGCTAAAAATGCCAGGAGCTGGGAAGCACGAGCCAGTGGTTGGACAGAAACCAGCCTGCCGAATCAAATGATGACGCGCTTGATTATTGGCGGCACCCACTTTTGGGGGCATGGCGATTTTTTCATCGCCATTCCTGTTTATCAATTGTACAGCGAAGGCTATCGGGAACGGGTGGAATCGGGCTTTCGTTTTTTCCCGTTACGCATAGAAAATAATAAAATCAGGCCCTATGTAGGCATTTCGCACCGGGCCTTTTCTTTTAATGCAGGGGATGGCGCTTTGCGGTATCAACACAAATTACCATTATCTGCTGGGGTTTATTTTAATCGGGGTCGCCATATCGTAGATGCGGGTATGAGTTTTACTCCTAATAATACCGTTAGTTATGCCTTCAGCCCAACACAAATGCTGCAGGCCCAATTGCCAAATTTGGGTTTTCGAGTAGGCTACAAATGGATGATTGAAACCACCGTGGGTGCCGAAAAGGAATGGAAAAGCGGGCGCACACAATACTTGACGGATACTTTAGGCAAACTAGGGAGGTTGGATGGTTTTACTGTGGGTATTGGCCCGTCGGTTAGTTTTTTCTTGAAAGATGCACAACCGCAAGCTGCTGGTCTGCCCCAACATCGAATTAGTGCTATTTTTCCAGAGCTCATGTTGGGTTATTATTTGCACAAAGCAGATGTACAATTAAGTGCGGTCTACCGAGGTACAAAATCGGTGCTGGAAGGTTTTGGTTTACGTCAAGAACTTCAACGGCGTGCATTTACGCTTGAAGCGTATAAGTTTTTGGGCGATTACCATGGTTTTGTTCCTTTTTTGGGGCCTGCTTTGAGTTACGAAAGGTGGTCGACGAACAGCAAACAAGGGGAAGTATTGGTGGCCGAAGGTGAAAAACAGTCCCTGCAACCTGGGATAACTTTTGGTTGGGACATTCGTCCGGATCGTTTGCAGGCTTTTTATCTGCGTACTGCGCTGCGTTGGTTTCCTGGTATGAATATGAGCCAGTCTACGGGTATCAACTTCAAGTTAGATCAGCTGGAAGTGAATTTTATTCAGTTGGTGGTTTTTCCGGGACGGATGTTTTAGGAAGAGTCATTGTAATGGGATGTCACCCCGCTGGGGTTGCTGTTATTGTTATTTCACCCCTTTGGGCTTTTGGATTATTGGATGTTTAGGAGGAGGCCTTGTTGCTTTTGGAATTGGAAGCAGTCGCCAATACTTTTGGTGAGTAGCTGTTGTGCGAAGGGAGAAGCTGTGGATAATACAAAAAGGGTGGTCTGCTCTAGCTCTAGTTTTCCAAAGGCTATGGCCAGAAAATAGAGGCCCGTGTCAGTTTGGACCAAACTTCCTAGGCCAACCTGCTGGTGTTTTGTTGTTGTGTCGATTTGCCTGAGCTGGTGGTATTGTTGAAAGAGGTTGTGGAGCTGCTGTTCGAGTTTGTCCATTTCCTGCTGCATCATCGCTCTGCCGGTTTCGAATTTATCGCCGGCACTACTTTTGGTGTCGTTGTCGCGGCTTTCTTTGGCAGAAGCTAAGGCGGTTTCGAGGTCGGATTTACGACTTTCGAGCGCCGTGAGTAGTTGTTGTACGACCAGAGATTTTGCTGGTAAGGGCGTTTGCATAGACTGAATATAGGGCATAAAAAATGGCAAAGCCTCGTAAGACTTTGCCATTGGTTTAAGGCAGTATTAAGCTTCTGGCGTTTCCGGTGTTTCCTCGGCTGGCGTTTCCGGTGTTTCCTCGGCTGGCGTTTTCGGAGTTTCCTCGGCTGACGTTTCCGGAGTTTCCTCGGCTGGCGCTTCCGGTGTTTCGGTTGCTGGAGGAGGCGCGATGGCTGTGGGTTTAGGGGCAGCCGCTACATATTTGCGCACTTGGGTAGCCTGAAGACCTTTAGGGCCAGATTCAGTTTCGAAATTTACTTGATCACCTTCGCGTACCAGTTCCAACATAGCGTTGGCATGGATAAAGACGCTGTCCTGTGATTCGTGGTCTTTGATAAAACCATAACCTTTGGCTTCATTGAAGAAGGTGATGGTTCCCTTACGAATTAAATCAGCCGGATCAATCGGTTTTTGACGCGATACGCTCACTTGAATGTCTTCCGACTGAATAGCAAGTTTGCGTTTTGGATCTGGTGGCGTTGCCGAGATGTTGCCATCATGGTCAACATAAGCAATCATGTCATCGAGACCTTTTCCTTTATCGGAATTGGCACGACGTTCTTCTTTTTTGTGCGCCTTGTCTTGCTTCTTTTTCTGGCGCTTTTTTTCGTTTTCTTTTTTGTTGAAAGTTTCCTGCGATCTGCCCATAAATGTTTAAATGATAAGTATCCGACTCAGGTTATGCGGTCGGAACAGATGCTGTTGATCGCGGTAACGAGTAAAAGGAAGACAAAGGTAGCTAATTTTCAGGACAATTGGCAATGCGACCTCCACAGGACCACGTGTGAGGCTGTAACTTTCTGGAGATGCACTTTAATCGGCTCGCTTCAACTGCTGAAAGTGGTTCTTACTAAAGCTGCATAATATAAAGGCTGCGCGGAATGCCTCTATTTTTTAATTGCAGCGGTTAGGGGCTTGGGTGCTTTGCTGCGTGTATAGCCTTTTCCTTCTTTAGCTCTTGAAGAAAGATAGCAGTGAAAAGCGTAGCCCCTCGGGCATTGAGGTGAGAGCTGTTGTAGAAATTTGTTTTTTCAAGACACAAAGGGAGCCCGGAATAATCCAAAAAAGGGAACCCAAAACGTTTGGCTTGGGCAGCGTAGTAGGCTAGTATTTCGTTGCGGTTGGTGATATGGCCCTGCCCACCAACATACTCGGGGGGATTGACAAGGACTACATTGACTTGTTTGCGCTTCATTTCTTGCAAGAAATTCTCGAATAGTAGCTTCATCCCATCGTCGATTGGTATGGCAAAGGGTTGAAGTTGTGCGAGCACAGTGTCCGCTTCAGCTGTCCATTCCCTTTCTTGTCCCATATACCCCTTGATTCTGATTTGGTTTTTATCGATGACGACTTTTTCAAAGGCCTCACCAATGACTTGTTTCCGTCCGGCATATCGGAGTAAGGGAATAAAATGTAAGGCTGGCTTGTGATTTACGTATTGAGATCTGTATTTGAGGATATTTGTATTGAATAGCTGGTAAGGCAAGTATTGCGTCTCATTGTAGAGGTAAATGTTTTTTTCGAGACTGAACAAATCGAGACTGAGTATGATGTTTTTGGGTGCCGCATTGTGTCGCAGCAATTCCAAATGGCGTAGGTGCTGCATATGAAAATTTTGACCGTCGACTCCCAGGTTGTATGCCGTTTGGCCCAAGCTATCGATAAACTGAGCAGGGTTAAACTGCACCCAAGCGCGCGATGAACCGTAGATTACATAGTCGGTCTGGATATTGCCGGCATAGATGTCGTTCCAAACAACAAACTCGCCCGCAATCAAGTCCGTGCGTTGGCGATAACGGTACGAAATAAGCCAATCGAGCAGGCTTGCCAAAACGAGCAGCAGGAGCACAAAAGACACGAAACGTATTAAAAATGCCCGCATAATCAGAATTGAAAATAAATGAATTCCTGAGGAGTGCCTGCGAAATACACCAGTAGCAGTACCAAAACCATATAAAGGGTAATACGCAGTGGCCGTGGCCAACCGATGGCTAGGTGCGCCAGCGGGTGAGGGGCTGTGCGACCAATCCATTCCAAAATAATGAATACCAAAAGCGTCAGGAGTAGGTCAAACGGCAAAAGCTGTAGCGGAAAAAATTGCGAGAATGAAAAAATGGTGGTTAAAATCTGCCAAGCTTGGTCAAGTGAGCTGGCACGAAAAAAGACCCAAGTTAAACTCACTAAGCTGAAGGTTAGGATCATTTGGAGCAACGTTTTGAGATCAGGCAGCCGTTTGCCGTCGGCAGGATTGTTGAGGTGTGAACGGTGCTGGCCACTAAATAATAGGGGTATAAAAAGTAAGGCATGAAACGCCCCCCAGACGATAAATGTCCAATTAGCGCCGTGCCAAAAGCCACTTACCAGAAATATAATGACCGTATTCCTGAAAGCAGATAATTTGCTACCCCGACTGCCACCTAAGGGGATGTAGAGGTAGTCTCTGAACCATGTTGACAGCGAGATATGCCAACGCCGCCAGAATTCGGCGATATCCCGCGAGAAGTAAGGGTAGGCGAAATTGCGCATGAGGTCAAAACCAAACAAACGCGAAACGCCGATGGCGATGTCGGAATAACCCGAAAAGTCACCGTAAATCTGAAAGGCAAAAAACACACTGCCCAACAAAAGGGTGCTTCCCGAATAGTCGGCCGAATTGTTGAAGATTTGATTGGCATACTCAGCGCAGTTATCAGCAATGACTATCTTTTTTACCAGGCCCCATAAAATTTGACGCAAGCCATCCACGGCCTTTTCGGCTTTAAATTCCCGGGCGTTTAAAAATTGAGGTAAAAGGTGGGTAGCCCTTTCTATGGGACCAGCAACGAGTTGCGGGAAAAAGGAGACATAAGCCGAAAAGGCAAACCAGTTGTTGGTGGCTTTCAGTTTCCCCCGATAAACATCGATGGTATAACTGAGTGTTTGAAAGGTGTAAAAACTGATGCCTACGGGTAAGATGATTTCGAGTGAAGTCGGCTGGAAATCATAGCCCATGAGCCGGAAGGCTTGGGTGAAATTGGCAATGAAAAAATTGAAATATTTAAAAACACCCAATAAGCCAAGATTGGTGGTTAAGCTCACCCAAAGCCAGATTTTCTGCTGCTTTTTATTGGAGGAACGGTCGATGAACTGAGCCACAAAATAATCTACTGCTGTGCTGAAAAGTATAAGTCCGAGAAAACGCCAGTCCCACCAACCGTAAAACACATAACTGGCTACAACGATGAGTATGTTTTGCGGGCGAATGGCTTGCTTGCAGCCAAACCAATACAGCAGGAAAACAAGCGGCAGGAAAATAGCAAAATCTATGGAGTGAAAGTACATACAGCTCAGACCTGGCTTTTCTTGTTAAAGTAACTATTGGATTGGCGCTAAACTAGTCATTTTAGGAAAGCTGAAGTTGGTACTTGGTCAATAAGGCCGGCAATTGCTCTACATTGAAATGGGCGCCCTTCAATCGGTTGCGTTCAGGGTCGAGTTCCAAGCCAGTAGCGTCTCTGAAATCAGCGTTTTCCAGCTGGCAATTGTCGAAACGGGTGAGTTGCAGCGCTGCCTGGGTGAAGTTGGCTTTGCGCAGGTCGCAATCGGAAAAGGTACTTTCGACTAGGCGGCAGTTTTGGAAAGTGCAGGCCTTCATTTTTTGCCCGTGAAAACTGCTCAGCTGCAGCTGACAACTCTCGAAGCCAACCGAAAACAAACCTGTAGCACAATCTTCAAAATGCAAACCAATCATTTTACATTGGCTGAAATTGACGGTTCTGAGGGCTGTGTTTTTTAAGCCAACGTTGCTGAGGTCGCATTGGCTAAAGCTACAATCGATGAAGACGAAGCCAGAAAAATCGGCGCCATTGAACTGACAATTGGAAAAGCTGCATCTTTCGTATTCCCCTTTTTTCAAAGGGTTTTGGCTGAACTTAAGGCCTTGGAACTGTTTTTCTTCGGTGGAGTGGAGCATGCTGGGGTTTGTACTTCATCAAAACGAACAGCGCTGAATATTCAGGCTGTTCGTTGATAGGGGTCTTTATTAGCGCAAAATACCGACTTAGCCTTGGAAGGGATAACGGTAGGTTTTGGGTGGGTTGAGGTTTTCCTTGATGGTGCGTGCAGAGGTCCAACGGATGAGGTTGAGCATGGAACCGGCTTTGTCGTTGGTGCCTGAGCCACGTGCGCCACCAAAAGGTTGCTGACCTACCACTGCGCCTGTGGGTTTGTCGTTGAGGTAGAAGTTACCTGCGGCATGGCGAAGTTTTTCGGTGGCCAGGTCGAGGGCATAGCGGTCTTGTGCCAAAACGGCACCGGTAAGCGCATAAATGGAGGTATTATCTACCAATTCAAGCGTTTCCTCGTACATGTCCTCGTCGTAAACGTAGATGGTCAATACCGGACCGAACAATTCTTCGCACATGGTGACATATTTCGGGTCGTTCACGCGGATAATGGTCGGCTCGATGAAGTAACCTTTCGTTTTGTCGTATTTACCACCGGCGACGATTTCGCAGTTTTTATCGTTTTTGGCCGCATCGATATAGCTGGCCAGTTTATCGAACGACTTCTCATCGATGACGGCATTGATGAAATTGGTGAAATCTTCAACACCTCCCATCTTCATATCTGCAAGATCGGCTTGCACGCGTTTTTTTACGGCATCCCACAAGTTTGAAGGCACGTAGGCACGTGAGGCAGCCGAACATTTCTGACCCTGAAATTCGAAGGCACCCCGCGAAATGGCGGTGGCTACGATAGCCGCATCGGCCGATTTGTGGGCGATGATAAAGTCTTTACCGCCGGTTTCACCCACGATTCGCGGGTAACTTTTATAACCACCTATGTTTTCACCTATGGTTTTCCAGATGTTATTGAATACGCCGGTTGATCCTGTGAAGTGGATGCCTGCAAAGTCGCGGTTTTTGAAGATGACATCTCCAGCAACGGGCCCGCTCACGTAGACCAAGTTGATTACACCATCTGGTAAACCAGCTTCTTGGAACAACTTCATGAGGAAATAAGCCGAATAAATTTGAGTATTCGAAGGTTTCCAAACCACGGTATTGCCCATCATGGCTGGTGAAGTAGGCAAATTACCAGCAATAGAGGTGAAATTGAACGGGGTGAGGGCGAATATAAAGCCTTCGAGGGCGCGGTATTCTACGCGGTTCCAAGTGGCAGGCAGACTTTCAGGTTGCTGGTGGTACAGCTGTGTCATATACTGCACATTAAAGCGGAAGAAGTCGATGAGCTCGCAAGCGGCATCAATTTCAGCCTGGAATGGATTTTTGCTTTGGCCCAACATGGTACTCGCATTGATCAGATTGCGGTAGGGGCCAGCGAGTAAATCGGCCATCTTCAAAAAGATAGCAGCGCGTTGTTCCCATGGCAAAGCTTCCCATTTGGCCTTGGCAGCCAGGGCGGCATCGATAGCCATTTGCACGTGGCTGGCATCGCCAGCATGGAAATGACCGAGTATGTGTTTGTGGTCGTGTGGCGGGGTGATGGCTTGGGTTTTGCCGGTCCTGATTTCTTTACCACCTATAAACATGGGGATATCGAGGGTTTGCGAACGAAAAGCTTCGATTTGTTTTTGTAAGGAAACTGATTCGGGGCTGCCAGGTGCGTAGTTACGGACCGGTTCGTTGATCGCGATAGGAGGGGTAAAAATGCCGTATGCCATAGGAGATTGAATTTTACACTGTAAAGTTAGCCGATACCGCCCATTTTTTTGGGGAT
>JBDNIH010000050.1:0-1275 GCA_041688385.1 Bacteroidia bacterium
CATTTTTAATCCAATAAAATCCATCGGGTGCATTGGGATAATCCCTTTTAATTTGAAACGCACTAGTGGATGCGGAATTTGCTGACGAGCCGTCTGGTGCTAATTTTATGCTCGTAAATAGTGAGGTTATTTCTGCAGCAGACAAAGCCGCATTATAAAGTTGAAAAGAATTTAACCAAAAAGCACCATACGCACCACTCCCCATATTTGTAGAAGAAGTTGCGCCTATTCCGTAATGCATTGCACCATGAGTATTAATTGACGCTATTCGTGAATAGGTAGCCGTTCCTTGCTGTACTCCATTTAAATAGGCCAATACTTTTACCCCATCATAAACTAAAGCTGCGTGATGCCATTGGTTCAATGAAACAGCGGAGCTAGTTAGTATGGAGATTTTATTCCAAACACTGTATTTAAGAAAGCCGCCTACCATTTCTATATTGGAAGTTTGATAAGCCGTATTTATCGTATTTTGACCTAACTCCGCTACCAACACGCCGTTATTTCCTGTTGGATAAAACCAAATGCTAATGGTATGGGTATCTTGAAATGTATTTGTATTTATTCTCTGAAAGTAGCTTGCTAAATTACTGGTTAACACGTACTGATTCGTTCCGTTTAGTGCAATAAAACCAACTGTATTATTAAAGGCTGGCGCATTTAATATGGTGGCGTTACCAGAATTGGAAGAAGCTAAATTAGTGAGGGTATTGCCTGTGCCACTGTAACTTGTTGTTTTTGAGAAATTATAATCGACCACTAAACTTGTTTTGGGAATTGCAGCAATGCCTGCGGGAAGATATACTTGTGCTGACAGTGCAGTGCTTAAAACGAAAAATAAAATGGTGAAAGTAGTTTTCATATTAATTACTCATTTCGCCAGATACTAGTACGGTATTACTTCCCAAATGAACAATACTAATAATGGCATATTGCCCTACACTTTTTGTGAAATTACTTCTATTAATAAGCGTCGCTCCGCCAGCAAAAGTCAATTGACCCGTACCCATTTGCAACAACATACAATTAAACCCAGTGGGTAAACCTGTTGGGATAGTAATCGTAATACCAGAAGAGGCGGAACTTTGAATGATAGTGCCATTGTCTGTAGCGGCCAATGTTATACCAGCTGAAACACTTCTAATAGTTGCTCCAAAACCAGATAATGTTGAAGTTGTACCCGTTCCTGTAAGCGTATTTGAGGTAGTCGACCCAATAAAATTAATCCATGCACTACCATTCCAAAAATAATAACCCGGTATCACATTGTTTGGA
>JBDNIH010000263.1:0-15022 GCA_041688385.1 Bacteroidia bacterium
ACGCTTTCTGCAAAAATTTGTCCCCCCATCAGATTGACGAGCTTTTGGGTGATTGTCAGCCCCAAGCCCGTTCCGCCAAACTGACGGCTGGTATATTTCTCCGCTTGCTCAAAACGATCGAAAATACGGCCTATTTTATCTTCTTCTATGCCAATACCATCATCACTTACCTCGAATCGAAGTAAATGTTTGTCGGCTGTAGTTTGGAGGCTTACCACTTCAATATTGATTTCTCCAGCTGGTGTAAATTTAATCGCGTTTGAGCCCAGGTTCAATAAGATCTGATTCAACCTGACACTGTCACCAAATACCCATTCAGGCACATTGCCTTCAACTTTCAGCTCAATTTTTAAGGCTTTGTCTTTGGCTATGTAGCCCAATGTTTTTTCAAAATGGAGAAGCTGTTGTTTCAAGTTAAAGCGCTCCCTATTGAGCTCCAATTTATCCGCCTCGATTTTACTTAAATCAAGCAAATCATTAATCAATCGCAATAAATTATCGGCTGAAAAACGAACAGCCTCTAAATATTCTAGTTTTTGCGCATCCGCTTCTTCCGGTATCAGTAATTCCGTAAGACCAATGATAGCGTTCATTGGCGTTCGAATTTCGTGCGAGATGTTGGATAAAAAATTTGATTTAATCTGCGAAGCTTTTTCAGCCGCCTCTTTGGCCTCCCGCAACAGACGATTGCTTAATTGCTGGCTGATTGCACCTCCCAACGCATTACAAAAACCACGAAGAATCTGTTCTTCTAGTCCCCACCATTTTTTTTCTTGCTTAAGATTATCGAAGCCCACGAATCCCCAAAATTGTTTGTCAACAAAAATGGGGAGCACCAATACAGAATGTATTTCAAAAATCTTGAATACTTTCTGCTCGCTTTCTGGCAGTTCTGAAATTTGACCTACGATAGTTTCACCCATTCTTAGCTTATTGAACCAGTTTTCAAAGCCAATTTTTTTGTAGGTTAGTCCTCTTTCCAAAATAAGTCGCTCTTTCAGATTCACTCGGGCATCTTCTAAAGGCGTAATCAATTTTGCTGCCGGACCAAACTCAGAATCAAAATGCCGAAACACCCAAGCGTAAGATGCACCAATAGCCTGGGAAGCTCTGGCAACGGTTTTTTGGAAAGCTTGCTCAAAATCACTATCCACCAGCAGCGTTTCTGTTGCCTCCTTAATCTCGGACAATAAATGGTTGGCTCTTTCCTCTAATTCCTTCTGCTTACGCACTTCCGTAACGTCTTGAATTATCCCCCGGACTTCTATCACCTCTCCTTTTTCATTCTCCCGAGCAGATGCTTGTTCATGAACATATTTAAGCTCACCTGCAGGGGTAATGATGCGATGATCCAAACGAATTTCGCCTCCAGTCTTTTCAAACAGTTGAATTTTTGACTTAACAGCATTTAGATCATCGGGGTGAATACGCTCGTAATAATCGGCCGCCCTTAAACCACGGTGTTGTAGATCTGTCCCAAATATTTGGGTGCTTCTTTCATCCCAATACACTTCGTTGTTAACTAGATCTGAGCGCCATGTCCCCAGTTGCGCCAACTCAAGGGCATCCGTCAACAATTCTCTGTTTTCGCGAAGTGCTTCTGCGATTTGAAGTTTGTCTGTTACGTTATTGCCATAAATTGTGATGCCAATGACTTCAGCTAAATCGTTTTTTATGATAAATAAGCTAATTTCCAGGGTCAAGGGTGCGCCATTCTGAAAATTGAAGGTGGAGACAAATACTTGATTCTGGCCAGTGAGTCCGAGTCGGTATTTTTCTTTCCAAAAACCCTGTAGTTCAGGATTCATAAATGTCAGCATGTTCGCACCTTCTTTCGGGTCAATTCCGAACCGATGTGCTAAAAACTGCTTGAAGCGTGCATTGGCTTGCACCAAGTTTAGATCAGCATCAACAGACCAAATATAATAGCTGGTATGCTCTAGCATAGTTTCCACTTGCTCCATCGCCCGGCGCATCCTCCCTTTTACATCGTCGTTCGACCAATGAATGACCAAAACCAAAAAGATTGCAAGTATCCCAACTTGTAAGACATTCCCTTTAAATGCTTCTTTGAGCAATTCGGGGGGCAGTTGTATCTGCCAAGGAAATTCAAAAACCAAGCTGATAAACAGCGAGAAGACCACAAAAAGCAACAAACCAAACAGTTGCAATCGTTTTTGAAAATCGATTGCAAACGGGATTGAGATTAATATGAGAAAATAAAACAAATAGGCACCATAATCAGCGCCGTAGAAGGTAGAATAGAAAAAAATTAGCCCAGATGTTAGCAGCAAAAGCAGGTAGACGACAAGGTTACTGTATCCTTTTCCCGTGGCCGCGAACAAACTCAAAAAGAGGCCTAAAAAAATTAAATTCAGCCAAACTATTGAAGGGAATTCGCGTAGGTAATCGTAAATAGTAATGCCTAATATGGCAGCTGATGCCAATAAAATAATGGCATTGATGATTCTGACTTTACGCTGTTTTTCAACAGCCTGGGTGTCATCCACACCCCAGTTAACGACTTTTTGCAGCAAGTATCTCAAAAGAAGAAGCGAGTAATTGTACAAGGTAAGCAATAGCCGGAGGTAATCCCATTTGAAAATAGAAATTATTTAGGCAACATTGCAGCGCCAATATTTTAGGCTAATTTGCTGTTAAACAGGTCTTAAATACCGTTAAGGAAACGTTAAAAGCCACAAATTGCTTATTTTATACGGTAGTTTTACTGCATTGTTTTACTTCAATGAAGCAGAAGCTAATCCCAGTTCTCATTTTTGCGATGGCCATGGCGCTCATCGGGCTTGTTGCCGTTCAGGCGTTTTGGATGCGGGAAGCATTCAAGATGAAGGCCGATGAATTCGACCGAAGTGTATCGGAGGCTCTGAAATCAACTAATTATGCACTTGAGGCGAGGGAGGCTTCGCGGCTATTTGCGAATAGTTTAGACCAGAAACAACTTGTCAGGCAGATTGATTCTTTGGCCGGACCGGTCATTTACACCTACGATGATGTAGAAAGTATTGTTTCGGCAAAAGAAACGCGAACAAAATCTCGGAAAAATAGCCCAAAAAGCTCTAATTCATTACCTATAGCTAGTTTCCCAGACCTCACCCAGCAACAGCGCGCGCATGACGACAGTTTAATTTCAGCTAGGAACAAGGTTTATCCAACGCTAATAGCTCAGCCTACCCGAGTTGTGGGTTCCAGAAACCCGCAAATGGAAGCCTCATACCATGAGGAAATGCCTAAAAAAAGACCAGAAGGCAGGCAATTGTTTCATATCACCATTGATTTGGACAGTATAATGGATCTTTGGGTTGACAGCTTGAATTTTAACCTTTCAACGGGTGATCCTTTCTATTTTGAAATGACGGGTTTTCCCCTGCCAACGAGTTCAGGTAAAAGTGACCTCTTATTCATGAATCAAGGAGATAATGAAAGGGTAAAAAGCAAACAACTAACTGTGCCACCTGCTACTGCCTTTGTTGAAAAACCCCGAAAAGCAGAAAAAACGCCCCAATTCACAGAACAAGTCGTTCAAAAAAAGTTGCGTATCGACAGCTTGTTAAACAAAGTAGCATTCGACTATATATCGCCAAAACAGCCCATTGAACAGCGCATTTCTGAGCATGAATTTGACTCAATGCTTCGTTCGAATTTACAGCAACATGGCATTACGATTGATTTTCAGTTTCAAGTTGTTCGAGAACAAAAAGACATCGTTCAACGCATCTACGGAGATAGTTTGCCTTCTCTTACCAATTATGAAGCGCGGCTTTTCCCGAATGATATGTTCAATTTAAACGAACGTTTGCTGGTGCATTTCCCTCATCCAACTTCCTTTTTGCTGGGAAATTTATTGGGGATGCTCTTGGTCTCATTTGCACTTATACTCGTTCTGTTTGTCGTTTTTTTTGTGACCATTTCGGTTTTACTCCGGCAGAAAAAATTGAGCGATATGAAGTCCGACTTCATCAATAACATGACGCATGAGTTTAAAACGCCACTAGCGACCATCAATTTGGCCGCAGATGCATTGGCGAATCCGAAAGTGCAATTTGATGCTGAGCTTACAACCAAATATTTGGGCATCATCAAAACAGAGAATAAAAGAATGAATACCCATGTTGAGCAGGTGTTGCAAACGGCTCAATTGGAACGGCAGGAGTTGACGCTACATTTACAACGTCTTGATTTGCGCTATCTGCTTGAACACGCATTAGACTTGATGGAGATGCAATATGAAAACAGGCAAGCAAAATTGAGCTTGATATGTGGACATGAAGATTGCTTTATTGACTGCGATGAATCACATATGTTGAACGTGTTTACTAATTTGCTTGACAATGCACTAAAATACGCGAAAGCAAATCCTGACGTAGTAATAACGGGAGCTATAATCGGGCAAAAAGCAGTGATTCGAATTAAAGACAATGGAATAGGCATGAACCGTGAAACACGACAGCGTATTTTTGAGAAATTCTACCGACTTCCAACTGGTAATGTTCACAACATCAAAGGATTTGGCCTCGGCCTGAGTTACGTCAAGGCGATTGTAGAGGCCCACAAGGGCAGCATTAGCGTTGATAGTGAGTTAGAAATAGGAAGCACTTTTACTATTACACTGCCATTAAGTTCCAACTAAAAGTTATGCGCAAACATATTTTATTGGTCGAGGACGACCCCAACTTTGGTTCTGTACTCCGTGATTTTCTCCAACTCAATGATTACCAAGTCACCCTTTGCACGAATGGCAATACGGGGATCAGTAGCTTTAAGCAAGGACAATTTGACATGTGTATCCTTGACGTGATGATGCCCGAAAAGGATGGATTTACGCTGGCGGAAGAAATCAGGCAGATCAATAAAACGGCACCCTTGTTTTTCCTGACGGCGAAAAGCATGAAACAGGATATCATAACAGGCTTTCAGCTAGGTGCAGATGATTATATCACCAAACCGTTCGACTCCGATGTATTGCTATTTAAAATCAAAGCCGTACTCAACCGCGTAGATCACAAAGACTTGGGTGTGGAGGCCAATCTATTTCAACTCGGAAAATACCAATTCGACTATGCTATACGCGAATTAAAAACAGCAGAAGGTGCGCTTCACAGGCTTTCTCCAAAAGAAGCAGAATTGCTCAAAATGCTCGCGTTAAACGTCAATAAAGTACTACCGAGAAGTGAAGCTTTAAATCGGATATGGAAGGACGACAATTATTTCACCTCCCGATCGATGGATGTTTATGTTACGAAGCTGCGGAAATTTCTCAGTCAAGATACCGCCATTGAAATCATGAACATCCACGGGAATGGCTTCCGATTAATCGTGAAGAGCTAATTTACAGGATTAAAATTTCGCCTTATCCTTCCAATTAACTGCCGATTTTTTACGATTGAGGTCGAGGGCTTGCATCATTTTCTCATACAATTGGGTATTGTCCATGATACCTGAAAAAGCTTCGGCACCTGGTCCAAATGCAAAAACTGGCACCATGACGGCTGTATGACCTCCTGTTGTGAATTTTCCTGACACCGTTTTTTTCGATAAGTCACCTCCATTGATTGAAAAACCACCGGTTTCATGGTCGGCGGTCACAATAACCAAGGTTTCTTTATTGCGCTCAGCGAAATCGACGGCCACGCCTATGGCCTGGTCGAAATCCATCATTTCTTGAACGATGTAGTCGGTGTTGTTGTCGTGGCCACCCCAATCTATCTGTGAGCCTTCTACCATCAAAAAAAATCCAGCTTCATTTTCGGCTAATTTTTCCAATGCCAGATAGGTCGCTCGTGGAAGAATATCGTTCCTGCCTTCATGTTTTGGTGCGGGGTGTTTATCCCAGAGGAGCGCAGCGAATGGCAAGGTAGTTATACCAAATAAATCTGCCTCTGTTCGTACTACCCGTATACCGCTTTCTTCCATAACAGCTACTAGGTTTCGGCCATCTTTACGTTCTTCGAAATATTGTAGTCCACCTCCAATCAGCAAATCCACTTTAGCCTTGGCGATATCTTCTGCTATCGCTTCCGATAAATTACGGTCGGGTTGATGTGCTACAAAAGAAGCCGGAGTAGCATGGGTAATGGCGCAAGTTGCTACCATTCCTGTTGCCTTACCAGCTGCCTTTGCGCTTTCAAGTATTGTTTCGTAAACGACCGTATCGCCGGCTACGCCAATAGCACCGTTGTATGTTTTTTTCCCAATAGAAAGCGCTGTTGCACCTGCGCCTGAATCGGTGATTAAATTATCGTAGGAGCTCGTTTTGCTAAAGCCTACAAAACTAAACCGCTCCAACTGCAAAATATTCCCATTTGCAACCATACCGGCATAAATCTGACTCGTGCCCATGCCATCACCGATGAGCAACACAATATTTTTTGGCATTTTCGCTATCGGCAGGGGGATTTCTCCTACAGGTTTTTGGGCAAGTATTGGCGAAATGAAAAAGGAGAACAAGGAGTAAACTAAAAGTATACGTCGCATAAGGTTGGCTTCAATAACGCTAATTTAGCACTTGCCCATCGCTAAAGGTAAAATTGAGATGAAGTCTGACAAAAAAGCATTTACCCTTCGTGTCTACGGATTACTCATAAATGCGCATCAAGAAGTTCTTATAGCAGAGGAAACCCACAAAAGTCGCTATATGATTAAATTTCCAGGTGGTGGGCTTCAATGGGGCGAAGGCATTGCGGATTGTCTTGTTCGCGAGTTTAAAGAAGAATTGGATTTAGACGTTTCGGTGGGAAACCACTTTTATACGACTGATTTTTATGTTGCATCGGCCTTTGACCCACAAATTCAATTAATCAGCATCTATTATGAGGTGCATGCAGCTATCAGCTTCCGTCCGAAGTTAAAAACGCTCGACCGCACATCGGAAGAAGATGAAACATTCTATTTTACCCCTATTTCGAGCTTGGAGCCAGCAGAATTTTTTACTTTTCCTGTCGACCAGCACGTAGGTCAATTACTCAAAACGCGTCATTTGAACGGCTTGTTGTGAGTCTGCTTATGTGCAACCATTGAATGGCCATAATCGAAATACTATCGGTTATTTCCTGTGCATTAATTAGCCGAATGGCTTCATCCAGCGTAACTAATTTGCGTTGCAACTCTTCCGTTTCTTCGGGTTGCGCCGCTTCGTATTGAAGGCCGGAGGCTTTATAAATAAGCGCCAACTCGTCGCTCACGGAATTAGACAGATGAGAACGGCCAACCTCTTCCCAATGCTCAGCGGTTGCACCTACTTCTTCGCGTAGTTCTCGTTGGGCTGAAGCCAAGGGTGGCGTATTGTGATTACCCCCACCTTCGGGAATTTCCCAACTATATTGTTTGAGCGGGTAACGATACTGACCGATTAACCAGATTTTATCCCCATCGCAGGCAAGGATACCAATGGCCAAATTTTTAAAATGAACTGTTCCGTAAATTCCCTTTCCCCCATTTGGATTTAGGACCTGGTGTTCTGTAACCGATATCCAAGGGTTTTCGTACTTCAACCTAGACTCAAGGGTAGTCCAAGGGTTATGATTTTCGTCAATCACTCTTCGCCTCCAGGTCTTGCGGTATTCGGGTCAAGCGGCTTAACATCAAACCCTTTTGGCATGTCAAAAACACCAGCACTGATTTGCTTTTTTTCAACCTTTTCAGCTTGCATCGTTATTTTTAACCCACCTGGGCCTTCCATTTGCATAGCCAATGGGAAACCCTTAACAATCGACATAATTTTCTGATCAATCGGCATGTTGTCTCCTAGTGCTGGGGGCATATTTACTTGTATAGCATCGGTTACCCAAATCTCCGTTTTATCTCCTTCCTCCTCGTTGCTCGCTATAATAAAATGTTTGCATATATAACCCGCTATCGTCTTCGTTTCAGTGCCGGCAACCACTAAAGGGACATTACTTGCGTCTTCGCTTACTTCTTCTGTTTCTCTAGCTGGCGCTATCAAATAGATTGTTTTTGACGCTTCTTGCACCAAAAATGCCTTATTGCTTTTTGCATTGTAAACCGCATTTCCAGTCATTATCGCTGAATTTGTGCCGAGGGTTTTAATTAATACGTTGTCTCCTTTTATAGTATACACAAAGCCTGTTGGCATAAACTGCCGCGCCATATTCATCTCTTCATCCCCACCTTTAATCTCCAATTTAAAAAGTATTTCACCTTCGAAGGGTTTAACATTTTGGGACTGAGCTATATTCGAAAAAAGCAGAGCCAAACAGATAATCAAGTAGCGCATAAGGAGTTTGTATTTAAGTCAAAAATAGAAGTCCAAACGTTGTTTTGGTTAATAAATTTCCTTCGCCAGTCGATAGGTATTGGCATGTGCCTCTATAATATCCGTTAGTTTTTCGGAATAGCCCCCACCCATACAGACTACCAGTGGTAAAGCATACTTACGGGCAGATTCTAGAACGATACGGTCACGCTTCTTACAAGCTTCCCTACTGAGTTTTAGTTTTCCGAGTTTGTCTGTATCCAAAACATCTACGCCTGCTTGAAAAAATAGAAAATCTGGTTTCAGCTCAACTAATACTTTCGCCAAAGTGGTGGTTAAGGTGGCCAAATAAAGCTCGTCTGATGTATCATTTTCGAAGGCGATATCCAAGTCTGACTTTTCTTTATGCAATGGAAAATTATCCTTGCCATGTAGACTCAATGTAAACACCTTACTTTCATTTTTGAAAATTGCAGCTGTGCCATTACCCTGATGTACATCTAAATCGATGATTAGAATTTGTTGTGCCAGTTTATTATCGATTAAATACTGCGCTGCTATCGCTTGGTCGTTCAACAGACAAAACCCCTCTCCTGCATCCCGAAAGGCATGATGCGTTCCTCCAGCGATATTAAAGGCGATACCGTCGTCTGTGGCAAACTTACAAGCAGTTACCGTGCCCTGAGCAATACGCAGTTCGCGTTCAATTAAATCAGCTGACAGTGGAAAGCCAATCCTGCGGATCTCCTGCTTGGTCAACGTTTGTGTTAACAATCTATCCAGATATTGTGCTTCATGTACGGCAAGTACTACTTGATGCGCCAATGGTTCTGGCTCGAAAAACTGACTTTCAGTAACGGTGCCTTCGTAGCAGAGTTGCTCTGGCAAGATTTCATATTTCAACATCGGAAATCGATGTCCATCCGGTAAGGGATGTTTAAAAATGGGGTGATAGGCTATTCGGAACACGCTGTAAAATTAGCAAAACAGCCCAGCAACCGCTTTGTTCGCAACGAAGGTTCTTTATCTTCGTGACTTCATATGCGTAAATATTTTATATTCCTGCTTATAATCAGCCTTTTCGGGACAACTGCCTGTTCATCGCTGAAGAAAAAAAACGAAACCGCAACTCCGCCTTCCATTCCGCTTGATGGTATCGCTAAATATTTAGCCTATCCAAAACCCGAACCGGTACTCCTCCTGCTCCGAGAAAACATTGCCGTTACGCAAGATCTGCTCCATCGCGGTTATAATTTATTACTGGTGGTTGATGAAGAGAACCATACAGCGTTTAGGGCCAATTTTTCGGAATATACGGATGCACAATTGCGGTTGACCGACATCATGCAAGGCAAAATTGGAGCGGAAATTCCCTACAGCGGCATCATAATGGATGAAAGCCGGCTTGGCCGACCTATAGGTATAGCCCAAAACAGATTATTGATTGATATACTGTGGTCAAGATTGGAGAAGGGGGCCACCTTTTTTTATTTCAACTATACCGAAGAGGCCGACCAATATGGTATAAAAGCATCCTCTTTTAAAACCAGCGAAATCATCGACTTGGTACAATCTAAATTTAGTCAGTATCAGGTCGACTCCACTATTATTCCCGGATTCCACGTCATTAAATTCACAAAATGAGCCTAGAAAAACGTTCTGCTGTTGACCGTTTTCTTTCTATCGTAGAGAGACTCGGTAACGCCCTGCCCCATCCTGCTACTTTATTTGCTGGATTTGCTGCCTTTGTCGTCCTTATGTCGTGGGTGGCAGCGCAATTTGATTTAGCTGTTATTCATCCAGGTACTGGCGAAACCGTTACTCCGGTGAACCTGATTTCGGCCAAAGGCTTACACATGATTTTGGAGAAGATGGTCGTTAACTTTACCAGTTTTGCCCCATTAGGAACTGTTTTAGTCGCTTTATTGGGTATAGGTATTGCCGAGGGCAGCGGCTTGATTGGCTCCTTGCTCCGTAAAATAGTACTGGCAGCACCCAAAAAATTACTTACTCTGGTAATTGTTTTTGCCGGCGTAATTTCCAACACCGCCAGTGAAGTAGGTTATGTATTACTTGTGCCATTGGCTGCAGTTATTTTTCTTGCAGCAGGCCGCCATCCTTTGGCGGGATTAGCTGCTGCTTTTGCTGGTGTTTCTGGTGGCTATAGTGCCAATTTGCTTTTGGGAACCATCGATCCACTCTTGGCTGGACTATCGGAGGAAGCCGCACGCATCATTGATAGCAGTTATGTAGTCAATCCAGCTGCTAACTATTACTTTATGTTCGGTTCCACTTTCCTGATCTCGATTTTAGGAACTTGGGTCACTGAAAAAATCGTCATCCCACGTTTAGGAACTTACACCGGTGATGAAAAACCGGAAGAAATCCGCTCGCTCACAGCCGCAGAAAAAAAGGGACTACGCTGGGCTGGTATCACTCTCTTTTTGTTTATTGCCTTTATTTTAGGCGGGTTGATTCCTGAAAATGGCTATCTCCGAAATCCTATAGATGGCGGTATTTTGAAGTCCCCCTTTATGTCGGGCATTGTCGCCTTTATTTTTCTAATGTCGGCGCTTTGTGGTATTGCCTATGGTATAGCCGCGGGTACCTTCAAAAACGACAGCGATGTAATGAAAGGTATGTCGAAGTCGATGGAGACTTTAGGTTCCTATATCGTTTTGGTATTTTTTGCCGCGCAGTTTGTGGCTTACTTCAATTGGACCAATCTAGGGCTCATATTTGCTATCAAGGGTGCCGATGTACTCAAAGCCTCTGGGATGAATGATATCTCATTAATGACTGCATTTATCTTAATTGCAGCAATGATTAATCTCATAATGGGTAGTGCATCGGCGAAGTGGGCGATAATGGCGCCTGTTTTTATTCCGATGTTCATGCTATTGGGTTACAGCCCCGAATTCACCCAATGTGCTTACCGTATAGGCGACAGCGTTACGAACATTATCTCTCCTATGATGTCTTATTTTGCCTTAATTGTTGCCTTTATTCAACGTTATGACAAAAAAGCAGGTATCGGCACAGTTATCTCTACCATGCTACCTTACAGTATAGCCTTCCTGATAGGTTGGATCATATTATTTGGAATTTGGATTGCATTGGATATCCCTATCGGTCCTGGCTCGAGCATATTTATTCCGCTTGTGCCATAAAACATTTACTCTATTTCTTTTGTTTAAAAGCTTATTTAAAAAACAAAATATGCAAAAACTCTTTTTTCTTTCGCTGTTTTTTGGCGCAACACTGTTTAGTTCTTGTACAAATACTAATCAATCTGCTGAATCAACAGAAGTAACAGTTGCTGCTGCAAGTGAAAATGCTGAGGTATACCTCATCAATGCGAAAACACCTATTCGATGGTTGGGCAAAAAACTAACTGGCGAGCATTATGGCACCATAACTACCAGTGGCGGCAAATTATTGGTTCAAGATGGTGCCCTCAGCGGTGGCCAGTTTGAACTGGACATGAATAGCATTACCGTACTTGATTTGAAAGACCCGGACAAAAACGCTGACTTATTGGACCACCTTAAATCGGATGATTTTTTTGCTACAGCAACACATCCGCAAGGGCAATTTGAAATTACGGGTGTAGAGGCTTTTACTGCCCCAGATGAAAAAGGGAACACCCACTTTATCAGTGGAAACCTGACGCTGAAAGGTATTGTCCAAGGCATACGTTTCCCTGCATTGGTTCTTTTGAGCGAGGATAAAATTCAAGCTAAGGCCACTTTTTCTATCGATCGCACCCTTTGGGATATCCGCTACCGTTCAGGTAAATTTTTTCCAGAACTTGGCGACAAAGTAATCAATGATCAGATTGGAATTACCCTAGATGTAGAGGCCACAAAAGGTTAATATTCCCCAAAAATTTGAAGCGGTCAGTTTAACAACTGACCGCTTTTTTTTTTTGCATTTTAACCAAAATTATCGTGCCTGTTATTGAAAATAATATTTTTTTTCAATACACGCTAATATTTAAAGAATTCAAGCAGTAAATTGGCTCAAAATAATCTACACTTGAGGGGAATCACATTCATACTAATTCTCGTTTTCGGAAAAATTCTCGTAAATGCACAAGGCGCTTCATCTGATAGTGACCGCGTGATTGTATTGGGGAATAATTATGAGCAAGTTTATCTCGACAGCTTAGAAAAAACATATCAAAAACTTAAATCAGAGGGTAAGATTGATTCTAACACTTTATCTATAGCATTAGAACTCACAAACAAGTATGGCCAATTAACGCCGGAGAAAGGTTTGGCTATTGCAGATGTCGGCCTCGAACTGGCCATTCAAATGCGCATGGAAGCTTATTCAAGCAATTTTTATGCAGCTAAGGGGCTTATTTATCGTCAAAAAGGGTATCTCGATCTTGCACTACATGCTTTTCAAAAAGCATTGTTAATTGTAGAAAAATACAACCTCAAACGAATCCTGCCCTTCTCACTCATCGACATTGGCAATATATATTACGACCAGAAGGAATACGACAAAGCACTTAATTACTACCAAGCTGCTGCAACACGTACTTTAGAAGAAGACCGTGGACGTGGTCAAGCTGTGGCATTAAATAACATTGCCATTGTTTACCGACAAAAGGGAGACTTCAAGCGCGCAATGACCTATTTCAAAAAAGGAGCACAAGCCCGAATTAACTCTGGCGAACACATTCTGCTAGGCCATTCCTTTCTTTATATATCCAATATATTCCTCAGGCTGAATGAATTAGACAGTGCTTTTAATTATGCCAAGCAGGCCATAGATAGTTTGGGGAAATATAAAGTTTGGAATGAATACGCTTGGGGAAATGTAACTTATGGACGGGTACTATACGCCAAAGGGGATTACGATGCAGGCGACGAGGCATTTGATGTGGCTAAGAAAAAATTCAGCGAACTAGGCTTTTTGTTGGAGATAAATGAAATTAATATCATTCATGCGAATCAAAAGTTAAAACGAGGACAGGTAGCAGAAGCAATCGCCATGCTTAAAAAAGAACTGCAAATTGCGGAAGAAACCAAAAACCTAGATTTGTCAAAAAAGGCTTGCTCAAGCCTCTATGAGTATTTCAAGTCGGTGAACAACAGTAAAGAAGCATTAATCTACCTTGAAAAGCTGATCTTTTTTGAAAGACAAAGCAATGATCAAGAAATGGAACGGAATCTGGCTGATATGGAACTCAAATTCTTACTTAACAACAAAGAATCAGAGTTACTCAAAAGCAAAGAAAGTCTGGTACAACAGCAGGAGTTTATTGATAACATCGAATGGCGCAATCGTTTTCTGATTGGTCTATCTTTTCTCAGTTTAGTTGTGCTCATCGGGCTTATTTGGGCAGTATATCAAAAGAGCAAGAATAATCGTATGCTCATCAGTCAAAACGAAATTATCGAACGTCAAAATATTGAAATTCAGGGCAATTTATCCGTTATAGAGAAAGCCAAAGCGGAAACTGAGAAATTATTGCGCGCCAAATCTGAATTTTTATCGCACATGAGCCACGAAATCCGAACGCCTATGAATTCAATTCTTGGCTTGACGGATATGTTACTTGAAGACGTTACTGAAAGCAAATCATACGATAAACTTCAATCGATTAAATACGCAGCTGATGTACTGTTAGTAATAATAGACGATGTATTGGACATCGCCAGTATCGAAGAAGGTAAAATCGGCATCCATATTGAACAATCTAACTTAGGTCGGATGTTCAGGGAGTTAGAAAATAACCTTGCCTTTAAAGCAAAAAGCAAAAATATCCGCTTAGAGTTTGCCTTGGCCTCTGATTTACCGAAAATGATTCAAACTGATCAAACTCGGCTCTTTCAGGTACTCATGAATTTGGTATCTAACGCTATCAAGTTCACTAAAAAAGGCCATGTAAAACTCAGCTGTCATGTGCTAAAAAGGGATGAAAAAAGCATTCAATTGCGGTTTAAAGTGACGGATACAGGCATTGGTATACCTATAGAACAGCAGGCGTCTATCTTTGAAAGTTTTCACCAGGGAGGCAAAGGAATACAAAGAACGTATGGGGGCACTGGTCTCGGGCTTACCATAACGCGCCGTTTATTAGAGCTTTTTGACAGTGAGATTAAACTCAAATCCATGCCCGGCGTTGGTTCTGAATTTAGTTTTGATATGCATTTCGACTTGTCTGCTGCAGAACCTAGCCAGGAGAAAATCGACAACAAATTGCCAGAAAAAGAATTGGAAGGCCTAAATCTCCTTTATGTTGAGGACAATGAGATGAATCAAAAAGTTATGTCGCTTTTACTCGGTAGAGCAAAAATTCAACTCGACTTTGCATTTAACGGCAAGGAAGGTTTGAAAATGCTGCAAGAGAACAACTATGATGGTGTATTGATGGACTTTCACATGCCTATAATGGATGGATTAAGCTGCACACGAGCAATACGCTCTGGCGAAGTGAACACAAAAAACCCCAATATTCCCATAATTGGTATCACAGCTGACGTATTTGAAGAAAGTGCCCACGAAGGCATGGTGAGTGGAATGAACACCACTATTAAAAAACCTATTAATAAAAGAGAGCTGTTTAACGCGCTCTCAACCTTTTGCAAAAGAACTTAAAGTTCCAAAACATCAACTGCTCTGTTCAAAAAAGCGGCAAAGGGTGTTACTTGGATACAATTAGCTACAAGCTTTTCGATGAGATTGCTGGAAGTGAGCGACTTATTATCCAAATCAATAGCCAAAACGAAACTTTTCTGCTTCAAGTGGGCTATTGCTGGATTATCTGCATCATAA
>JBDNIH010000264.1:0-11439 GCA_041688385.1 Bacteroidia bacterium
GCTCTTTAACTTTGAGGGTAAATTCTGATGGCTTCATCTGTTTAACTTTTAGCGTTCAACCTTAAACAAAATTAAGCACGATAAGACGTAACTCCAAATTTTTGTTTAATTATTATTCAAAATCATTAAACAAAAAAAGCGAGATTCTTAAATATGCCTTTCCACGACCAAGGGGCAATTTTTCTAACAATAAGTAATTGGAATAATTTTGAGCTCTACCTACGCAACGCTTCCGAATACTTTACGGTAAACTGGTCGGCGATAGATCATCAAAGCTTTAAATAGTAAAACCAACACAAAATCTGGCAACCAAACAGGTCCCGACAGTGATATCCGATCCGTTATGGTGCTGCTATTAAGTCCTTGGCACACCAAATGAACATGCCTCCATTGTTTTAGAAAAAAAGGCAACTCCGTTCCTTCATCAACAAAATACCACTCTATTTTGGTGGATTTTGCCTCAACAATGCGACTCACCCAGCGCTGCTTAAAAAGCAAAAGGTTAAGTTCCAGTTCAACTACGGCTCCAACTGCATTGCCATCATACCGAAGCAGCTTTACCGGCGGAAAGGGTGGATTCAGGCGTAACAACAGTTCGGCCGTAAAATTTTGTTGAATCTTATCGGCAGAAGCCTGAACAGTTGTGTTGATTTCAAAGGTGCGCATAAGGAATGAAGAGAACAGCGTGTTAGCGTAATAGTTCGAAGCCTTAAATAATTAGCCCTGCACAAATTAGCGTACAACGCTATTTGCACAAGCATTCCGTCAAAATTTCCTCTCCGCCCAAACTGACGGCACAAACACACGTTAGTTATCTATGACGCATCATTTCGGTATAGATTATGGCAGTAAATTGGCCGGCACCACGGTCATTTGTTTGTACAATGAAACAGGGTTTCAACTGCTGCAAACAGCCAAAAATCAGGATGCCGATCTCTTTATTCTCGGACATAGCCCACAAGCCAATGGTTTGATTTTTATTGACGCTCCCCTCTCCCTGCCTGGCGTTTATAGGGAGCTAGATGGATATACAGACTATTTTTACCGCAAAGCCGACAAGGAACTTCAGGCGATGTCACCCATGTTCTTAGGTGGGCTTACGGCGCGTGCCATTCAACTTCAAGCAAACGCTCAGGCGCAAAGTCACTTTATAGAGGTTTATCCGGGTGCTCTTGCACGGCTACTCAGCCTAAAAAAATCGGGTTATAAAATGGGCTTAGATGCAATAACCAATTGCCGGGATATTGTAATCCACCACTTATCCTTACCTGCTGAAATAGCCTTGTCTGCACAAAATATTCGCTTTACCAATTGGCACCAGTTTGATGCTTTTTTGGCCTGGTGTATTGGCTGGAAGGTCCAGCAAAAAACTACTTCCAGCGCAGGTTGTGAAGCAGAAGGTTTGATATACTATTAAAAGGAAGATCATTTTATTGGCCAAATATTGCCTTCAAGCGGAGCATAACACGTTAAGTGCCTATCCTCAACAAGTCAGAACAGCAACAACCCAGCTATTCACTAAGCAGGCCTACCCTTCTTTAAATTGCCTTGTGGAATCTGGCTTGGGCAGCTAATAATGTATCTCATAATCTTCGTTCGTCGTTTAGAAAAGGCCATTATTTTAGTAGAAAAGTTATTGCACAAAAAAAAGCCATCCGTCAACTGACGGATGGCTTTGGTATGCAGCAAAGATGAGCTTATGCTTCCTCTTCGTCGTCGGTTTTGGCCTTTTTAGGTGCCTTTTTCGCTTTCGCGTCCATCTTCTTGATAGCTTCTACTTGCGCTTGTTTTTCCGACTCCATGAACTGCTCTTTCAAGCCGGCCAACACATCCAAATCACCAAGGGTAGAACGATCTTCATCGGTTCCTGGTTTTGCAGCTTTTTTGGCGGTGGTCTTCTTGGTATAAGCAGCTACTTCAGCATCTTCAGCAGCCTTTTCAGCAGCTTTTTGCTCCTGCCAAGTGCGGGTGTGAGAAACCACGATACGGCGGTTCTCTTTGCTGAACTCAATTACTTTGAATTCGGCTTCTTCCTCACCATGAAGGGCTTTGCCATCGACTTTCTGAAGTTGTTTTTTAGGAGCGAAGCCTTCAACACCGTAAGGCAATTGAACCACAGCACCTTTTTCTTCAACAGCGGTTACAGTACCCTTGTGGGTAGAACCTTCGAGGAAAATGGTTTCGAAGGTATCCCAAGGATTTTCTTCAAGTTGTTTGTGGCCCAAGCTCAAACGACGGTTGTCGATATCGATATCCAATACAATCACGTCGATTTCTTCATCACGTTTGATGAATTCGGCCGGGTGGTTGATTTTTTTGGTCCAGCTCAGGTCACTCACGTGTACCAAACCATCTACACCTTCTCCAAGTTCTACAAAGAGACCGAAGTTGGTGAGATTACGAACGATACCCTTGTGGCGTGAACCTACTGGGAAACGATCGGTGATATTAATCCATGGATCTGGAGAAAGTTGTTTGATACCTAACGACATCTTACGATCGTCGCGGTCAACGCTCAATACAACAGCTTCCACTTCGTCGCCGGACTTCATAAAGTCCTGCGGGTTACGGAGGTGTTGGCTCCAGCTCATTTCTGAAACGTGGATGAGGCCTTCAACGCCTGGCATAATTTCAAGGAATGCACCATAATCGGCAACAGTCACAACGCGACCTTTTACCACACTACCTGGCTGAATTTCTTCAGTCATGGCATCCCATGGATGTGAGGTGAGCTGCTTCATGCCCAAGCTGATACGTTTTTTCTCATCATCGAAATCGATAACAACCACCTGAATTTTCTGATCCAATTGGAGGACTTCAGAAGGATGATTGATACGACCCCAGCTGATATCAGTGATGTGCAACAAACCGTCTACACCACCAAGGTCTACGAACACACCGAAATCGGTCATGTTTTTCACAGTACCTTCGAGTACCTGACCTTTTTCCATCTTGCTCATAATCTCGATTTTTTGCGCTTCGAGATCACTTTCAATGAGGATTTTGTGCGATACTACGGCATTACGGAGGGCTTGGTTGATTTTCACCACCTTAAACTCCATGGTTTTGCCTACATATTGATCATAGTCACGAACCGGCTTCACATCAATTTGTGAGCCTGGCAAGAAGGTCTCGATACCATCGATTTCTACTACCAAACCGCCCTTGGTGCGTGATTTCACGCGGCCTTGGATAACGGTGTCGTTGTCGTGGCTGGAAACAATGTTGTCCCAGGCATTCAGGATACGAGCAGCCTTGCGCGAAAGCACGAGTTGACCGTTTTTGTCTTCCTGATTGAGGATGAGTACTTCAACCTCGTCGCCGATTTTCAGGCCCGGCTTGTCGCGGAATTCTGAAAGGGGTACAAGACCATCCGACTTAAAGCCGATGTTCAAAACCACATCGCGATCGGTGATAGCGGCTACACTAGCCTTCACCATTTGATTGGTTTCAATTACGCTCAGGGTGCCTGCATAAAGGTCCTCTAGCTTCTTGCGCTCATCTTTCGAATAGCCACCGCCTTTTTTACCGGTGCCTTCCCAGTCAAAATCTCCGGGAGTAGGGGTCGTCGACTTAGCTGCAGCAGCTTTCTTAGGAGCTACTACCTCCGTGGTTTCAGTTGCAACTGTTTGTTCCAGTTCTTTTTCTGTCATTAATTTAAATTTCCTTTCTTGCCTTCTAAAAAGGCGACTGCAAAGGTATGAAATCCATTCTAACTACAAAGCCTATTTGCGGGCTTATTTATTGCTAATACCCTCGCCAGTAGCTGATAAAGCGACATAAAGTCGGGCAATAACGGTTATTTACAGACAAATAGTCGCTCAAAACCAAGCAAAACAGGACAATTAGGCCGTTTATGCAACTTGGATTCAGCTTTGATGCAGTAGTATTAAACGTAGTATTATGCAATTCGAACAATTCACCGTCAAAGCCCAAGAAGCCATTCAAGGCGCAGCACAACTTGCGTTGGAGTATGGACAGCAAGCCATAGATACGCCGCATTTATTACAGGCAGTACTCGATGCCGACCCTTCTCTTTCTCAATACTTGTTAGGCAAAACAGGTGTCAATGTGCAACGTTTGCGCGACACCAATGCGGCCGTTATTAAAAATATACCCAAAGTGAGCGGTGGCCAGACCTATCTCGCGCAGCCACTCAATCTAGTACTCGCCCAAGCCAAAACAGTGATGAAGTCGTTTAAGGATGAGTATGTCACCTTAGAACATTTATTGCTGGCTTTATTAAATGGCAGCGATCAAAGCGCGCGTTTATTGAAAGATGCCGGTCTAACCGAAGCGACCCTGCGAACCGCTATCACGGAATTGCGCAAGGGCGAAAGGGTAACCGATGCAAATGCCGAAAATACCTACAATAGCTTGAGTAAATACGCCAAAAATCTAAACGATCTCGCCGCCAACGGCAAACTCGACCCGGTGATTGGTCGCGACGATGAAATTCGTCGGGTGATTCAGATTTTGAGTCGTCGTACCAAAAACAACCCCATACTCATCGGGGAACCTGGTGTAGGTAAAACGGCCATAGCCGAGGGCATCGCTTTTCGGATTGTAAAAGGGGATGTACCCGAAAACCTAAAAGACAAAGTTGTGTTTTCCTTAGACATGGGTGCCCTCATTGCGGGTGCCAAATATAAAGGGGAATTTGAGGAACGGTTGAAAGCTGTAATCAAAGAAGTCACCGGCAGCGACGGTCAAATTGTTTTGTTTATAGATGAAATTCACACCCTCGTTGGTGCTGGGGGTGGTGAAGGTGCCATGGATGCCGCCAATATTTTAAAACCGGCCCTAGCCCGAGGTGAATTGCGCGCAATAGGTGCCACTACGCTCAACGAATACCAGAAATATCTCGAAAAAGACAAGGCCCTCGAACGTCGTTTCCAGAAGGTAGTCGTTGATGAACCAAATACAGCTGATGCCATTAGCATCTTGCGTGGTTTGAAGGAACGTTACGAGACCCACCATAAAGTACAAATACGCGACGAGGCAATCATCGCGGCGGTAGAGCTTAGTCAGCGCTACATCAGCGACCGCTTTTTGCCCGATAAAGCCATCGACCTCATCGACGAGGCGGCTTCCCGTTTACGTATCGAAATTGACTCGGTACCCGAAGAACTCGACGAATTACAACGCCGCATCATGCAGCTTGAAATTGAGCGTGAAGCCATGAAACGCGAAAAAGACGATGATAAAGTAAAGGTTTTGAACCTCGATATCGCCAATCTCCGCGAAGAAGCAGACACCTTACGTGCCCGTTGGAGAGCCGAAAAAGACATCGTCGAAAAAATACAAGCAGGCAAGGAACTACTTGAGCAACTCAAACGCGAGGCTGAGCAGGCCGAAAGAGCGGCCGACTTTGGCAAGGTGGCCGAAATTCGCTACGGACGGATGAAAGAAGCCGAAACCCAGCTGCTCGCCGACCAAAAGCTGCTCGCTGATACCCAAAGCGATCATAAAATGCTAAAGGAAGAAGTCACCAGTGAAGATATCGCCGAAGTGGTGGCCAAATGGACAGGCATACCAGTCACCCGCATGCTTGAAAGTGAACGTCAGAAACTGCTGCGCCTCGAAAACGAACTTCATAAAAGAGTAATTGGACAAGAGGAAGCCATTGCTGCCGTATCCGATGCTGTTCGTCGTTCGCGTGCCGGCTTACAGGATGAAAAACGGCCGATTGGTAGCTTCATCTTCCTCGGAACTACAGGTGTAGGTAAAACCGAACTCGCCAAAGCACTCGCTGGCTTTCTCTTCAACGACGATAATTCTTTGGTGCGCATTGATATGAGTGAATATCAGGAAAGGCACAGCGTATCCCGGCTCATTGGAGCACCTCCAGGATATGTTGGCTACGACGAAGGGGGGCAGTTGACAGAAGCCGTACGTCGCAAACCGTACAGTGTTTTATTGCTTGATGAGATTGAAAAAGCCCATCCAGATGTCTTCAATATCTTATTGCAGGTGTTGGATGACGGCAGATTAACCGACAACAAAGGTCGGACGGTAAACTTCAAAAATACCATCATCATTATGACCTCCAATTTAGGTGCCCCCATCATCCAAGGCAATTTTGAGGAGATGACCGAGAAAAATCGGGATGAGATCATCGAAAAAACCAAAGTGGAGGTTTTTGAGCTGCTTAAAAAAACCATTCGCCCCGAGTTTTTGAACCGCATCGATGAGATTGTGATGTTTAATCCGCTGAGCAAGGCCGACATTCGAGGTATTGTATCCATACAAATGGAGGGTCTGCGGCACCTGCTCGAACAAAAAGGTATACTCATTGCTGCTACCGAGGCTGCTATCGACCATTTGGCAGATGCCGGCTTCGACCCTCTTTTTGGCGCAAGACCGCTCAAACGCGCTATGCAAAAAGAGATCCTCAACAAACTTTCCAGAGAAATACTCGCTGGCACAATCAAAAAAGACGCGACTATACTGATCGACTACTTCGAGGAATCGGGGTTGGTGTTTAGGAACGAGACGATTGTTGTTGAGCAGGTTAACCGAGTTGATTGAGGGGGTTGAAGTAGTGCGACAGTTGAGGGGAAACTGGCTCGCTGCCTCAACTAAAACTGGCCGACTGTCGAAACCGGCTGGCTGCCGCAGCCCCCATGGCATCGTTCTTGCCGTATTTCCTTTCACCGCCACAACTGCCACTTTGGCAATGGCTTTATCTTATTCCAGCACATGAGCATAACTTACGATAGCAACAGTTTTTTTGGTTTACAGGGCGCAGAAGATGATATGGATTATATTCCAATCATGACTGTTAATGAAGAAGACCATGATGATGCGTCGGAAAAATTGCCTGACAACCTGCCAATTCTTCCGCTACGCAATACCGTTTTATTTCCAGGGGTAGTCATTCCGATTACCGTTGGTCGCGATAAATCCATCAAATTAATACGTGAAGCCAATAGTTCAGATAAAATCATCGGGGTCGTCTCACAACGGGACGTTTCTATTGAAGACCCACAGTTCAAAGACCTCCATGAGATTGGCACAGTAGCCCGCATCCTCAAAATGTTACGCATGCCAGATGGTAATACCACCGTCATCATCCAAGGCAGGCAGCGGATGCGGATTGATAGCTTAATCCAATCAGAGCCTTATTTACGCGCCAAGGTATCGGCTTTTAAAGACCAAAAACCCCGCAAAAATGACAAAGAATTCCAAGCCCTCATTGCTTCAATGAACGACTTGGCCAAACAAATTATCGAGCTATCCCCCAATATTCCAAGTGAAGCAGCCATAGCCTTGCGTAACATCGAAACGCCGGCTTTTCTGGTAAATTTTATCGCCAGCAATTTGAATGTCGAAGTCGCCGAAAAACAACGGCTGCTTGAAATCGAAAACCTGAAAATTAGGGCCAATGAAGTCCTCATTCTCATGAATCGTGAATTCCAAGTGTTGGAATTAAAAAACCAGATTCAGAGTAAGGTTCGTACCGACATGGACAAGCAGCAGCGGGAATATTATCTCCACCAGCAGCTAAAAACCATACAGGAAGAACTGGGTGGCATTACGCCTGATTTGGAGGTGCAAAGCCTACGGGAAAGAGGTCGCAAGAAAAAATGGAACAAGGAAGTCCAGGAGCACTTTTTCAAAGAACTCGACAAACTACAACGTATGAACCCGGCTGCTGCCGACTATAGCGTTGTGCTCAACTATGTAGAGCTTTTGTTGGACTTGCCGTGGGATAAGTTTACGACCGACCGTTTTGACCTCAAACGCGCCAAAAAAATACTAGATCAGGACCACTTTGGCCTGGAGAAAGTCAAAGACCGGATACTCGAATATTTAGCGGTGCTTAAACTCAAAGCCAATATGAAGGCACCCATTTTGCTTTTGGTAGGCCCTCCAGGTGTGGGAAAAACCTCTTTGGGGCGCAGCATTGCCAAAGCAGTAGGTCGTGAATATGTGCGTATGAGTTTGGGTGGTGTGCACGATGAAGCTACAATTCGTGGTCACCGCAAGACCTATATTGGCGCCATGCCAGGTAGAATCATTCAAAGCATCAAAAAAGCTGGGTCTAGCAATCCGGTGATGGTGCTCGATGAAATTGACAAAGTTGGTAGTGATTTCCGGGGTGATGTAAGCTCTGCCTTACTCGAAGTTTTGGATCCGGAGCAGAACAAAACTTTCTTCGATCACTACTTGGAGCTGGACTATGATTTGAGCAAGGTGTTATTTATCGCCACAGCCAATAATTTGCAACCAATACAACCTGCCCTACTCGACCGCATGGAAGTCATTGAAATTAATGGCTACACTCAGGAAGAGAAACTGGAAATAGCCAAAAAATACCTCATCCCCAAGCAGCTCGAAGAACACGGGCTCACCAAAAAAGACGTGACCATTGCGCCGAAAATCATCAGCAGCATCATCGAGGGTTATACCCGTGAATCAGGCGTACGGAATCTCGATAAAAAAATAGCTGCGCTTATTCGAGGTTTTGCGAAACTAAAAGCGCTCGAAGAGCCCTACAATACTACCGCAGATGATGAAGACCTGCGCAAAATACTGGGTGCACGTTATTTTGATGCCGACCTCTACGAGGGGAACGACGTGGCTGGTGTGGTAACCGGCTTGGCATGGACCTCAGTGGGTGGCGACATCCTCTATATAGAAACAGGGGTAAGCCGCGGAAAAGGCAAATTACAAATCACGGGTAATCTCGGTGATGTCATGAAAGAATCGGCCAGTATTGCGCTCGCCTATGTTCGTACCCATGCTGAAAAAATAGGTTTGGATTACCGCATTTTCGATCATGCCGACCTTTATATCCACGTGCCGGAAGGTGCTACACCTAAAGATGGCCCATCGGCAGGCATTACGATGCTCACAAGCATTGTTTCGGCCTTAACGGGGCGTAAGGTGCGGAAAAAACTTGCCATGACCGGGGAAATTACACTCCGTGGAAAAGTATTGCCGGTAGGTGGAATCAAAGAAAAAATTCTAGCGGCGAAACGAGCTGGCATTAGCGATATCATTCTGTGCAAGGCCAATAAAAAAGACATTGACGAGATTAAAGCTGCATATATCAGCGATTTGAAGTTTCATTATGTCGACCGCATGGACGAAGTACTTGAAATTGCCCTTTTGATAGAAAAAAGCAATTCAGCCGTCGATCCTGCCAGCTATCTCCCTGTTAGTTATTAATGCAAGCAACATTAAGGAGAGCTGATTTAGTGCTAGCTTTGTCAAAAATCAGATTCTGGAAGGCATAGTCATAAAATCCACGGGCAGTTGGTATGCGGTGCGTACTGATGATGGTGTTTTGTTTGAATGTAGAATACGGGGAAAACTCCGATTGGCCGGCATTAAATCTACCAACCCGGTGGCTGTGGGCGACCGCGTAAACTTTGACCACGATACACACCATGGCACCGTGATTACCGCCATCCAACAACGGCGGAATTATATTATTCGGCGGTCGACCAATCTGAGCAAACAAACCCACATACTAGCAGCTAATCTTGACCAAGCAGTTTTGGTTGCCACCTTGTTTTATCCCAAGGTTTCGTTAGGATTTATTGATCGGTTTTTGGTAACTGCAGAAGCCTACGGCATACCCACACACCTCGTTTTTAACAAAGACGATATGTGGCAAGGCGAGGTGGTGGATATTTATGAGGAATACAAGGCCATCTACGAAAATGCCGGTTATTCCGTCTACCATTGTTCTACTTTGAGCGGAAATGGTCTTGATGAAATTAAAGCACTTTTTACGGACAAAACCACACTCATTAGTGGTTTTTCTGGTGTGGGTAAAAGCACTTTACTCAATACGCTTTATCCCGAATTACAGCTTAAAACTGGCACCCTATCTCATTTTAGTCAAAAAGGCAAACACACCACCACTTTCGCCGAACTGTTCGAACCTATTTTGCGTACGCGCATTATAGACACCCCAGGGATTAAAGAGTTAGGCGTAATTGAGTTGGAGGGTGCTGAAATCAGTCATTTTTTTCCAGAGATGAAGGCCTTGCTCGCCAACTGCAAATTCCACAACTGCACCCACCAACACGAACCCAGCTGTGCCATCAAAGCTGCAGTAGATGCCGAAACGCTCCCCTACGATCGCTACAAAAGTTATTTGAGCATCCTCAACAATGAAGACCAATACAATTAGCATGAAAAATTTACTCTGGATATTACCTTTGGCGCTTTTGGTTAGCTGCGGCGATGAGCCAAAAGAGAACACTACCATAGCCCCTGATTCGGCCCTCGACAGTCTCATTGAAATGCCTGAAAGTAGGATACAGGACACACTTACAGGTCATTGGGTCAAACTTGACTATCTCGATGAATTGCAAAAATCGGCTGACCCTTATGGTAGTCAAGATAAACTCCTGCCCATTTCAGAAGTGGTAGTTGATGAGCTAAATGGCACGATACAGCTTGTGTTTAGTTACAATGAGGCCTGCAGTGGTCCAGTTTTGCGTTCGGGCGATAGCCTAATTGTAAGCAGTTGCGACGGCAATGCCGAAGTGCAATATGTATTTGAATACGACCCGTTCAGCAAACAACTTTTGTTAACTGTAGATGAACTCAGTCTGCGTTTTGTACGGGTAAGCACTCAATTGGGTGATCCCGGCAAAGCAGTGCAACAGTTGTTTGTGAAAAACAAACTTTTCGGGACATTCCGTTTACAGGAAGGCGAAAAACCTTTAGGAAGCAGCCTGCAATTTGGCGCCAACGGTTTTGTGCGTGGCAGCAGCAAGTACAACAAATACAAACTCATACTTGGTTACGCCAGCTATCCGGCCTTCAACAGCGTGATTTGGATGTACCGTAATGCCAAGGAATACGATGCCTTTTATTGGGAGTTGCAGGGCGACAGCCTGACATTCTCCAATTTTTCGGAGGAAATGCCGGATATGTTCGAAACTGCAGCCATCTATTTGCGGTAGCCATGAGGGTAGTGCTGCAAAGAGTGCGCGAAGCCAAAGTGACGAGCGAGGGAGAAATACTGGGTGAAATTGGCCCGGGATTACTGGTTTTAACTGCCTTTGAAACAGCAGATACGGCTCAAGACTTACTTTGGACGGCCGCAAAAATCGCCAAATTGCGTATTTTCAACGATTCAGACGGGCGTATGAACCTTGATCTAGCAGAAGTTAACGGGGAATTGCTCATCGTAAGTCAGTTTACCCTTTTCGCCGAAACCAAAAAAGGCAACCGTCCCTCCTATATGCGTTCGGCCCGCCCCGAAACAGCTATTCCGCTTTACCATGCTTTTTTGACTACCCTGCAGGAGCTTACGGGGAAAATCCCACAAACGGGTGAATTTGGCGCCGATATGCAGGTCCAGCTCATCAATGATGGACCTGTGACCATTACCATAGACAGCCGGGCAAAGGATTAGAACGATGCATCTAAATGGCTTATGAACCCCTGCAGCTTGGAACCAGCACTGAC
>JBDNIH010000265.1:0-25749 GCA_041688385.1 Bacteroidia bacterium
AATGTGCTAATGTGCTAATGTGCTAATGTGCTAATGTGCTAATGTGCTAATGTGCTAATGTGCTAATGTGCTAATGAAATGTTTTTAACCGGTAAAGATCATCGTTTTAGTTAGAAAAGTAGTCAATATCCGTCAGGGCGAAATGTCATTAGCACATTAGCACATTCCCAGAGTGAGCGAAGCGAAACGCCACATTAGCACATTATAATGCGACTCCCTACATATCAAAATCGCCCCACTTCCTCCCACCAACGTCTTTAGAGAAGCTTAAATCCCGCTTTTCTTGGATCAATTGCGGTAAGCCAATGTCGGATTAGCTAACATTTCAGGTCAAATACTTCAAGGTAAGTAGGTGACTACGAAGGTAAAATATGTGTATTTGATTCATTTTGGCACTTTTTGCACAGCACAAAAATTGTGGAAAAATACAACGTGTTACATAGTGGGGGAAAGTGGGAGGTTGTGGATATTTGTACTACCTTAGTACTACAAACAAACCCCCTGTGACCCAATTCCTTGGTGAATACGAAATAAAGCTCGATGCAAAAGGGCGCTTGGTACTGCCGGCTGTCTTGTTGCGTCAATTGCCTGCCGAAGCCGGTGGCAAGCTTGTCGTGAACCGCGGGATTGAAAAGTGCCTTTCGCTTTACCCTGCGAATGAGTGGGATGCGCAAATGGCCGAGCTCAACAAGCTTAACCCATACGTAAAAGAAAACAGGGAGTTTGTGCGCTACTTCCTTCGGGGAGCCACGCCGGTGGAGTTAGATAGTGCTAACCGCATACTTTTGCCGAAACACCTGCTCGAACATGCGTCTATCGAAAAAGACCTCGTTTTGGCAGGTAACTTGAATAACATTGAAATCTGGTCGAAGACGCTGCACGCCAGTTTGCTCGACAGTGAGCCGGACGATTTTTCAATCCTCGCCGAAAAAGTGATGGGAGGTCGATTCAATGGCTAATCTCGAATATCATATTCCGGTACTGCTAGAGCCCTGTCTTGAGGGGCTCGACATCAAAGCCGACGGAGTATACGTAGATGTAACCTTTGGCGGCGGCGGACACAGCTCAGCCATACTGAAACGACTAGGTAAAAACGGGCGATTAATCGCTTTCGACCAAGATGAAGATGTAAAGGCCCACCTCCCAGAGGATGGGCGCTTCTCTTTAGTAGATGAGAACTTTCGCCACCTGAAGCGTTTTTTGCGCTTACACGACGCCTTGCCTGTTGATGGTATTCTAGCTGATCTCGGGGTTTCGTCGCATCAGTTTGATGTAGCAGAACGTGGTTTTAGCTTCCGGGCCGATGCGCGCCTCGACATGCGTATGGATCGGCGTAGTGAAAAAACAGCTTGGGACATCATCAATACGTATGACGAAGAAGCGCTGCGTAATATTTTCCGCACCTATGGCGAATTGACCAATGCCGGCTTTACCGCCAAATGTATCGCACATGCCCGCACCATTCAGGACATCGATACAGTTGGGCAGTTGAAAGATGCTGTAGCCAAGGCCATGGGGCGCGACAAACAAGCCAAATTCCTCGCGAAACTTTTCCAAGCCATCCGTATCGAGCTCAACGAAGAAATTGAAGCGCTGCGTGCTTTTTTGATACAGTCGGCCGATGTGCTTAAGCCCGGTGGGCGCCTGGTCGTAATGAGCTACCACTCGCTGGAAGACCGCTTGGTAAAAAACTTCATCAAGCGCGGAAATTTCGAAGGGGATATCAACAAAGATTTCTTCGGCAATGATATCCGGCTTTTTGATCCACTTAACGGCAAAGCCATTGTTCCAGATGCAGCGGAAGAGGCGCAAAACCCCCGTTCACGTTCTGCTAAACTCAGGATAGGAGTTAAAAGAGCATGAATACACTACGCGATAAACCCCAAGAGAAAAATCAGCCGTCGAAAGGCAGCCGTTTTAATCCGATGCGTTTGCTGGATCCTGAGCTCTACCTCAAAGTGAGTGCGTTCAGCAACAACCTGCCATTCATCAGCCTTTTGTGCGTATTGGCCTTGGTATACATCGCTAATTCGCATCAGGTCTACAAAAACATACGCAACATCAACAAAATCGAAACCGAGATTAAAGATCTGCGCAGCGAGTACATCACCATCAAAAGTGATTTGATGTTTCAAAGCAAACAAAGTGAGGTAGCTCGAAAAGTGGAGCCGACCGGACTGAAAGAATTGAGGACAGCACCTAAAAAAATATACATCAACTAATGAGCATCAAACGCGACATATTGTGGCGCATCTATCTCTCGTACGCATTTGTTGCTGTACTGGGGCTGGGTATTTTGGTGCAGGCCACCCGGGTGCAGACGGTGAAAGGCAGCTACTACCGTGCGTTAGCGGATAGTCTTACGACCAGTTACCGATCTATTGATGCCATACGCGGGAATATTTACGCCGCGGATGGTAGTTTATTGGCGACATCGGTGCCTATCTACGATATCCGCATGGATTTGAAGGTGGATGGTTTGAAGCAAGAATTGTTTGAGTCGAAAGTAGATTCTTTGGGCCAAGGCCTATCGCGCATTTTCGGTGATGAAAGTGGTAGGGAATACACCCGTCGGTTACGGGAAGCCCGCCGTGCTGGCAAGCGCAATTTTTTGATTAAAAGGAATATCGATTACCAACAACTTCAGCAGGTAAAAAAACTGCCTATTTTTAATTTGGGTCGTTATACCGGCGGTTTGGTGGTAGAACAGAAAAGCAAAAGGGAGATGCCATTTCGGTATCTCGCCAAACGCACCATTGGTTATGCCTTGCTTGGCGTAGCGCCTGTAGGGCTGGAGGGTGCTTACGACCGTGTTTTGGCGGGTGAAGGCGGCAAACGTTTGATGCAAAAAATAGCTGGTGGTGTTTGGATGCCCATCAACGACCGGGATGAAATAGCACCGATGAATGGCGACGATATCATCACAACCCTCGACATCAATATTCAAGATGTGGCGGAAGCCGCACTATTGCGTACCCTCGAAAACAACGCCGCCGACCACGGTTGTGTCATTGTAATGGAAGTGGCCACTGGTCAAATCAAGGCCATCGCCAATCTCGGGCGAGATAGCGAAGCAGGTGGTTATTACGAAAAGTACAATTACGCCATCGGAGAGAGCATTGAGCCAGGCTCGACCTTTAAACTTGCTTCGCTCATGGTCGGACTCGATCGTGGGGATTTCAAAACCACCGATAGCGTAGATATTGAAAAGGGTAGAGTGAAGTTTTTCGACCGGGTGATGAAAGATTCGGAAGAGCACGACTACCGTAATATGACGGTGACCGATTTATTTGCTATTTCGTCGAATGCCGGTGTAGCTAAGCTCATCAACCAGCACTACGGCAAAAACCCGCAGTTGTATGTAGATGGGCTGCGCAAATTAGGTCTTGGCGAACCGCTCGGTATTGAAATTACGGGTGAAGGCAAACCGCTTATCAAAGATCCCAAAGGCAAAGGCTGGAGTGGCGTAACCCTCCCTTGGATGAGTGTAGGTTACGAAAGTCGATTTACACCTTTGCAGTTGCTCGCCTTTTATAATGCCGTTGCCAACAACGGGGTGATGATGAAGCCGTATCTGGTTTCGGAGGTACGCAATTTTGGCCAGGTGGTGAACAGTTATAAGCCCATCGTGCTCAAAGACCAGATTGCGAATAAAAACACCATAGCCGATGCCCGTAAAATGCTGGAAGCTGTAGTTGAAAAAGGTACAGGTAAAAATTTACGGACGACGCAATATACGGCTGCTGGTAAAACAGGAACAGCACAAGTGGCCAACGACCGCTATGGCTACCGCGAAAGCATGAAGTACCGCGCTTCTTTTGCCGGTTATTTTCCTGCCGATAATCCACGCTACAGCTGTATCGTAGTGATTGCTAATCCCAAGAAGGGTTTGTATTACGGCTCTTATGTCGCGGGTCCAGTATTTAAGGAGATAGCAGACAAAGTGTATGCGAGCATCATCAATCCGGGTATGGACGAAGAAGCCAAACAAACCGTAAAAACCACCATCGTTCTTAAAAATGGTTCGCATAAAGCCAGCGAAACGGTGCTTAATAAATTAAATATTGCATATAAAGAGCTGGCTGCCGATGCGGAATGGGTAGTAGCCAATTACGACTCGACAAGCATTGGTCTCAGCGAATTGACAGTAAGCAGCAAAGTAGTGCCGAAGGTTACCGGTATGGGCTTGCAAGATGCTGTTTACTTACTCGAAAATGCTGGGTTGAAGGTCGTGCCTATGGGTAAAGGTCGGGTTAAAAAGCAATCGATCCCTGCTGGCTCGCCTTTCCGTAAAAATCAACAAATCGTCTTGGAACTCAGCTAATGGCCAATCTCCGCGACATATTATACAAGGCTGGCACAACCGCTACGAACGGATCAACCGATCTGGAGGTAAACGCTGTTGTGCTTGATTCACGTCAGGTAATACCTGGTTGCGTGTTTGTAGCTGTGCGCGGCACTCAAACCGATGGGCATGCTTATATAGACAAAGCCGTTTTAGGAGGTGCTGTTGCCATCGTATGCGAAACACTTCCGCAAACGTTAATTGAAGCTGTTACCTATGTTAAAGTAGCCGATGCGAGTGTTGCCTTGGCTTGGATGGCTTGTCATTTTTATGGTAACCCGTCGCAGGGCCTCAAACTAATCGGTATTACCGGCACCAACGGTAAAACCACGACGGTAAACCTCCTTTTCCAGCTGTTCACAGCTTTAGGTTACCAGTGTGGGTTGCTGTCGACCGTAGAAAACCGCATCGGAACAAAAGTTGTGCCCGCCACCCACACCACACCCAATGCCGTTGCGATAAACACTTTATTGGCCGAAATGCGGGATGCTGGTTGCACCCATGTGTTTATGGAGGTGAGTTCTCATGCCGCGCACCAAAATCGCATCGAAGGTTTGGACTTTGCAGTTGCTTTGTTCAGCAATATTACCCACGATCACCTGGATTACCACCTGACTTTTGACGCGTATATCAAGGCGAAGAAGTCATTTTTCGACCGTTTACCTGCTACTTCTTATGCTATCGTGAATAAAGACGATCGGCATGGAATGGTGATGGTACAGAATACGCGCGCAAAAATCAAGACGATTGCCCTGCAAGGTGATGCCGACTTTCGTGCCCGTTTGATAGAAAATAGCTTCGAAGGACTGCATTTACAGCTAGATGGTGCTGATTTTCACTGTGCCCTCATTGGTAGCTTTAATGCCTCCAATTTGTTGGCTGCTTATGGAGCAGCCATCTGTTTGGGCGAAGAGAAGTTGGCGGTTCTAACTGCACTTTCGGCCGTACATGCACCGAGTGGCCGGTTTGACTATGTTCAAATGCATCAGATCACCGGTATAGTAGATTATGCACACACGCCAGATGCGCTAAAAAATGTACTTGGCACCATACGGGATATCCGCAAAGGAAGCGAACGTATCATTACTGTTGTTGGCTGCGGTGGCGATCGCGACCGGACAAAACGTCCTCTGATGGCCGCCATTGCTGTTGATCAAAGCGATAAAGTCATACTCACCTCCGATAATCCCCGCAGCGAATCGCCCGAAGCCATACTTGATGAGATGGCGCGAGGGGTTGAATTAGGGCAGAAACATCGGGTGTTGCGCATCACAGACCGACAGGAAGCCATTAGAACTGCGGTGAGTCTAGCTCAAGCTGGCGACATCATTCTTGTTGCTGGCAAAGGTCATGAGACTTACCAAGAAATAGCAGGGGTAAAGCACCCTTTCGACGACAAACGCATACTTCGCTCCACCCTCGAAACCCGTTAGGCCATGTTATACTACCTTTTTGAGTATCTCGACAAACAATTTGATGTAGCCGGTGCTGGGGTATTCAAATTCATCACCTTTCGAGCCTCTTTGGCTGCGATACTTAGCTTGTTGATTGCACTTTTTATCGGCAAACGTATTATCAACTGGCTCAAAGCGAAACAAATCGGAGAAACCATTCGTACCGTTGGCCCGGAAAGCCATTTTTCTAAAAAGGGTACACCTACCATGGGAGGTATCATCATCATCATCTCCATTATTGTACCCACCTTACTTACAGCGCGCCTCGATAATATTTATGTCGTAGTGATGCTATTGGCCACCATTTGGATGGGTGCCATCGGTTTGGCCGATGACTACATCAAGGTGTTTTTGAAGAATAAACAAGGTTTGCGCTCCAAATTCAAAATTATGGGCCAGGTTGGCTTGGGTGCAATCATCGCTGCGCTGCTGTTTTTCCATCCCGATGTGCAATCTATCGCCCTTAAAACGAATTTGCCGATTACAAAATTTGGTTTCGACTACGGGTCACTTTCTTTTTCTCCAGCCTTTAATTGGGTGTTTTATTTCGTCGTTATCATCTTCATCGTTACGGCAGTCACCAATTCAGTGAATCTAACAGATGGTATTGATGGACTGGCGGCAGGTGTTTCTGCCATTGTTGGCACAGGTTTAGGCATTTTGGCATATATGAGCGGTAACACCATTTTGTCAGAGTATCTGAACATCATTTATGTGCCGATGTCGGGCGAAGTAGTTGTGTTTTTGGCGGCCATGGTGGGTGCATGTATAGGTTTTTTATGGTACAATACCTTCCCCGCTCAGGTTTTTATGGGAGATACCGGTTCACTCGCTTTGGGGGGTGCTATTGCTTCGGTGGCTATCATCATTAAAATGGAGTTGCTCGTACCAATCATATGCGGCATATTTTTCGTCGAGAGTTTATCGGTGATTATACAAGTCACCTGGTTTAAATACACCAAACGTAAATACGGCGAAGGCCGCCGGATATTCCGGATGTCGCCTTTGCACCACCATTACGAACTGAGTGGTATACCTGAACCTAAGTTGGTTACCCGCTTTTGGATCGTAGCTATCATGTTAGTTATCATTTCACTCGTCATGCTGAAACTCCGGTGATGCAAAAACGTATCGTCATATTGGGCGCCGGTGAAAGCGGCACAGGTACTGCAGTTCTTGCGAAAATGCAAGGTGCTGAGGTATTCGTATCCGATGCTGGAACGATACGGGAGGACTATGCCCGCGAACTAGATGCGCATGGCGTGGCTTGGGAGCAAGGCAAACACAGCTTTGATCGTATTTTGACTGCTGATGAGGTGATTAAAAGTCCAGGTATACCCAATACCGCCGAAGTGATGAAGAAGTTGCGTTTTGCGGGCATTCCAATCCTCAGCGAAATCGATTACGCAGCTCGCTTCACCAATGCCAAGTTAATCGGAATCAGTGGCACGAACGGCAAAACCACTACTACATTATTGACGTATCATATCTTGAAAAATGCAGGTTTTTCGGTGGGTTTAGGCGGTAATGTAGGGCGCAGTTTTGCACGCCAAGTGGCTACTGAAGACTTCGACTATTATGTGTTGGAGCTCAGCAGTTTTCAACTCGACGATACGCATTCGACGCCTTTTTATATCAGCATACTCACCAATATAACCCCTGATCACCTCGACCGCTATAACTACGATTATAGTTTATACCAACAGTCGAAGCTGCGCCTCGTGCTTAACCAACAAGCCGAGCACTTTTTCATTTATAATCTCGACGATGCAGGAAGCCGAGAAGCACTACAAATGGTGGACATCCGTGCCCATATGCTGCCTTTTTCGCTCGAACAGGAAGTTGCCGAAGGCAGCTGGGTTGCCAATAAAACTATCAATATACGCTACAAAAATACTACCATGAATATGCCTTACGAAGATTTGTCGCTTAAAGGTCGACACAATGCCTATAATTCGATGGCTGCCGGTATCGCTGCCCGCATACTCGAAATCCGCAAGGAGAGTGTGCGCGAAAGCCTCAGCAATTTTGAAAATGTAGAGCACCGCCTGGAGTATGTAGCCACAGTAAAAGGGGTGGATTACATCAACGATTCTAAGGCAACCAACGTTAATTCGACGTGGTACGCGCTTGAAAGTATCGAAAAACCTATTGTTTGGGTCGTTGGTGGTGTCGATAAAGGCAACGACTACGAGCCGCTGAAAGAATTGGTGAAAGCACGTGTGAAAGCAATTGTTTGTCTAGGTAAAGACAATTTGCGCATTCACGAAGCCTTCTCGTCGCTGGTTCCTTTGGTAGTAAACACCGAAAACATGGAGGAGTGCATTCGTATGTGCCACCATTTTTCAGAAAAAGGCGATGTGGTATTGTTGTCGCCTGCCTGTGCCAGTTTCGATTTATTCGAGAATTACGAAGACCGTGGCCGTCAGTTTAAAAAACAAGTTCGTTCCCTATAAACCATGCGTTCCCTCCTCCAACATATCCACTTCAAGGGCGACAAAACTATCTGGTTGATCGTAGGTATTCTTACCGTGATCTCCTTGTTGGTGGTGTATAGCTCTACAGGTACTTTGGCCTATAAGGCCCGTGGGGGGAATACGGAATATTATCTTATCAAACACGGTTCTTTGGCGATTATTGGACTCGTGATGATGTATTTTGTCCATCATCTGCCTTTCCGCTATTTCTCGCGCGTGGCGCAAATTGGCCTGTGGTTTTCGGTGCCTTTGTTGGTGTACACCTTGATGAAGGGTACCAACCTTAACGAAGCAAGTCGCTGGATTACTATTCCAATTATCAACCAGACTTTCCAAAGTTCGGATTTGGCCAAATTGGCGCTCATCATGTATATCGCCCGCATGCTGGCCAAAAAACAGGAGGAGATTAAATCTTTCCGCGATGCTTTTGTGCCAATCATACTGCCGGTTGCTGTGATTTGTGCCCTGATTGCACCTGCTAACCTATCTACGGCCATGATTTTGTTCATGACCTGCTTGCTTGTGATGTTTATTGGTCGTATCAGTTTACGTTATATAGGCCTGCTGATTATCACCGGTATTTTGGGCATCGGGAGTTTTGTGTTTGTAAGTTATCAATTCGATTTGTTCCGGGCGAAGACTTGGGTGAGTAGGGTAGATACCTTTTTAAATAACGATGTGAGCGAAGAAGCTTACCAGTCCCAGCAAGCCAAAATTGCTGTCGCCACGGGTGGTTTAATCGGTAAAGGCCCTGGTAAGAGCACCCAACGGAATTTCCTCCCCCATCCCTATTCCGACTTTATCTACGCTATTATCATTGAAGAATATGGGCTACTCGGCGGCGCTTTTGTACTGCTCTTGTATCTCGGCTTGCTGTATCGTGTGATACGGTTGGTGATCAAAACCCCGCAGGCATTCGGCGCGCTGTTGGCTATAGGACTGGCCTTTAGTTTGGTGATTCAAGCCATGGTCAATATGGCAGTAGCCGTAAATCTTTTTCCTGTAACCGGACAAACCCTACCCTTATTGTCGATGGGCGGCACTTCTATACTATTTACCTCGATTGCCATAGGCATCATACTTAGTGTGAGCAGGGAATCGGAAAACGAAGAAACAAACAACGAATTCAATCCAGCAATTGATGCAGCCGCATAAAGGCACATATCGTTTCATCCTCAGCGGCGGTGGCACCGGCGGACATCTGTTCCCAGCCATTGCCATTGCCAATGCCCTACAAGCAGCCCAACCGGATTGTGAGATCTTGTTCGTGGGAGCGCAAGGGCGCATGGAGATGGAACGTGTACCAAAAGCTGGCTTTAAAATCGAAGGATTGTGGATCAGCGGAATTCAACGAAGCCTGTCGATACAAAACTTGCTTTTTCCAGTCAAATTGATGGCTAGCTTGGTTAAATCATTGAATATCCTCCGGAGTTTCCGGCCCCATGCCGTAATTGGCGTGGGGGGTTATGCCAGTGGACCTGTATTGTTGGCTGCACAGTGGAGTCGTATACCCACGTTTATACAAGAACAAAATGCCCATGCAGGCGTCACAAATAAAGGTCTAGCCAAAGGTGTCATGCAGGCCTACGTAGCCTACGATGGCATGGAGAAATATTTCCCTGCCGATAAGATTACATGCAGTGGCAATCCTATCCGGCAGGATTTGTTTGCACTAGAAAGCAAAAAGGAAGAGGCTTTAGCTGCTTTCGGACTGAACCCCAACCAACCTGTTTTATTGGTGGTGGGAGGAAGTTTGGGCGCACGCACCATCAACCGTGCCTTGGCTGCCGGTTTAGATCAACTGGCAAAGGCTGGCATTCAGCTTATTTGGCAAACTGGAAAGGCTTTTGCTCCTGAAGCAGAAGCCGCTGTAAAAAATTATGCTGGCATGTGGACCGGTGCTTTCATCGAACGTATGGATCTCGCTTTTGCCGCCGCAACAAGCATTGTATCTCGCGCTGGTGCCGGAACCCTTAGTGAGTTGGCCGTTGTGGGTAAAGCGGTCATTTTGGTGCCATCACCCAATGTGGCCGAAGACCACCAAACCAAAAATGCTTTGGCCTTGAGCAGTGCAGCTGCGGCTATTTTAGTCAAAGACAAAGAAGCTGCTACCGCTTTGGTGGAGCAGGCCATCGCTTTGTTAGCCGATGGCTCTCTTCAACAACAACTGGCAAAGGCCATTGCTACTTTCGATAAAAGACATGCCGCCGCCGACATTGCCGCCGACATCCTAAAACGTATCGGAAAGGGGAGTAAGTCATGATCGGTGCTGCATTCACACAAGCCTATTTTGTAGGTATAGGCGGTATTGGAATGAGTGCCTTGGCGCTTTACCTCAAACACCGTGGACTTACCGTTGCCGGCTACGATAAAACCCCAAGCGACATAATACGCACCTTGGAGCAGTCGGGTATTGAAGTCAGTTTCAACGACAATCTGACAGCTCTGCCAATGGCAATGCAGGCAGCCGCTGCGAATACCTTGGTCATTTTTACGCCGGCAGTTCCCCGCGACAGCGAACTTTTGGCGTATTTCTCAGCCCACAATTATGAGCGGGTAAAAAGGGCGCAAGCTTTGGGTTTGTTGGTTGCCGAGGGCCAAACTTTAGCGGTGGCCGGTACCCATGGTAAAACCACTACCTCTACTTTGCTTGCACACATTTTGACAACAGCGAAAGTTGATTTCACAGGAATTCTAGGTGGTGTAAGTAGCAACTACAACACCAATTTATTGTTGGGCGGTCACAAACGGTTTGTGGTAGAGGCCGATGAATTCGATCGCTCTTTCCTTCAGCTTTTCCCAGAAATGGCGGTAGTTACTTCCATGGACCCCGACCATCTCGATATTTACGGTGCCGCCGAACACATGGCCGAAGCTTATAATGATTTTGCTGCTCAAGTAAAACCAGGCGGTTTGTTGGTATACAAGCACGGCATGCCTTTACGTTTGCCCGCCGGAGTTACCGCCATATCTTATGGTGAAGGCGGAGATGTTCAAGCTAAAAATGTACGGGTAGAAGCGCATAAGTATTACTTTGATTATGTCGGCGCGACGGTTATTGAGCATATGATTTGTGGTTTGCCTGGCATCCACAATGTTGAAAATGCAGTAGCTGCTATCACCATCGCCCTGGCGCAAGGGGTGGCTGTGGAACATATCCGAGCTGGAGTGGCCAGTTTTAAAGGGGTGAAACGCCGTTTTGAGTATTGTGTTGATCGGGCAGATTGTGTTTACATCGACGACTACGCCCATCATCCTACAGAAATCAATGCTTTGCTCGCCTCGATACGTCAGTTGTATCCCGGCCGTAAGGTGTTGGGTGTATTTCAGCCACATCTGTTTAGTCGTACCCGCGATTTCGCTGCAGGATTTGCCGAAAGCCTCTCGCAACTCGACGAATTACTTCTCCTCGACATTTATCCGGCTCGCGAATTGCCCATACCCGGCATTACGTCTAGCTGGTTGCTCAATCAAATTACTGCCCCTGCCAAAGCCTTGGTTCAAAAATCTGAGCTGTTGGATACCCTCTCCAAAAAAAGATTCGACGTGCTCCTGACCATTGGCGCCGGCGACATTGACCGGTTTATACGCCCTATCACCGAGCTCATGCTACATAAAAGCCCCGTAAGATGATTAAGAAATTACTCCTCGTATTGGCCCATCTGGTCGGATTAGTGGCCTTGGTAGCAGCTTTTGGTTTTATACAAGCCGAACGTTCGGCACTGTTGTGCGAGTCGTTTACTATACGCGTCGACCACAGCGATGGCGCCTATTTTATTGACCAAGCAGCCATCGAACAATATCTCGTGAAAAATGGATGGGGAAAACGTGTCGGTGAGCCGGTTGAGCAGCTCGACCTAACCAAAATCGAAAAACTCATTCAAGAAATACCATTTGTAGAAAATGCCGAAGCCTTTACCGATGTACACGGCAACATCCGCCTCGACGTGGTGCAAAGGGTTCCGGTACTACGCATTATCAATAGTCATTACGAAAGTTATTACATCGATGAAAACGGGCGGCGCATGCCAACAACGACCAACTCAGCGGTGCAAGTGCCAGTAGCTTCTGGCTACATACGGGAACGCCTAACCAAGGTAGACACCATTCAAACCGAGGTGGTGCGCCAATTGGTGCAACTGAATAACTACATACGCGACGATGAATACCTCAGCGCACTTTTTGTACAGTATTACGTCAATGCCGATGGAGAATTTGAACTCATCCCCAGAGTAGGTCAACACAGCGTTTTGTTGGGTGATCTCAGTAATCTGGACGAAAAAATGGAAAAACTCCTGGTGTTGTACCGGGATGGATTTAATGAAGAAGCTTGGCAGACCTACAGGCTCGTCAATTTGAAATATAAGGATCAGGTGATATGCAAAAAGTAACCCCAAAAGTCACAAGCGTCGGTGAGATCATTGTTGGTCTCGACATCGGTACGACTAAAATAGTCGCCATCGTCGGTCGTAAGAACGAATATGGCAAGGTAGAAGTCCTGGGCTTGGGCAAAGCCGAATCCTTGGGCGTAAGTCGTGGCGTGGTGAGCAATATCGAAAAAACGGTAGATGCTATTCGCAAAGCCATTAAAGAGGCAGAAGAGGAATCGGGTGTCGATATCCGTGTTGTTAATGTCGGGATTGCCGGTCAGCACATCCAAAGTCACCAGCACCGAAATATGATGACGCGCCAAAGCACCGAGGATGAAATTGGCCAAATCGATATCGACCGCCTAGTCGACATGATGTATCGTATCCCACAACAACCCGGCTACGAAATCATACATGTGTTGCCACAGGAGTATATCGTCGACAATGAGGTGGGTATTAAAGATCCCATCGGCATGAGCGGTATCCGGCTTGAGGCCAATTTCCATATCATTACCGGTCAGGTTACTGCCGCCAACAATTTGAATAAATGTGTGGTAAAAGCTGGTTTGGAAGTGGCCGACCTCATACTCGAGCCGTTGGCATCGTCAGAAGCGGTGCTCAACGACGAAGAAAAGGAAGCTGGCGTAGTGTTGGTTGATATAGGTGGTGGAACCACTGATATTGCCATCTTCCAAGACGGCATCATACGCCACACCGCGGTGATACCCTTTGGAGGCAACATCATCACTGAAGATATTAAAGAAGGCTGCACTGTGCTCAAACAGCAGGCCGAGCTCCTGAAAATCCGTTTCGGATCGGCACTCGCGAGCGAAACTCAGGACAATGAAATTGTTTCTATTCCTGGATTGCGTGGCCGTGACCCTAAAGAAATCTCCGTAAAAAACCTCGCCAATATCATTCAGGCAAGGGTTGAGGAGATTGTAGAAATGGTGCACTACGAAATCAAAGCCTCTGGTTTCGAGAAAAAGCTTATTGCAGGAATCGTAGTCACCGGTGGCGGTGCACAACTCAAAAATCTCCGGCCCCTTGTAGAATATATGACGGGTATGGATGTACGCATAGGCACCCCCAACGAGCACCTCGCCAAAGGCGACTCCGAAATCAAAAGCCCAATGTATGCCACTGGTATAGGCCTTGTGCTTATGGGCTTCCAGCGCAGCGATAAAGCATTGCGCAAGGAGTCGACCGTAAAAACGCACTCGACGAAAGAAAAGGGCAATTTCTTCGATAAACTCCTCCAAAAAGGCAAGGAATGGCTCGAAGACAAAGACCTCAACGATGCACAAGACTTTGTCAAGTAAATCAACAGCCATCAAGACTAAACTAAAATCCGCTAAACGGTCCAACAGTATCACCCAGTTGGGCTAGACCCTACACCCTACAAAAGAAAAACTCAAATCGTCATGGATATGAATACAACCAACAACTTCACCTTCGATATACCGAAGAACCGACCGAACATCATCAAAGTGATTGGTGTCGGCGGCGCAGGCGGCAATGCCGTTAATCATATGTTTCAAATGGGTATTAAGGATGTAGACTTCGTCGTCTGCAATACCGACTATCAAGCCCTGGAACGTAGTCCCATCCCCTTGAAAATCCAGCTCGGGCCAACACTTACCGAAGGTCGCGGGGCAGGTAACCAACCTGAAGTAGGTCGCAATGCGGCTATCGAAAACATCGAGGAAGTAAAACGCCACATTGGCAACGACACTAAAATGGTGTTTGTTACCGCTGGTATGGGCGGCGGAACCGGTACAGGTGCAGCACCAATCATCGCACAGGCTTGCCGTGAGATGGGCATACTTACCGTGGGCATCGTTACTTTACCCTTTGGTTTCGAAGGTCGCAAACGCGCCAACCAAGCTGTAGCTGGCCTAGAAGAATTACGTTCATATTGCGATACCACACTCGTTATCAGCAATGATAAGGTGCGTGAGATTTACGGCAACCTGGCCTTCGACAAAGCATTCGGCAAAGCCGACGATGTATTGGCAACTGCTGCTAAAGGCATAGCCGAAATTATCACGGTCGAAGGTTATGTAAATGTGGATTTCGCTGACGTAAAAACGGTACTCGAAAGCAGTGGCAAGGCCGTTATGGGCTCCGCCATCGCCGAAGGAGAAGGTCGCGCCTTGCGTGCTATTGAAACCGCTCTCTCATCGCCACTCCTCAACGACAACGACATCACTGGCGCACGCAGCATACTCCTGAACATTAGCTCAGGTATGGAGCAAATCACCCTCGATGAAATAGGTGAAATCACGGATTTTATTCAAGATGCTGCCGGCGACGATGCGCTCATTATCTGGGGTAATTGTACCGACGAAAGTCTGGGTGACAATATCCGTGTAACTGTTATCGCTACAGGTTTTGAAGGCGGTCAGCGACAAATGGAGGTGCAACAAGCCCCTGAGCGTAAAGTAACGCCCTTGAATGCGCCCAAGCTGGAGGAAGAAAAGCCTCGTCCGGCGCCCATCACTCGTAATCCGGATACTATTGTGTACCAATTGGGCGAGACCATAGACGCTTCCGAAAATCAACCAGAAAAGCAAGAAGAACGTAGTTTTAGTTTTGAACCTACCTCTTATACCACAGAGCCCAAAGCGGTTACCCCTCCATCAGCGCATCCTCCCGTGGTTGTGTCCTTGTGCGACCAAGAAGAAGTGAACAACGAGAGTTTGTCGAACAATCCTAGCAACAAAATGACCATGAAAGACATGCTTGACAAGTCGCGCTCCCGCATTCAAACGCTGAAAAGTTACAACACAGTTAAGCCTGCCGACGCAGCTTCTTTGGATTCATTTGAACGTGAACCAGCCTATATGCGTCGCAATATATCTCTCGATCAAGTGCAACACAGCAGCGAGCAGGACATCTCTCGTTTTACGCTATCGAGCAACGAAGAGAAACGCCCAGAAATCCGCCCAAACAATTCGTTTCTGCACGATAATGTAGACTAACAGCCTTTGTGCTGCAATCCATGACGTGATCCCGGTCGGCTAAAATGCTGTACCGGGATTTTTTTGTTTAGGCCACCATATTTTCACCAATGTAGATAGGATTGTCTTTTAATAAGTCTTATTTTGCTCGCTGAATCGCCTGAAAGGCGCTGACCTAATCCCAATACATGCCTATAACACTGGGGGTACTCCAAGAACCCGAGGGTGAACACCGTATCGCCCTTACACCTGATGTAGTTAAACAGCTCATCGCCAAACAAGTAACCATATTTTTAGAATCAGGAGCAGGTGATGCCGCCTCTTTTCCGGACGCCGTTTATGCCGAACTGGGTGCAAAGGCAGTAAGCCGAAAAGAAATACTCAGCACCGCCGATGTGGTTGTAGCTATACAGCCGCTTGCCGCTGCCGATGGTAGCCAACTCAAATCCGGTGCCCTGCTTTTTGGTATGTACCAACCGCTAGTCAATGCGGATCGGATGGCGGAGATTGCCCAAGTCAATACTACGTTATTCAGCATGGATGCCGTCCCGCGCATCACAAGGGCACAAGCCATGGATGTTTTATCATCTCAAAGTACTGTTTCCGGCTATAAAGCTGTGCTGTTGGCCGCATCTCATCTCCCTCGTTTTTTTCCTATGCTCATGACAGCGGCTGGAACCATCGCTCCGGCAAAGGTACTTATCATTGGAGCAGGTGTTGCTGGATTGCAGGCTATCGCAACGGCCAAACGTTTGGGTGCAGTGGTAGAAGCTTTTGATACCCGTCCATCGGTAAAAGAGCAGGTCCAAAGTCTTGGCGGCAAATTTGTCGAGGTAGAAGGGGCTGTAGAAGATAAAAGTGCCGGTGGTTATGCCGTTGAGCAGTCCGAAGAATTTAAAAAACGCCAGAATGAGGCTTTAGGCCAACGTATTCTAGCTGCTGACGTGGTTATTACTACCGCGCTAATTCCAGGTCGTAAAGCACCCGTGCTCATAACGGCCGAAATGGTAAAGCAAATGAAGGCAGGTGCAGTTATCGTCGATTTGGCTTCGGCCATGGGTGGGAACTGTGAACTTACGCGCGAAGGGGAGAAATGTGTGGTACATGGCGTGACTATACTGGCTGCCAGCAATCTACCAGCGACCATGCCCCAAGATGCCAGTCGTATGTATGCGAAAAACATGCTCAATCTGTTGAATTTGATGATTGATAAAGAAGGTCAATTGACCTTGAACTTTGAAGACGAAATTATAAAGGGTGCTTGTATTACACATGCAGGTGCTGTGGTATATCCAGCCTTAATTAAAGCCTAATGGAGCAGCTTTTATCTTTGATTCATGAGAATCTACAATTAATTTATGTACTGATATTGGCGGTTTTCGTCGGTATAGAGGTAATGGGTAAGGTGCCACAGGTATTACATACACCCCTCATGTCTGGGTCGAATGCACTTTCTGGGGTGGTTATCATCGGTTCCATCTTAGTGATGGGCAAAACAGCTCCAGATAATTATCTGGCCCTGGTTTTGGGTTTTATGGCGGTATTGCTCGCAACGTTAAATGTGGTAGGTGGGTTTGCGGTTACCGACCGCATGTTGGACATGTTTCGTAAAAAGAAAAAAGGATGATTACGCAAATCATAGATATCAGCTATTTGATAGCTGTAGTACTTTTCGTTTTGGGCATAAAAAACATGAGTCATCCCGATACGGCGCGGAAGGGTAATCTGTTAGCCGCCGGTGGTATGGGCTTGGCCATGTTAGCTACCTTTTTTACACCTGGACTTCAGAATATACTTATTATCCTCTTTGCCATTGTTTTGGGATCGGTTATAGGGTACTATATGTCGCGCAAGGTGGCCATGACGGCCATGCCTCAAATGGTCTCGTTTTTTAATGGTATGGGAGGTGCTGCAGCTGCACTGATTGCTATTGCCGAGGTATATGGCATTTTTCACAGCCCTGATGCGCAGTTAACATTCATGTCGAACACGAGCACTGCCTATTTTTATTTCGGCGCCTTATTGGTGAGTTTGGTTATTGGTGCAATTTCCTTTAGCGGCTCAATTATCGCTATGGGCAAGTTGCAAGGTTTTGTAAGCGGCGCTTCCGTAAAATGGCCAATGCAAAAAGTTACCAATAACGGCTTGTTGTTGGTTATTGCCTTTTTATGCGTGTGGCTCTTTCAAATGGAGAGCGGACAAGAGCCGTTGATTTATATCATTTGCCTCTTGGGCCTGGTATTCGGGGTATTGTTCGTCATGCCCATAGGTGGTGCCGATATGCCAGTGGTTATTTCACTTTTGAATGCCTTTACAGGGCTCACCGCTGCCACAACAGGTATGTTATTTGATAATAAAGTCATGCTCATGGGTGGTGTACTGGTAGGCGCAGCCGGTTTATTGTTGACCCTACTCATGTGTAAAGCCATGAATCGCTCCCTGTCGGCGGTACTTTTTGGTGCATTTAACACAGCAGGAGGGGCTGCTAGCGATCGGGATATTGACACTACAGTTCGCGAAATTTCATTAAGCGATGCTTCTGTTTTGTTGAGCTACGCCAAAAAAGTAGTGATTATACCTGGCTACGGTTTGGCGGTGGCACAAGCGCAGCACGTGGTACATGAACTTGAAAAATTACTTGAAGACAAAGGCGTTGAAGTAAAATACGGCATTCACCCAGTAGCGGGTCGTATGCCTGGCCACATGAATGTTTTACTTGCAGAGTCGGATGTGCCCTACGATAAACTCATCGAAATGGAAACCATTAACCCCGAGTTCCCACAAATAGATGTGGTTGTGGTTATAGGCGCCAATGATGTAGTAAATCCTGCCGCTTACCTTGACCCGGCTAGCCCAATTTATGGCATGCCTATTCTCGAAGCCGACAAAGCGCAGCATGTTATTGTAATCAAACGATCGATGAGCGCAGGTTACGCCGGTATCGATAACGAACTATTTTATAATCCGAAAACACGCATGTTATTCGGTGATGCCAAAGGGGTACTCACAAAGTTGGTTGCTGCAGTGAAGGAATTGTGAAAGTTTTGTGCTAACATGCGGAGTAGCCTAGCAGCGCCAGCATGGTTTTCCTAGAGTTTAGCAGCGAGATCAGTTTGTTTGGCCATTTCAAAATCTAGTGGCGTAATGCCGCCGCTGTCGTGGGTTGTAAGTTTGATTTCAACCCAATTGTATACATTTCGCCAATCCGGGTGGTGATTCAGCGACCCAGCAATAGCAGCAACAGCCTGCATGAACGACCAAGCGGCGGTAAAGTTTTTGAACTGAAATTTTTGATGCAAGCAGCCGTCTTGAATGGTCCAGTTCGGAAAGTCAATGAGCATTGCTTTCAAGCGTGTTTCGTCGAGTAATTCTTTAGAAATAGACATGTTTTTTGGATAGATTAAAACTTTTTTAATGCGAATTGACTTATACCAGCGTTTAAATTAAAAAAATACGGCGCTATTTTACAAAATACGGCCTGTTTTTATGAATTTAGAGGTGTTTTCCGACTAACATGACCCACTGGCAAATCAAATATCCATATATCCATGTCAAATACTGCTGAACTCCATTACGATGGCAAAATTTATAAACTCCCGGTGCTACTCGGCACTGAAAATGAAGTAGCCATTGATGTATCAAAATTGCGTGATGAATCTGGTTTAATTACACTTGATATCGGATACAAAAACACGGGCGCGACAAAATCTGCTGTTACTTTTATCGACGGTGACGAGGGTATCCTACGTTATCGGGGTTACGATATAGAGCAGTTGGCTGAGCATAGCACTTTTATAGAAGTGAGTTATCTCCTTATTTACGGAGAATTACCTACAGCCGACCAGTTGGCAGGTTTTAGCCACAGCATCACCCGCCGCACTTTGGTGCATGAAAACATTAAGAAGTTTTTGGACGCTTACCCAGGAGGAACCCATCCGATGGGTATTTTGATGTCTACAGTGTCTTCATTGTCGAGCTTTTATCCCAATTCGCTCAACCCCAATCGATCACCAGAAGAGGTAGAGCGTACCATACACCGTTTGATTGCCAAAATGGCGACCATCGCTGCTTGGACGTATAAAAAATCAATGGGTCATCCTTATATGTACCCAAATAATAAGTTTGATTACGTATCCAACTTTTTGCAAATGATGTTCGGTCACCGCACCGAGGAGTACATTGCTGATCCAATTATTGTAGATGCACTTAACAAATTGCTAATTCTTCATGCCGATCACGAGCAGAACTGCTCAACCTCCACTGTACGTATTGTAGGGTCGTCCCATGCCAATATCTATGCAGCGGTTGCTTCTGGTATCGGAGCATTGTGGGGTCCGCTCCACGGTGGTGCCAACCAAGCTGTGATTGAAATGCTTGAGCAAATCAAAGCTGATGGAGGCGATGCACAGAAGTATATCAACAAAGCGAAAGATAAAAACGACCCTTTCCGTTTGATGGGTTTTGGTCATCGGGTGTACAAAAATTTCGATCCCCGTGCTAAAATCATCAAAACAGCTTGCGATCAAGTGCTCAACAAGTTGGGTGTAAATGACCCGATTTTGGATATTGCTAAACAACTCGAACAAGCTGCCCTCAACGATGAGTATTTTATCGAGCGCAAGTTGTATCCGAATGTGGATTTTTACTCCGGCATTATTTATCGTGCCATAGGTATACCTACCGATATGTTCACGGTTATGTTTGCCCTCGGACGTTTGCCTGGTTGGATTAGCCAATGGAAAGAAATGCGGGAGAACAATGAGCCAATCGGTCGGCCACGCCAGCTTTTTATCGGCAACCCACGCCGCGAATATGTACCAATTAGCAAGCGCTAATTATAAGATGTAAAAACAATAAAGCCGATCCATGAGGGTCGGCTTTGTTGTTTTAACTAAAATCAGCATGGTGCACTGACAGCCAGACTAGTCGATAATTTTTTGGGCAGATCGATAGAAATACCAAGAGCTGACGGCCATGATTACATGGCTTAAATCGAGGTGATTAAACCAAGGATGTGGCGCAAGTTGGGTTAAGTGGACAAGAGCAGCAAGTGCGGCAATGCCGACAGCCACGAGCATTAATTTACTGCCCTCATGTTGTGTTTTGCGGTAGATGTACCACTCAAACGAAAACACAACTACCAATAGGCCATAGGCCGCATGGGCTTCAACAAATATAAAATTGAGGGTTAGCAGCGCCAGCGTTATTAGGCTAAAAAGCTCCACGAGGTTAAGGGCTGCGAAAAACCGGCCAACCCTTGGCTTCAGAAGAGGTTGTGCATGAAAAATCGCTGCTCGCTCTAGCAAGGCTACCGAAAACATAGAAATTACCCAACCTGGCACCTTCCAAACAAAACCTAATTGTTCGATAAACCCATGTCCAATGATTCCGCCGTAGGCCGTAGCAAGCCCCATAGAAAAAAAATAGGCACGGAAAAGTGTATTGAGTTTGCCAGGGCTTTGTTTGCGTAGTTTCCAGAATGCGTACCAACACACAACGGTTACGAGTAAATCGGTAAGTACCGTTACCGGTTCATATAGCGTTATGCCGCTAATCGTTAGGCTGGTTTTTTCAAACATATTGGTTTTTTGAAGTTTTGGGGGACCAAAGGAGTTTTTTTCTAGCCATAGACTTAGGAAACAAGCATAACCTGATAGCGTGAGCCAAGCACATTGATTTCCTTAAAGATCATCTCTTTTTGTTCAAGTGCAGCCAAACTGCGCTGAACAGCCGAAGCAGCACCCAAATCGCAACGTTTTGTGCGTATGTATTTATTTAAAATAGCACGTATGACCAGTAAAATCAAGGTTTGTACGCAGTACAATAGTATAATTTCGCCCTATTGCTGCTTCATGGACATTTAAAATGGGCGAATTATCGCCCATTTTAAATGGAAATATTAGTGTATTTGGCAACCTAACTCGGTTATGAAGCCATTATTTCTTCAATTTCAGCAACTTCAATTGGGACACCAGCCATCAGGTTGACGGGGCCATTAGCCGTTATGAGTATGTCGTTTTCAATCCGGACCCCAATACCCTCTTCTTGGATATAAATACCAGGCTCACAAGTTATGACCATGCCGATATCAAGTTTGCCGTAGCGGGCTCCGATATCGTGTACATCTATACCTAAAAAGTGTCCCGTGCCATGGGGGAAATACTTCTTATAGGCAGGCCAGGCAGGTGCTTCTTTGGCGATGTCATCCCGATTAATGAGTCCAAGGCGTAGCAGTTCATCCTGCATAATGAGTGCCGATGCTTGGTTATATTCATCTAGCGTGCGACCAGGAACAAGTAGCTTAGTGGCTTCTCGGTTTACGCGTAATACCGCATGGTATATTTCTTTCTGGCGTGGACTAAACTTGCCATTCACCGGAAAACAACGCGTCATATCACCGGCATAGTTCCCATAATCTGCACCGAAATCAAGCAGAAGGAGGTCGCCGTCCTTGGCCTGTTTGTCGTTACTTACATAATGCAGCACACAGGCACTGGCTCCTGATGCAATAATGGGCTGAAAAGAATAGCCATTGGCCCGGTTACTCAAAAACTCTTTCATAATCAACCCCTCAAGCTCGAATTCCCACATACCGGGTTTTACAGACTTGAGTACCTGGTGAAAGGCCCCTGCCGTAATATTCACCGCACGTTGAATCAAGGCAATCTCGGTGGCTGATTTCCGAGCGCGTTCATACTCCATAATTTTTGCAGAACGTGCGTAGTTGTGAAGTGGGAACTGCTGTTTGATCTCTTGTACAAACAGTTGCTGTGCTGTTTGCACCGGATTACTGCTGCGGTCGTTTTCGTTGGTATTCAAGTAAATCGTATCAGCATACTTTACTAAGGTGTTCACAAGGCCTTTAAATTCTTGATTCCAATTCATTTGCTGAATGCCTGAAATACGCCTTGCTTCATCTTTCGAATGTTTATGCCCTTCCCAAACCGCAATATGAGCGTTGGTTTCTCTGGTGAAAAGTACCTCCTTATATATAGGGTTAGGACTGTCGGGATAAAGAATAAGCATGGTCTCTTCCTGATCGATGCCGGTGAGCCAAAATAACTCACTGTCCTGCCTGAAATAAAAATCAGCATCAGCATTTCTTGGAAAAACAGCACTCGACACAAAAAGTGCGATACTGTTAGGTTTCATGTGACTGATAAACCGTGCACGGTTTTCAATAAACAACTTCGGGTCGATGGCTTCGTAACGCATATATATGGTGTAATGAAAAGCTAAGTTAGGGGAGATTTTGAAAGGGTGACCCGATAAGTCTAGCTGTAATTGCACGTACAACTTAATTTTTCACCGGCATGGAAAGAGGTAGCCCGTCGTCCGTAGTCCTTGGACCATTTTGAATCGACCATCGACCAAGGACTATCAACCATGGGCCATGGGCCATCGACTGCCGACCATCAACCACCGACAACCCAGCACATTTTGATGCACCAAATCCCACCCATTGTCGGAATTCTATTACAAAACGAACAGTTCAGTGACTATCCACCCAAAAATGAGGAAATACTCAGCTTAGTAAAAGTGCGTGTAGTGTCTTTAAACAAGGTATATCCTACGAAAAGTTAGGTTTTTCCACAGCTTGAAGAATCTATTCTAAAAAAGTGGAAACACGTTTTGCAAATAATGTGGAATTAGATACCTTTGCAGTCCCTTCGAGTGGAGGGAGAATACTGTATTAGCAAAAGCGTAGAAAAGTAAGGTATGCCAACCATACAACAACTTGTAAGAAAAGGCCGGGAGCACAAGGCGGACAAAAGCAAATCGCCAGCCCTCGACAGCTGCCCGCAGAAGCGCGGCGTATGTACTCGTGTGTACACCACAACCCCTAAGAAGCCGAACTCGGCCATGCGTAAAGTTGCGCGTGTTCGTTTGGCCAAATCAGGTAAAGAGGTGAACGCATATATCCCGGGTGAGGGTCACAACCTGCAGGAACACTCTATCGTGTTGATTCGCGGTGGTCGTGTAAAAGACCTGCCAGGTGTACGTTACCACGTCATCCGTGGCGCACTCGATACATCGGGTGTGAATGGCCGCAAACAAGGTCGTTCGAAATACGGTGCGAAAGCCAAACAGGCTGCCGCTCCAACAAAAGGTGCAAAAAAGAAATAATCAGTAATAGGTCATGAGAAAAGCTCGTGCTAAAAAAAGAATCATTGAACCAGATCCGAAGTTCAATGACGTGGTAGTTACCAAGTTCATCAATAACATGATGTACGATGGTAAAAAAAGCATCGCCGCCCAGACTTTCTATGAAGCCATGGAACTGGTCGAAAAGCGTGCCAACGAACCAGGTGTTGAAGTTTGGCGCCGTGCGTTGAACAACGTAATGCCATCGGTAGAAGTGAAAAGTCGCCGTGTAGGGGGCTCTACCTTCCAAGTGCCTATCGAAGTAAATCCAAGCCGTAAATCAGCTTTGGGAATGCGTTGGTTGATTGGTTATGCCCGCAAGCGTAACGAAAAAACCATGATGGAAAAACTGGCTGGTGAAATCCTAGCCGCTGCGAAAGGTGAAGGCGCTTCTGTGAAGAAGAAAGAAGATACCTATCGTATGGCCGAAGCAAACAAAGCGTTCTCGCATTTCAGATTTTAAGTTTTTATGGCAGATCTTAGGTTTACACGCAACATCGGTATTGCCGCGCACATTGATGCTGGTAAGACAACTACGACTGAGCGTATTCTTTATTACACCGGTATGACCCACAAAATTGGTGAGGTACACGACGGTGCTGCTACTATGGACTGGATGGTTCAGGAGCAGGAGCGTGGTATCACCATCACTTCGGCGGCTACCAAAACTACCTGGAAATGGCACGACCAGGATTATGCAGTAAACATTATCGATACCCCAGGTCACGTGGATTTTACCGTTGAGGTAAACCGTTCATTACGTATACTCGACGGGCTCGTATTTTTATTTTCGGCTGTAGATGGCGTTGAGCCGCAGTCGGAAACCAACTGGCGCTTGGCCGACAATTATGACGTACCTCGTTTGGGTTTCGTGAACAAGATGGACCGTCAAGGATCTGACTTTTTTGGCGTATGCAAACAAGTAAAGGAAATGCTCGGTTCTACCGCGGTGCCTTTGCAAGTTCCCATCGGAAACGAGGAACACTTTAAAGGTGTAGTTGACTTAATCACTAACAAAGCTGTCATCTGGGATGAAGAATCTCGCGGTATGACCTATACCGAGATTCCTATTCCAGAAGATTTGTTGGAAACCGTTGCAGAATACCGTCAGATACTCGTTGAGGCTTGTGCCGATTATGACGAGGTTTTGCTCGAAAAATTCTTCGACGACCCAGCTACCATTACGGTGGATGAAATGCGCACTGCCATTCGTGCAGCTGTAATCGATGGTGCGTTTGTACCAATGATGTGCGGTTCTTCGTTCAAAAACAAAGGTGTTCAGGCGATGCTTGACGCAGTTTGTGCGTTTTTGCCAGCTCCAACCGACAAAGAAGTAGTCAACGGGCACGACCCGAAGACAGATGCTGAAATTACCCGCAAGCCAGACGTAAACGAACCGTTTTGTGCGCTTGCATTCAAAGTAGCTACAGACCCATTTGTAGGTCGCCTCGTATTCTTCCGCGTATATTCAGGGCGTCTCGATGCTGGCTCTTATGTGTTGAAAGTGAGAAGCGATCCTGACAAAGGTATCGTTATGGAAAAAGAGCGTATTTCGCGTTTGTTCCAAATGCACGCCAACGACCGCAAATCCATCGAATTCGTAGAAGCCGGTGACATTTGTGCAGCTGTAGGTTTTAAAGACATTAAAACAGGTGATACCCTTTGCGACGAGAAACATCCAATCATTCTCGAGGCTATGCAATTCCCCGAGCCAGTTATTGGTCTCGCTATTGAGCCAAAAACGCAGACGGATGTCGACAAGTTAGGTAACGCCTTGGCTAAACTTTCGGAAGAGGATCCTACTTTCCGCGTCTTCACAGACGAAGAAACAGGACAAACCATCATCCAAGGTATGGGCGAACTTCACCTCGAAATCATCGTTGACCGACTGCGTCGCGAATTCAAGGTTGAATGTAACCAAGGCGCTCCACAGGTTGCGTACAAAGAGGCAATCACTGCTTCAATAACGCACCGGGAAACGTATAAAAAACAAAC
>JBDNIH010000051.1:0-5547 GCA_041688385.1 Bacteroidia bacterium
GCAAGCGCTTGTTAGACGATAATTAAAGTCTAACGCAAATCCACCACCTCTACACCGGGGTATTTCGCCTTATCAAAACCAAATTGCGTATCAGCAACGGCTATATTCGTTGCAAAATTCTGGATGTCGTAGGTGTATAAGGTGCCGTTTTTGTCGAAGACCACTGCTTGTACAATCTGTTCTTTCTGGCGATCAATAACGAGGCGGATTTTGAAGTAGGACTTCTTTTTGTCGGTAGGCACAATATCGATATTGTGCACCTTGTTTTTGCCTCGGTTGGTTTCACCTATGTAATACGATTCAAAACCCTTCTCGTAGATGGTAAATAAATTGGTCGGACTTAATTCGCCTTCCATAGGCTCAAAAGGACTTATGGTGACTTCATTCGACTCTTTTAAATAGGCCCAGAGGCTTTTTCCGTCACTGATGAGGGTTTGCTCACCCAATTCCAGGCGGAATTTGTCGCCTTTCATGATCACTTTGCCTTTTTGGTTTTCTTTGATATTTTCTTTTTTGTTGTCGATGGTGAAGGCAACGTTGGCTTGAATGGTTTTGTAGGTTTTATAATTTTTACTCAGCCTTTTGAGTATGGTCTGCGATCGAACATCATTCTGGCCAAAAACTACCGTTGTCGTACAAAGGAAAAGGAGGAGTATTTTGAGGTATTTCATGCGTTCACTTTTTTTCATTAAGTCTGGTCAATAACTGTTCCAAGGCGTATTCATCCGGTAATAATACTTCTCGGGCTTTGCTTCCTTCAAAAGGACCGACCACCCCGGCGGCTTCTAGTTGGTCGATTAAACGACCTGCCCTATTGTAGCCCAGTTTGAGTCGGCGTTGCAGCAAAGAGGTTGAGCCCTGCTGGTGGGTCACGATAACGCGTGCTGCATCGTCGAAGAGCGCATCACGATCGTCGGGGTTGAAGTCGGCATTGCCGCCACCTTCTTCGCCATCCGAATATTCGGGAAGCAGCCAAGCATCGGGATAACCGCGTTGATTGCCGATAAATTCACAGATGGCTTCGACCTCGGGGGTATCTACAAACGCACATTGTAGGCGAATAAGGGTGGATCCCAGTGATAAAAGCATATCTCCGCGACCAATCAACTGCTCTGCACCGCCTGCATCGAGTATGGTACGGCTATCTATTTTGGAGCTTACCTTAAAGCCGATACGCGCCGGGAAGTTGGCTTTGATAGTACCAGTAATGATGTTTACAGAGGGTCTTTGTGTGGCAATAATCAGATGAATACCCACCGCACGGGCCAACTGCGCCAGACGGGCGATAGGCGTTTCAACCTCCTTGCCAGCGGTCATGATGAGGTCGGCAAACTCATCTACCACCAATACGATATACGGTAGAAAACGGTGGCCTTCGGTGGGGTTGAGCTTGCGTTTGATGAATTTGGCGTTGTACTCAATCAGGTTACGGACTTGGGCATCTTTGAGCAAATCATAGCGCCTATCCATTTCAATACACAAAGAGTTGAGGGTATTTACCACCTTTTTGGTATCGGTGATAATGGCATCGTCGGTATCGGGAAGTTTAGCGAGGAAGTGGCGCTCGATGTGTTTGAAAAGGGATAACTCAACCTTTTTTGGATCGACAAGTACAAACTTCAGTTCGCTCGGATGGCGTTTGTAAAGCAGGCTGATGAGTATGGCGTTCAAACCAACCGATTTACCCTGACCGGTAGCACCCGCCATTAATAGGTGAGGCATTTTCGCCAAATCGGTTACAAATATTTCATTGGAGATGGTTTTACCCAAAGCGATAGGCAGCTCCATCTCGGCATTCACAAACTTCTCCGAAGCCAGCAGCGTGCGCATGCTTACAATCTCTTTGTGTTGGTTAGGCACCTCTATGCCAATGGTTCCTTTTCCGGGCATTGGCGCAATGATGCGTATGCCCAAAGCGGCCAAACTCAAGGCGATGTCGTCTTCGAGATTTTTGATTTTCGAGATACGCACCCCGGCAGCTGGTACAATTTCGTATAGGGTGACGGTTGGCCCGACCGTTGCGCGGATTTTATCGATTTCGATATTGTAATGGCCGAGGGTCTCAATGATCTGATTTTTGTTCTTTTCGAGCTCTTCAGGGTTGATTTGGACTTTATTCGAGCCGTGGTCGACCAACAAATCAATGGGCGGGTATTTGTAGCTCGATAAATCGAGCTTAGGGTCGTATAGCTCTTGGGCATTCACCGCCACCTGGGCACCTTCAAAAATTTCTTCTTCTTCAGGTGTTTCTATTTCGAGCGCATGGGTACTCGCCGCCACTGGGGGAACAGCCACCGCTTCTTCAGGGCCAATGGTCGTCTCAAAATCGAGTGCTTTGGCCAGCTCTTGGTCGGTCATTTCCTCTTCCCATGGCGCTTCGTCTTCGGCGGCGTCGGTGAGATCAAGGGTTTCGCTGATTTCGTCCTGAATCGGACGCACTACCGAACGTTGAATGTTCACACTGGCTTCGTCTGATTCTTCGTCGAGCAGTTCCGGATTACTTTTGAAACGGTCGGTGAGTGCTGCTGCTTTGAAGTTGATGTTGTAACGCACCGCTACATATACCACCCAATACAGCGATACGGCCAAACCGGTGCCAATAATACCCATAAAGCCGATGAGCCAACGACTCGTATATAAGCCAAATTCACCACCCCAAGGGAAGGGCAGATTGGCGACTTCATTAAAAATAAATCCAAACGACCACGATAAACTCACCATCAACAATAAGCTGTGGTAGATAGGTGCAGCCAGTTTGTATTTCAAATCGACAAAAACGAGGCGTAGCCCGATCATCAGAAACACAAAAACCAATAAAAAGGTAGGCATGCCAAAACCGCGGAAAACGAAAACATGCGACAATAGTGCGCCTAAACGACCCAACCAATTGTCAACTTCTGTATCGCTGCCAAATAAAAAGTTGAGCGCACTTCCAGTGATCTGACTTTGGTCATTTTTCCAAGTAAACAGATAGGAAATCATGGCGATAGCCAAAATACCGGTGAACAACAAAAGTGTAAAGCCCGCTATATTCCGTACGCCATTGCCCGACAACATACCGGTAAAATTCGAAAAGTCGAACCGGGTTTTGGTCTTTGCCGGACGTTCGGGAGAAGCGGATTTTTTCTTGAACTCGTTGCGCATCAAAAATATAACTAACGGACTTTGTCGCCAAAAATACGGATTTTTTGGTCGCCTTATTCGTGATAAAGCAGATGAAGTAGGGTTTGTCCAACGGCCTTTAAAGTCACCGGATCAATTACCGCTAAATCGTCGGCGTGGGTATGCCAGTACGCTCCAAAACCGCTGTTGGTGAGGGGGTCGTATTGGATGATGTCGATCATAGGAATGCCGGCTATTTTGTTGACGTAATAATGGTCATCGGTAATAGGCGCTGAGCTTTGGAAGGCGAAAAAACGGCCATATCCGAGATCATAAGCTGTATTCCATACCTTTCGAACCACATGAGCTGCATAATAGGTTGAAAAGCCTTCTTGGAAAAAACGGGCATCCTTTGCGCCAACCATATCCAGTAAAATGCCATAATCGGCTTTGTAGCCTGCTTTGTGTGGCTTCGCTGCCCAATATTGCGAGCCCATACAATAGCTGTCGCTCGCCTCGCTTATGCCATAATCTTCGAGATCGAATAAAACGATATCTACCCCCACTTTAACCGGCTGCGCAGCCAGTTGGCGGGCTATCTCCAATAAAACAGCCACCCCTGAAGCACCATCGTTTGCGCCGGCAATAGGTTCGTTGCTGCGTTCGCTGTCTTGATCGGCGCGTGGGCGGGTATCCCAATGGGCGCTTAAAAGAATACGCTTTTTGGCCTCGGGATTAAAACTGGCAATGATGTTTTTGAGGGGGAAGGTTTTACCGTCGTGCATGCGAATGGGAGCTGTTTGGACCAGCACCTCGGGCGTAAAACGTTTGAGCTCGGCCACCAGAAAATCGGCGGTAAGCGCATGCCCCTTGCTGCCTGGATTGCGTGGTCCAAAATCGACCTGTGCCTTCACCCAAGCAAAAGCCGAATCGGCGGAAAAATCTGGCACATTCACCGTGGGCTGTTCTGCCTGCGGAGAAGTTATTGTATTTTCATCGGTTTCAGACTTGTTTTTACAGCCAACAAGGCCAATCAATAGCATCAAAGGAAGCAGCGCTTTTTTCATAAAAACTAATTTCAAATTGAAAACGCCAAGTCCAATGCTGACTTTGACCGTTGGGACTGGCGAAGCATTATAGGGACCAAGTAGCTCCTTCCTTGCCATCTTTTATTTGTATGCCCACTGCGGCCAATTGGTCACGGATTTGATCGGAGGTCGCGAAATCTTTGTTGGATTTGGCCTGCTGACGAAGGTGGAGTAATAAGTCCATCACTCCTTCGAGCTGATTGCTGCCGGCATTTTGTTCGTCTTGGATCCCGAGTATGTCGAACAGCATCAGGCTGGCCGTCTTACGGAGGAGGGCGAGGTCGGTAGTCGCGATTTTTTCTTGACCGGTAGCGACCAGATTGCCTAAACGAACGGTTTCGTAGAGCTGTGCAATAAGAATGGGGGTATTTAAGTCGTCGTTGAGGGCATCGTAATACTTTTGTATCAACCCAGCCACATCGAAGCTGCTGGTATCGGCAGAGGTTTTGAGTTTGTCGAGGTTTTTGATGCCTTCAACCAAACGTTTCAAACCTTTTTCGACGCCCTGCAGCGCCTCGTTACCAAAATCGAGTGTGCTCCGGTACTGCGCCTGGAGGATAAAAAAACGTACGGTCATCGGGCTGAACGCTTGGCTCAACTTGGGGTGACTGCCGCTGAACATTTCGCCAAGGGTAATAAAATTTCCCAACGATTTGCCCATTTTTTGACCATTGATGGTGATCATATTGTTGTGCACCCAGTAGTTTACGGGGTGGCGCCCACAACTGCCTTGCGACTGTGCGATTTCACTTTCATGGTGGGGAAAAAGCAAATCCATGCCACCACCGTGGATATCGAAGGTTTCACCCAGGTATTTTTTGCTCATGGCCGAACATTCGACATGCCAGCCGGGAAATCCATCTCCCCATGGAGAAGGCCAGCGCATAATGTGTTCGGGTTGGGCGTTTTTCCAGAGGGCGAAGTCGGTTGGATTGCGTTTTTCGTCCTGTCCATCCAAAACGCGGCGTTCATTGCCAGCACCGGCGATGAGGTCTTCCAGCACGCGGCCGCTGAGCTTGCCGTAATCATGGTCTTTGGCATAAGCCGTGACATCAAAATACACCGATCCATTCACCGCATAAGCAAAACCATTGGCGATAAGCTGCTCTACCATCTGAATTTGTTCGATGATGTGCCCCGACGCACGCGGCTCGATAGAAGGGGGACGGTTGTTCAATAAGGCCATGGCCTGGTGGAAGCTCACGGTATATTGTTGCACCACTTCCATGGGTTCCAATTCCGCTAGCCGGGCTTTTTTGGCAATTTTATCGTCACCGGCATCGGCATCGTTTTCGAGATGCCCCACGTCGGTGATATTTCGGACGTAGCGTACCTTGTAGCCCAAATGCCCCATATA
>JBDNIH010000266.1:0-7066 GCA_041688385.1 Bacteroidia bacterium
ACCCAAGGGCTGGGAGATTGAGTCGCTGTTTGATTTCGGGCTGGAAATTGAATCAGGTTCGAGGCCAAAAGGTGGCGTTAAGGGAATAGTGAGCGGTGTTCCGAGCATTGGGGCGGAATCAATAAATGGTCTAGGAGTTTTTGAATTCTCTAAAACTAAGTACATTTCCGAAGAATTTTACGAAAAGATGAATAAGGGAAAACCGAAGGATTTTGACGTTCTGCTTTATAAGGATGGCGGTAAACCTGGCGAATTCAAACCACGTGTTGGGATGTTTGGATTGGGATTTCCGTTCGAACGCTGTGCTGTAAATGAACACGTTTTCTTGCTGAGAGCTACAAAACTCGGGCAACCATTTATGTACTTCTGGGTTTGCTTAGAGCGCACACTCGATATTTTGCGTAATAGAGGGATTAAAGCAGCGATACCTGGAATCAATCAACAGGATGTCGGCACTATTCCAGTCCTGTTTCCAGGCAAAGAAATACTCGATAAATTTGATGAAATTTGCTTTCCATACATCCAATTGATTTTGACACTTGCTTCTGAGTCCTTGGAGCTTACAAAGCTAAGGGATTCCCTGCTTCCACGGCTTATATCCGGCGAGTTGCAGATTCCTGAAGAGATGTTGGCATCCTAATGGTTTCATTGAATGAAGATGCCTATGAGGTTCAGTGCATTGAATGGCTGAAGAATATTGGTTGGAGTTATCTACATGGTGGCGTGATTGCGCCCGAGGGGGTTGCGCCCGAGCGAGCTTCGTATAAAGATGTCATTTTGGTTGACCGGGTGGAGGAGTCGCTTGCCCGTATTAATCCGGGAGTTCCACGGGATGTTTTGCGGCGTGTGCGGCAGTTGCTTGAGTCGCCTGGTGAGACTGATGTTTTGAAGGCAAACGAGTTGATTCATAAATGGTTTGTTGAGGGTGTGCCGATGAAGGTGCGTGATGCAAGCGGGGAAGAAAAGACTCGCCGAATCTCGTTAGTCGATTTTGATGACCCGACGAATAATGACTGGCTTGCCGTGAATCAGTTCAGTGTGACAGGCGAGAACAACACTCGCCGACCCGACATTGTTCTTTTCGTCAACGGTATTCCTGTTGTTGTTATTGAGTTGAAGAACCCAGCGGACTTAGAAGCAGATATCTGGGACGCCTACAACCAGCTACAGACCTATAAGGAACAGATTCCGCGTTTGTTCTATACAAACGCGTTGTTGACCATTGCTGATGGCGCTGATGCGCGTATGGGCAGCTTGACGGCCGATAAAGAACGTTTCTTGCGTTGGCGCTCGATTGACGGCGTTGCTCGTGACCCTCATGGGGCGTTTGGTCATGGTCTCACCATGATTGAAGGGCTATTTACGCCCGCGCACATTTTGGAGATGTTGCGTTATTTCACCATTTTCCAACCGATAGGTGGACAGACGGTCAAGATTGTGTGTGCATATCACCAGTTTTTCGCGGTGAAGAAGGCTTATGTTCGCGCACTGTCTGCAAGCGCGGAAGGCGGCGATGGTCGTGGTGGCTTAATGTGGCACACACAAGGCAGCGGAAAAAGTATTGAGATGGCGTGTCTTGCTGGGATGCTCGCAACGAGCACTGCATTACAGAATCCGACAATCGTGTTGGTCACAGACCGTAAAAACCTTGACCATCAGTTGTATGACACGTTCGTGGCTGCGAAGGCTTTGTTGCGGCAGGACCCTGAGATGGCTGACTCACGGTCTGATTTGCGAGACAAGATTGGTTCTCGACCTGCTGGTGGTGTGGTTTTTACCACGATTCAAAAATTCAGTTTAGAAGACGGCGAAGAGTCTTTCCCTGTGTTGGCTGACAGGCGAAACGTTTTCGTATTCACCGACGAGGCGCATCGAAGCCAATATGGCTTCACTGCTCGACTAGATAAGAAAACTGAATCATACAAAATCGGGTATGCCCAGCATTTACGTGATGCACTTCCAAATGCGACGTTTTTCGCGTTCACAGGCACCCCTGTTGCTTCAGCGGACCGCGATACCCGGCAAGTCTTTGGCGATGAAATCGATGTTTATGACATGCTTCAGGCCAATGAAGATGGTGCGACCGTGCCTATTTTCTATGAAAGCCGCCTCGTTGAAATTGACTTGTCGGATGATGCTCGTAGAGAACTTGATGACCTAGCTGAAGAACTCGTGGAAGATGAAGAAGAGAACGAACAAGCCAGGTTCAAACAACGTTGGGCAGAACTTGAAAAGATTGTTGGTGCGAAACCGCGTTTAGAAAAGATTGCCGCTGACCTTGTGCAGCATTTTGAGGACCGCTGTAAGTCACCAGAACTTGCTGATGGTAAAGCAATGATTGTCGGAATGAGCCGACATATTTGTGTTGATTTGTACGACGAGATAATCAAGTTGCGCCCGCAGTGGTATAGCGCTGACCATCGTCAAGGGGCAATCAAGATTGTGTTTCATTCGTCAGCTTCTGACGATGAAAAGATTCGTCCTCATGCGTATGGGGCGCAACAGAAGCGTGACTTGGAGAACCGATTTAAAGACCCGAGTGACTCGCTAAAGATTGTGATTGTTCGCGATATGTGGTTGACGGGGTACGACTCACCGCCGTGTCACACGATGTATGTCGACAAACCAATGAAGGGTCATAGTTTGATGCAGGCAATCGCACGCGTGAACCGCGTTTTCCGCGATAAGCCTGGCGGCCTTGTGGTTGATTACATCGGTATCGCTACTGAACTGAAAGAAGCAATGGGCACCTACACCGGCAAGGGCAAGACAGCCACCCCTGTTGAATTTGTGGAAGAGGCTCTCGGGGTCTTTTTTGAGAAGCTTGGCATTGTGCGTGACATGCTCAATGGTTGTCCTATCGAGGGATTCAAAGACAAACCGTTTGAAGTCATACCCAAAGTTGCTGACTTTGTTCTGACACTTGATGACGGAAAGCGCCGGTTCTCCGATACTGCAACTGCTCTCTCGCGGGCATATGCGCTTGTCAATAGTCAACGGGTGGCAATAGAGCATCGTGAGGAAGTGACTTTCTATCAAGCAATTCGGGTGATGCTGGCCAAGACGGAGAATGCTGAGCATAAAGTCACTGACGCTGAGCGCGAAAGACTCATCAAGCAAGCATTGAACAATGGGCTAGTGCCTCAAGGAATTGTCAATATTTTTGCCCTTGCTGGGCTTGAGTCGCCAAATATTGGCCTGCTGTCTGATGAATTCCTTGCCGGGATTGAGCACATGAAGTACAAGAATCTTGCCATTGAAGCATTACAGCGACTTATCAAAGGTCAAATTAAGGCACGGTTTAAAACGAATGTAGTGAAAAACAGCGAGTATTCGTCTTTATTGGATAATGCGTTAGCGAAGTACCGCAATAGAGCTATCAGTACCGCTCAACTCATTGAAGAACTCATTGAGCTAGCAAAGAAGATGAATGAACAGATTCGTGCCGGCAACTCGGATGGCCTTACAGACCAAGAGGTTGCCTTTTATGACGCGCTCGAAGAAAATGAAGCAGCAGTGCGAGAAATGAAGCACGAAGACTTGGTGTTGCTCGCCCAAGAGCTCACCAAGAAAGTGAAGGCAAATCTGAAAGTGGACTGGAATATTCGTGAGCAGACTCAGGCTGCGATGCGAACCATGGTGCGCGATTTGCTTGACCGATTTGGTTATCCACCAGATTTCTCCGAGGCCGCTATTGACCTCGTTGTACGACAAGCTGTGGCATTAACCGAGGCGCTACATGACGATGCATCAGCTAACGGTTGGTCTGTCAGTGTTTGAACGTGCTTATACGTACGTCAGTGAAAACTACTAGTGACGGTTAATCATTCAGAGGCTGCAACCTATCTTGCTGGTCTAAACAAGAAAACTCAACCGATTGCACAACTTGCTCATGACTTACTGGTTGGTCTTGGCTGCTCATCATACGTAAAAACCATCTATGTCGGTTACGACCTTGACGGCGTTATGGTTGCCGCGCTTTATGGCCATGTCGATTATGTAGAAGTTGCGTTAGCTCTTGAGGAGTTATACAAGTCGAACATTTTGATTGATGCGACGCACCTCACGTGGCGAACGCTGCCAGTATGTGCTGTGTTGCGGACGAGAACTGATGTTAAAGAGTTTATAAAACTTGCTTCTGTAGCATGCGGTCGAGTTGGTACAGGCGTACATCATGTCGACCGAGACAGCGAGTTCTTTGCTAAAGCAAAAAAAGAGAGGCGCGAAAAAGGCGTTAAGCCACGTAAGTAACTCGTTAGAACGCAGCTTTACTTAAGTCTTTTGCTGAACCTTTTGGCCAGTTTTGCCGAAGCCGAGAGCCAATGTAGCGAGTGCCGATTTCGCCTGTATTTTTGCGAATCGATTTCCCTTTTCTCAGGTAGGTAATTTTTGTTGCTTGACCATTGACAGTTCGGGTTAGGTGACAGGGGATTGTTCGCTCAATGAGGGCGCACCAAATATTTAACGTTTGGTAGGAGAGTTGTCGGGCGTCCTCTATTCGGTTTTCATTCAATGCTCTATAGAAACGATGCGCATTGTATTCGAGTAAGGCAACTACTACGGTTGGAACGAACGCTTTCTTGGCCAATGTTATTCGGATAAATTTGTCCAGTTTTGGTGCTGGCAGAGTTTTGATTTGGTGGCTGTATTTGTTGTTGCATTTCCGACATAAACACCACACGAGGTCAAAGTGGTCGCGTCCACCCCAATGTTTTGGTGGGAAATGTTCAAGTTCTAGGGGGCCAGTAGTCGTGTGGCAGTTGAAGCATCCTTGGGCGAGTATTTCTTCTTTTTGCTCCCTTGTTAGGACACCCTTTTTCAATCTGATGGCATGTTGTTGGCGTTCTATTTTGATAGTTCTTTCAATGTTCGCTTGGCTGGCGAGCGCTCCTGACTCAGGTTCATACTTGGACAACGCTTCTCGGAGTTTTGGAACGACGCGCCAGCCGTCATCAGTCTCTACGGCAAGGTCATTTTTGGAGAGTTTTTTGAGCTTGTTATTGACGGTCTGACGAGCCATGAACACTTGCAAATAAGCGGCTATCTCTGGCACCGTCAAGGGGCGGCGCGAATTCTTTAGGGTTCCAAGAACCAGAATGCCGTTGACGCCGAGATATCTGTGTCCAACGGAGGGTCCGTCAATAAGCCCAAATACGAGACCATTTTTATTGAACAGTTTCTTGACCAAATTCCGCCAGCATGTCTCCACCCCCGCCTCCATCGTGAGCTTCGTTCCCAATCCGTATCGATGAGCTTGGTTGCCGGTTGCTTTCTTCCGAACTAATAACCATTTGCCCTTAACCAACTTTTTGAGATTCGCCGAAACCGCTTCCCCCCCTACACGGCTGAGGTCCTCTTGCAAGTCACGTCTTGAAAGCCCGCCGTCTGCACGATTAGTAATTTTCCATATAGCCAGAACCAGCAGGAAACGTAACGGTGGCCTAACTGGGGTATTGGTGGGCAATGGCAGACGCGGCAGACCCGACCCTTTGGGAACGGGCACATAATCCACCTAACCATTCAACAGTGCTAATAAGACGCCCAGTAATCCCTATGAAACCCTTTATTTATCTGGGCCAAGCACCAGGCGGTTTAGTCGGTGGGGGGCTTCAAATAGAAATTGCAGTAGTAATGGATTGCCTCCCTGGTCATTTCTGACCGGGTTCTTCTTCTAACCATTGAGAGGTGTTCAAGCTCCTTCAACGAGCGAGCGCAGAGGCGAACGGTAATTTGCGGATATTTAATGTCGGTCATGCCCTGCAAATTATTGCATGGACAACACCGCCACGGGCTCAACTAATGGCCCAATATCGATAAGAGGCTGTCAAAGCGGCAAAGTAGCGGAAAAGATATACGTCTTCCGTCTAAAGAACGTGTTCGGTGTACGAAAAAGCCCGATTTAGCGTGTCGTTTAGATTGTATCGCAGCATTCCGATGCTATATGCCTTAATTTGTGTAGGCGTTGTCTCATTTCGCGCCACACGCCCGGCGAACCCCACGACGAGGCTCCGCGCCTTAGTTCCTTTATGACGATGAGGTAATTCCTCAGCACAATAAATGCGTTATCGGCAGATTGTTCCGTCTGGGAGTGTCGCGTTAGCCAAGTTCACGTTGGCCAATTGCGCAAAACCAAATTTCGCCTGACTCAAGTTCGTACAACTAATGGCCAAATCGTCAAAATGGCTGTCGGAACGGGGCGAGATATCAAGGAAAGAGTCAATTCCCCCAATTTACTGTCACTGATATCAGGAGTCGATGCAGCCAAGCAATTTTGTATATACAGGATTCGATGCAGGTTCGGATAAATCTAATGGGTTGGTGAGTCTCAATGTTCACCACGGCGCCCACTCGGCGCGACCGGGGACGAGGGAAAGTCCCGACAGTGGGACGGCGTGTGGCATCCCCTGGACGGTCGCTGCTGATGACGTGGCCGGTGACGGTGGTGGAAGGGAACATTGCTGACTGACTGCTATCGGTCGCTAGTGGTTCCTAACGGCATCCAAGTGACAGTCCTTGAGCACGAAGTAGTCGCAGCCTCAGTTGAGGTCGAGCCAAAGCGGCAGTAGGCTTTCTCGTTCCCGCAGGGGGCGCGTAGTGAGCCTCTCCCTTGGTTGTCGCGAAGCAGTATGCTGAGAGCAACAACCAAGAGGAGTAAGGCGAAGAGCGAAGCATCTCAGTTGGTTAGAGCGCATCCCTGATAAGGATGAGGTCTCAAGTTCGATTCTTGATAGCCCCACCAGTGGTTTGAGCTGCATGATTACTTGAAGTCGCACGTTGAGATGGCTCGGTAGAATGATCAAGAATGGTTGAATATCGCAAACCAGGCAGCAAGATGGTTCGTGTTGTCACGAAGTTATCTTTATCGGACGAGCAAGACGATGTCGCTTACTGGCTGAGTTTGTCGGTAGCGCAACGCATTTCCGCCGTAGAAATATTGCGGCAACGAGTGTTTGGGGGGGTTGATGGAACTCGACAAGGACTTCAACGAGTTTGTCGAATTGTTTCTCGCGCATGATGTTCGCTTTTTAATTATTGGCGGCTACGCGCTCGCTGCTCACGGTCTGCC
>JBDNIH010000267.1:0-8902 GCA_041688385.1 Bacteroidia bacterium
GCTTCATTGAGGGGTTTCGGTCAACCTTAGACCCATTGCCTTAGCGAGGTTTCCATATAACTTTTAGAACTTGCTAACTTTATAACTGGCACCAGCGGTCCCAGAACTACTTTTGAACTTTGAATTTGCCATTTTGAATTTCCAACTCCCCTACGGACCCAGCGATCTAACCATCGACATTCATACGCACATCATGCCCGATAGGCTACCACGCTGGGCGGATAAGTTTGGTTATGGCAGTTTTGTACACATGGAACATATTGCGGACAGTTGTCCGAAATGTGCGAACATGATGCAAGGAGATAAGTTTTTCAGAAAAGTGGAGGAGAACTGCTGGTCGGGTACCGCCCGTATTAATGACTGTAATACACATGGCGTACATGTGCAAGTGCTGAGTACTATACCCGTTCTTTTCCACTATTGGGCGAAAGGAGAGCACGCACTTGAAACTTCACGTTTTTTAAACGACCACCTGGCAGGTGTTGTAGCGAGCAATCCCAAACGATTTGTAGGATTAGGCACTTTACCTCTTCAAGACCCGCAATTGGCTATCCAGGAGCTTGAGCGCTGTATGCTAACATTGGGCTTTGCAGGAGTAGAAATAGGCTCACATATTAACGACTGGAATTTGAATGCCCCAGAGCTATTTCCCGTATTTGAAGCAGCAGAGCGTTTAGGGGCTTGCATTTTTGTGCATCCATGGGATATGATGGGCAAAGAAAAAATGACCGATTATTGGCTGCCTTGGCTGGTTGGTATGCCTGCCGAAAGTTCGTTGGCCATATGCGCTATGATCTTTGGCGGCCTGTTTGAGCGACTGCCGAAGCTTCGCGTAGCTTTTGCCCATGGCGGTGGTTCTTTTCCGGCAACTATCGGCCGCATTGAGCACGGCTTTCATGTGCGTCCCGATTTGGTGGCCAAACATAACCCTGTAAATCCCCGTGCTTATCTCGGCAAGTTTTGGTTAGATAGCCTAGTGCATGACCCACTCATGCTCCAATACATCACCGATCTGGTTGGCCACGAAAAAGTAGCCTTGGGCACCGATTACCCCTTCCCATTAGGCGAACTTGAACCGGGCAAACTCATACAAAACATGGACTGGCCGCAGGATAAGAAGGATTGGCTGCTGCACAAATCCGCACTGGAATTTCTCCAAAGAAAAAAAACAGATTTTCTTTAGAAAACAGCGCAAGTTTTAACGCAGAGTCCACTAAGCTATTTGAGTTTCGCAGAGATGTGATTTCCTCTGGAAATCATAAAATATCCCATTGCTAACGCCCTGACTTTTAACGTCATTTCCGCAGCATTGGAAGTCCATTCTCAATTAGGCCCAGCTAGGCTTGAATCGGCATATCGACACTGCCTAGGAGAAGAATTCAGATGGCGTAAAATTCCATTTTTAAGTCAAGAAGCATTTACTGTTTGTTATAAAGGCAAAACTTTGGATGAGGTATTGATAGTTAACTTTTTAGTCGCAGATCAACTCATCATAGAAATAAAAGCTATAGAAACTATTTTACCTGTGCATGAAGCACAACTCGTAAGTTATCTTCGCATGGCTGAAAAGCCACTGGGATTGCTTATTAACTTTAATGTAGCCTCCTCAAAAGACGGCATAAAAAGGAAAATAAATTCCAAAGCTCAGTGAAACTCTTTTAACTCCGCGAAATCTGCGTTAAATCTATGGAAACATACCAAAACGAGCTGAATTCTGCCATAAAGTTAGATTTACAAGATGAACTAGCTCAGTACAGATCCCGGTTTCATATCCCCCAGCACCAAGGCAAGGATGTATATTATTTCACAGGCAATTCTCTCGGTTTAATGCCGAAAAGTGTTCGTCAATATCTCGAAACAGAGCTCGAAAGCTGGAGTTCTCATGGCGTTGAAGGTCATTTCAGAGGTAAAAATCCATGGATGCATCACCACAAATTATTCACTGAAAAGGCTGCCAGGCTTGTAGGCGCCCTCCCCGGTGAGGTGGTGGTAATGAATACCCTTACCGTAAATCTTCATCTGGCGATGGTCAGTTTTTACCGACCACAAGGCAAACGATTCAAAATTATAATGGAGGGTGGCGCATTCCCTTCAGATCAATATGCCGTGGAAAGCCAGATCCTATTTCACGGGCTGGAACCTGAGCAGAGCATCATTGAGTTGTTGCCCCGACCAGGAGAATATACGCTGCGCACCGAAGACATCTTACAAACCATACAAGACCATGCCGATGAAACTGCGCTGGTCATGCTAGGCGGGGTGAATTACTATACAGGCCAATTATTCGACCTGGCAGCTATTACCCAGGCCGGTCATGCCGCTGGCGCAGTCGTTGGCTTCGACCTTGCGCACGCTGCTGGAAATGTGCCGCTGCAGTTGCATAATTGGGGGGTTGACTTCGCTGTTTGGTGCAGCTACAAATATTTGAATAGTGGCCCAGGTGGCCCGAGTGGCCTTTTTATACACAATAAACATGGCAACAAACCCGAATTACCTCGATTTGCCGGCTGGTGGGGGCACCGTGAGGATGAACGTTTTCAAATGAAAAAAGGCTTTCAGCCCATGCCTGGTGCAGCTGGCTGGCAGTTGAGTAATGCCCAAGTGCTGGCATCGGCTCCGCACCTGGCCGCACTCGATATTTTCGATGAAGTAGGCATGGATAAGCTGCGCATGAAAGCAGTTAAACTCACCGGTTATCTTGCGTTTTTGCTCGATGAACTGCAAAAAAAATATCCAGCAGCTGGATTGAAGGTCTTAACGCCGGAAGATCCAGAAGCCAGAGGTTGTCAACTTTCCATCTTTGCTACGCTTAACGGTCGGAAATTATTCGACCATCTCACAGAAAATGGTGTAGTTGCCGACTGGCGCGAGCCCGATGTTATACGAGTGGCACCTGTGCCGTTATACAATAGTTTCGAAGACGTTTATTGGTTGGTCAAACTGCTTGAAGATGGTATCAAACGTTACAACGGATAGGCGGCGGACGGTTGTTCGTTTAATTATTCGACTTTAAGGCCAATCTCGGTACAAATTGCTGAAAAATCCATTTATCAAAGGGAGCGTAAATAGCCAACTCAGCGGCTTTCTTCCGTAAATTAGCGCTTATGAAAAACGTTACCTTGCTCGGAGCTGGCCTCGTGGGCTCCCTACTTGCCGTTTATTTGCGTCGCCGGGGTTACGCGGTCGATATTTACGAACGCAGGCCCGATTTGCGTAAAGCAGGTGCCTATGGTGGGCGCTCGATTAACCTTGCGCTTAGTGATCGTGGTTTTAGGGCTTTAGAAAAAGTAGGTTTGGCCGATGAAGTCCGCAAGGTAGGCATCCCAATGTACGGCAGAATGATGCATGACGAAAAAGGACAACTCAGCTACCAGGCTTATGGCAAAGAAGGACAGGCCATTTATTCGGTTTCGCGAGGTGGCTTAAACTATAAGATGATTGATTTGGCCGAAAACGAAGGTGTACGCATTCATTTTAGTATGCGAAGCACCGATGTGGATTTGGCCGAAAAAATAGTGCATTTCGAAAAGGATGATACACGTCAGAAGATGTCGGTGCCCTACGATTTACTTTTTGGTAGCGATGGTGCATTTTCTGCTTTGCGTGGAAGTTTTCAGAAACGCGATCGTTTCGACTACAGTCAAGATTATTTGACGGCAGGCTATAAGGAGCTGACCATACCCGCTGGCCCAAACGGTGAGTTCCTGATGGAGAAAAATGCCCTCCACATTTGGCCACGTGGCAGTTATATGATGATTGCCTTACCAAATCCAGATGGCAGCTTTACCTGCACCCTCTTTTTTCCTTTTGAAGGTGAAAATTCCTTCGCCCAACTTACGACACGGGAAGCGGTGACTGAATTTTTCAACCGCACTATGCCGGATGCGGTACCCCTCATGCCGACTTTGCTGGATGACTTTTTCGATAATCCCACCTCCTCTTTGGTTACAGTAAAATGTAGTCCTTGGGTTTATGGCGATCACACTGCTTTAATAGGTGATTCGGCCCACGCCATTGTGCCTTTTTACGGCCAAGGGATGAATTCTGGCTTTGAAGATGTATTTGTACTTGACGAACTTATCGACCGTTATGCCGAAAATTGGCCGGAAATATTGAGTTCCTACGAAGAATTACGCAAACCCGATGGGGATGCCATCGCCGACCTCGCCAAAGCCAACTTCATCGAAATGCGAGATAAAGTAGCAGATGCAGATTTCCTACTCCGTAAAAAAATTGAAGCAAAAATTTACGCCTTATATCCAGACAAATGGATACCGCTGTATACAATGGTAACCTTTAGCCCTGACATCCGTTATTCGGAAGCATTGCGGCTTGGTCAAGTGCAAGAGCGTATCATGGACGAGGTAATGGCACGACCAGCTATCCGTCAAAACTGGGAAGATGTAGCCACGGCTGACTTTATAAAGGGTCTTATGGCTAATTACGACCTAAATTAATGCAAGCGGTTCAAAATCTCCGGCAAATGTTCTTGTTCCGACTCTGTGCCTTTGGTGTCATGGGAATGGGCGTTTATGTCGTTTTTGAAAGCAATCTACCTGCCGGAACAACCTACCTCATTTTGGGTGCAGCTGTTGCCAGTTTGGTCGTGGTCTGGCTCATAATCGCACCTACCTATGTCTGCTTTGATTTTGTGCAAAGCCAGATTTTTGTTGGCACCGATAAGGAAGACGACAAACATTTTCATTTGGTGATACCGATGGATGAATTTGCAGGTTTTGTTATCAAAAAGGAATATGGCGGCTTACGGAAAACACTGTATATCTACCGGAAACACGAGCAAAAATATCTACGCAGCAAAGCAACTAATATCAGCTTACTACTCCCCAAACATCGCAAAGCCCTTGAGGAAAGGTTTGCTACCATCCAGCACCGAAACGGAACCTTTGGACTTAAATTCAGTTGATTTTAAGGTAAAAAAGGGTACAATACTGGCTTACTTGGACTAGCGTCGTTTGCAAACGATGCAATCATCAAGTTCAGCAAATAATCGCCATCCTGTATGCCATCCGGAACGAAAGTCATTTCTGTGATTGTGGCTTCTAACCGCGTTGCTTTCGGATAACCCCAAAAGGTATGGTGTGCCAATAAAAGGCCTTCATCTTCCTCCCTGTCAACCGAGGGTAAGTCGGTGAGCAAATGAAGTACCCCAATTTCATTTAGCCACGCCAGGGCTTCGGGAGCAAAATAACACGGATTTGTGCCGCTGTATTGTTGCCGTCTTTTCTGAGCTGTATTGGGCAAGGTACGTATCACCACAGCTTCCGGACGCCGTTCGCCCAAGGCCAGTTGTAACGCAACTAGACTGATTATCTGACCTGAAGCTGCCTTATCCGGCGTAATAGAGATTAAGGCCGCAGGAAATAAAAACCGTTTCAAGCAGTCCTGCAAACTCACAAAATGCGCGGTGATATGTCCAACACATTCCGTGTGTGTGCCATTTCCATGTGGACTAAAGCGAATATTATTTACGTTGCATGCTCCCCCATCTGCCACATTCCCAACGAAGCTACCAGCAACAAATGGCCAAAACTCTGGCTGTGCAATGTAAAAAGCATTGGGGTTATCGGCACCAGACTGCAAAGGCAATGAAATATCCATTGGCTGCGACCAATTTACGCGTGAAGGGTCAAATGAAATCATCTCCTAATATAAAAAGATCGCTCGCAATACGGTCGGCAAAATGTTTGCCTGCCCGAGTTAATACTACACTATCACCTAATATTCTATACCACAATGGCTCGCATTCAAGTAATACGTTCAAAAAAAAGCGATGTAACTCTGTGCCAAATTTTTGCTCAAGCGTTGTCAACGAAACGCCTTTTGCCGTGCGTAAGGAGGTAAGTACGTACTCGTTGTACCGTGTTCGTAAATCGAGTATTTCCGACTCAGCTGGAAAAATACCGGCTTGAATAGACTTGATATACTTGCTATTGTTCGATACATTCCACCATCGTTTTTCTCCATCAAAAGAGTGTGCAGATGGGCCTATGCCTAAATATTTACTGCCATTCCAATAGTTGCTATTGTGTTTAGCTTGATGACCTAACTTCGCGAAGTTAGAAATCTCATAGTGTTCATAACCATGGGAAGCTGCCATATCCATCAACAGTTCGAATTGGCGAGGCGCTACCTCATCGGGAACAGCTGCAATTTTACCTTTCCTGATATAGGCTTCCAATGGTGTTTTTTCTTCAACAGTAAGACCATAAGCAGAAAAATGAGGCAATTGCATAGCCATAAGCTGATCTACATTAGCAACCCAATCTGCATCGGTTAGTTCGGGGAGGGCGTATATCAAATCTGCCGTCAAATTTTCGAACCCCATCTCTCTGGCGAGACGTATGCAATGCAGGGCCTCACGCGCGCTGTGCGCCCGATTCATCCGCTGCAGGTCGTCGTCACGGAAAGACTGTATGCCTATGCTGAGGCGATTAATACCGGCCTCCTTGAACTCATTCAGCTTCCCGATGCTAAGGTCATCGGGATTGGCTTCCAAGGTTACCTCTGCATTGGCCTCAACCCGAAACAATCGATGAATGGTTTCCATAATGCCATTCAGCTTTTCACCAGGCAACAGAGAAGGGGTTCCTCCCCCGAAATAAATGGTCGAGATGTTTTCTGCGTTCCATTCGGCTGCCCGTAGTTCCAATTCCAGGTGTAAAGCCGCTGTTAACGTTTCGAGCTGTCCTAAAGAAGTGCTGAAATGAAAATCACAGTAATTACAGGCTTGCTTACAAAAGGGTATGTGTAAATAGAGGCCGGCCATACAGCCAAAAATAGCAGTTAGCGAACGTTTTTACGTCGGTTGCGCTGATAATCATGAAAAACGAATTCTCCCAATCCTTTCAAACCACTATAAAACGCTTTTCCTTGATTGATTTCGGTAAAATCCGCGACAAACTGCTGCAAATATGGGTCACGTGCAATCATAAAAGTGGTAATTGGTATTTTTGCCTTTTTACATTGGCTGGCTAAATCTAAACAGCGGTTAACAATACGTCTGTCCAAACCAAAGCTGTTTTTGTAATAACTCCCGTCCCATTCCTTCAAACAACTGGGCTTCCCATCGGTGATCATAAAAATCTGTTTGTTCGGATTTTTTCGCTTCCGTAACAAATCCATCGCCAGCTCTAAACCCGCAACAGTATTTGTATGATATGGCCCAACTTGTAGATAGGGTAAATCTTTAATTGCTATTGGCGTAGCATCGTCGCCGAAAGTAACGATGTCGAGTGTGTCTTTAGGGTATTTGCGCAATATCAGCTCCGACAAGGCCATAGCAACCTTTTTCGCAGGCGTAATACGGTCTTCGCCGTACAGTATCATACTGTGAGATATGTCTATCATCAATACCGTAGAGGTTTGCGCGTAGTGCTCGGTTTCCCTGACCTCCAAATCAGCCTCTGTGAGGGTGAACGACCCTAAACCATGATTCACTTGTGCATTCCGTATGGAATCGGTGAAGTCGATTTGATCATTACTATCACCAAAACGAAAAGGCCGGCGGTCAGCAGTTTGTTCCTGACTTTGCCCTGAATGCGCAGAGCTGTGGTTGCCTGGATTAGACCGTTTTAAACGACCAAAAATTTCCTCCAATGATCGTTGCCGAATGCTTTTTTCTGCTTTAGGCGTTATGGTTAAATCAGCGTTCTCGGCCTCTTTCAGGTAGCCCTTACGTTTGAGTTCCTCAATAAAATCCCCCATTCCGTAGGTATCATCCGTCAGCTTATATTGTTTATCGAGCTCATTGAGCCAAGAAAATGCCTCAGAAACATCACCCGAGGTGTAGGTAAGCACTTCTAAAAAAATTGGCATAAGCTTCTCGAAGCCTTTTTTATCAGACGCAGGATCTGCAACGAACTGGGTAAAACGGTAGCCGGTCATGGCAAACTAACAGTCTTCTGGTCTACTTAGTTGCCCTGTATCTAAAAAAAAATCAATAATAAAAAAGCCTGTTTCCTTTCGCAAACAGGCTTTGTACAACGTTCGACCGCTTAGTATTCCCAAAGCGCTTGTTCGAAGTCTATTATTTTATATTTTATTTTGTCGGCCTCGCGTAATATGTCTTTGCCAGCGGCATAATCTTCAATACGCAAGTCTTTCACATTCGACTCTTTGTAGATATAACTCGCAAAATGGCGACGGATAAAAATATCATCAAAGGATACTTTCTGGCCATCATTTCTCCAGTTAAATACCTCCGTTGAACCGATAATATTACGGATGGCAGGGTAGTACACCCAGAACATAGGCAGTTCACCCACAACCTGACCTTCCGACTTCAAATTTTGCACCGGTGCAATGGCGATGATACGCACTACCATAGTACTTATTTGTTTGTCGAACACCCACTCCTCTTTGATACGGTATTTCACCACATCATTGGGATTAAATTCCGTCTTTTCAACGCGCTGTTCTGGCAATAAAGTAATCGGATTTGTTACCAATAGCGTATCATAACTCTCTAACGTGGCAAGAATTTCATCAGAAGTAATTGCGTTCTCTGGAAACAGCTCCTCTGTTTTGAAAAGATATCCTTCGAGCTCACCGCCTTTGAGTGCATCAATCAAAGTATTGATCAACATACTCTTCGGATAAGTGAAGATAAGGTTTGGCTTTTGGTTGAGGTCGATTACCCGCAGTACATTCCAGCTGAACATTACATCTGACTCCCGGATATAGGCCAAGGGGACAGGTGGACGCTTTTTGTACTGCTGGCGCTGGTAGGCACCGTCAATCACTTCAATTTGCTGACTTTGAGCTACAACAACATCGTTGACGAGCAACAGTGCAAAAATTACGAACAGCAGCTTTTTCATGGTTATTTAGTTTAAACCGTAGGTAACAGGGTTCAGAATACGCGTCACCTTATCGGGACCTA